>NZ_SMKC01000185.1 GCF_004348315.1 Streptomyces sp. 8K308 | reverse complement strand
CCCGCAGGACGCCCTTGAGCTGGCGGTTCTCGTCGCGCAGCAGCGCGGCGAGCGCGGCGGGGGTGAAGTCGGGGGAGAGCGGGTCGGGGCCGAGGCGGGCGACGCCCGGGACGTCGGCCGGGTCGCGGACGCAGTAGACGGCGAGCCGCTTCTGGGTGCCGGCCTCGGTGAGGTCGAAGCCGGCACCCTCCGGGGTGTCGAGCGCGATCCGGAGGGCGAGCGGGCCCTTGCCTGGGCGTGGCGGGGTGGCGGGGAGGCGGTCCTGCCAGCGCAGCCAGCCGGCGCGCGCGAGGTGGATGACGAGGTGGAACTCGCCGACCGTGAGGTCGAGGAACTTGCCGTGCCTGGCCACCGCCGTGACGGGCTGGCCCTCGACGGCGGTGAGCGGCGGCTCGTAGGTCTTCATGACGTGGAAGGCGACCGGCATCGCGCGGCGGACCCGGCGGCCCACGGCGGAGCCGGTCAGGAACTCGCGGAGCGCCTCGACCTCGGGGAGTTCGGGCATGCCTCCCAGCGTAGGGCAGCGTGGGACAAACCGAACGGCCTTACGGCTGCATGGGCCCCGGGACGTCGGCGCGGCCGTCGTCGGCCTCGCGCCGCTCGTCGAGCATCTCCAGGTAGAGCAGGGCGACCGTCAGGTCCTCCGGGGCGAGCTGGCCGTCGGCCGGGTCGGGCGGGTTGAGGGAGAGCGCGGAGCCGCCGGTGAGGGCCAGCCGCAGCGGCAGCGAGCCGGCGTCGGGGCCGGCGAACTGGCCGAGGTCGAAGGTGGCGGCGGTGAGCACGCCGTTGCGGATCTCCAGGCCGGCCTCGACCGGCTCGGTCGTGTCGGTGCTCCGGTCGACCAGCGGCGGGAGGCCGAACCGCTCGGTCTGGGCGGTCAGCAGCGCCAGGAGCGGGGCCAGGGCGCGGCGCGCGTCGTCGGAGGCCATCGTGACGGTGACGAGCTCGGCGCCGCGCGCCTCCCCCGACGGTCTGAGCGTGGCCTCGGACCGCAGCGTCGTCTCCAGGGCCTCGACGAACTCCCACTGCGCCTCGGGCGTCAGCAGCTCGCCGCCATCGATGAGGGCGCCGGCCATCCGCCCCGCGGCGTCGGCGCTGACGCCGTCGCCGCCGCCCTCGCTGAGCGCGGCCGCGTAGTCGGCGTAGCGGTCGGGGTCGATCTCGACCCAGTTGCCGGCCAGCGCGTTGCGGGCGGCGGTGAGCGAGTCGGGGAGCTGGGCCGCGTCCTGCTCGAGGCGCTGGGCGCGGGCGACGGCCGCCTCGCCGCCGCCGTAGACGTCGTCCACGACGGCCTGGGCGCCGACCCGGACGTAGGTGTTGTCCCCTATGTTCTTCACGCCCGCCACGTCCCGGCCGCCGAAGTTGACGGTCATCGCGCCGTCCAGCTCGTCGTCGGGGTCGAGTTCGCGCATCTGGGTCTCGCGCTCCGGGTCGCCGACCGCGATGGTGAGCTCGAGGTCGGCCAGCAGCCTCGCCTGGTCGGCGGAGGGCTGGACGGTGCCGCCGTCCCGTGCGGCCGCGCGCTGCAGGTAGGCGTAGACCTCCTCCGGGGTCGCCTCCAGGGTGGCGCCGACGGTCAGCGCCTCCCAGGACAGCAGCTCGTCGGCGGCGTCCGAGACCTCCAGACCGGCTTGCGCCTGCTGTATCACCTGGCAGGCGCCGGTGGTGGCCGTGAGCAGCGCGGCGCCGCCGAGGGCGGCGAGCCGCGTGATGAGCGGTCGGTTGCTCGGGCGGGTACTGATGGCTCACTCCTGGTCGGTGGGGGCCTGGTCGGCGGGAGGCGGTGTCGTGACACCCGGCGGCTCGTCCCGCGTCACGGGGGACGCGGGACCAGTCTCCACGGGCAACGATCGAGCCCCGCCTCGGAGTGCCCCCTGTGGCCGAGGCGTCACCGTCCGGTAAGCCGCTTGTTAGCTAACGGTGGCCGGCGGGCCTCTCAACGGCGTGGGCCAGGACGGGGCCTAGCCTTTCGGTATGGAGCAACCCCCCCGTTCTGAGCGTCCCGAGCGTCGTGAGCCGTGGATCGTCGGAGTGTCGGGCGCCTCGGGGACGCCCTACGCGGCCGCGGTGCTGCGGGCGCTGCTCGCGGCCGGCGAGTCGGTCGACCTGGTGGTCAGCCGGGCGGCGCGGCTGACGCTGCTCGACGAGACGGGGGTGTCGTTCCGGGACGGGCACTGGCAGGAGGACCTGCGGAGCTGGCTGGCGCGCGGGGCCGACGGCAAGCCGGACGCGTATCTGGCCGAGCTGCCCGACCTGTCGGGGGACGCGGTGCGGTGCTGGCGTCCCGGCGATCTGGCGGCCGGCCCGTCGTCCGGCTCGTACCGGGCGCGGGGCATGTTGATCGTGCCGGCCTCGACGGCGGCGGTGGCCGGGGTGTCGCTCGGCCTGTCGAAGGACCTGCTGCAGCGGGCCGCGTCGGTCACGTTGAAGGAGCGGCGGCCGCTGGTGGTGGTGGTGCGGGAGACGCCGCTCGCGGGGCAGACGCTGCGGCAGCTGGTGGAGTTGGACGAGGCGGGGGCCGTGGTGCTGCCGGCGTCGCCCGCGTTCTACGCCGGGGCGAGCCAGCTCCAGGACGCGGTGGACTTCGTGGCCGGCCGGGCGCTGGACGCGGTGGGCGTGGCGCACGACCTGTACCGGCGGTGGCGCGGGGAGCTGGGGGGTGGCGCCGCTCGTTCGGCCCACCACTCGTAGGTCGCCGGGGGCGAATGCCTTAGATTCGTCTGTGCAATCGACCAGGGGACGAGGAAGGCTCTGCGACGATGGACGCGGTGGACAGGCAGCTCATCCAGGCCCTTCGGGAGAACGGCCGGGCGTCCTACGCCGAGCTCGGCCGTCTGGTGGGCCTCTCGGGGCCGAGTGTCACCGACCGGATCAACCGCCTGGAGGCGGCCGGCGTCATCACCGGCTACCGGGCCACGGTGGACGCCCGTTCGCTCGGCCTCGGCGTCACCGCGCTGATCGGCATCCAGCTGTCGGACTCCGTGGACCACGAGGACGTCGCTGGCCGGCTGCGGGAGCTGGCCGAGATCGAGGACTGCTGGTTCATCGCCGGGGACGACTCGTTCATGCTGAAGGTCCGCGCCACCGACGTGGACGGTCTCGAGCGCACCATCCGCCGGCTCTCCTCCACCAAGGGCGTCTCCCGCACCAGGACCACGATCGTGCTGTCCACGAAGTGGGAGAACCGGGTCGGCGACCTGCCCGACGGGGTGCGGGCGTAGTCTCGTGTTCGGTCCGGCGGTCGCCCGCCGGGCGGCCGGCACGGTGCGAGAGGGAGGCGCGGCGCATGGACGCGGGGCTCAAGCGGGATCTCGAGGAGAAGGTGCGCGCCGGGGAGCGGTTGTCCCGGGAGGACGGCATCGCCCTCTACGAGTCCGACGACCTGGCGTGGCTCGGCGGCCTCGCGCACGAGGTGCGGACCAGGAAGAACGGCGACGTCGTCTACTTCAACGTCAACCGTCACCTGAACATGACCAACGTGTGCACGGCCTCGTGCGCCTACTGCTCGTTCCAGCGCAAGCCGGGCGAGAAGGACGCGTACACGATGCGTATCGAGGAGGCCGTGCGGCTCGCCAAGGCGATGGAGAACGACCAGCTCACCGAGCTGCACATCGTCAACGGCCTGCATCCGTCGCTGCCCTGGCGGTACTATCCGCGCTCGCTGCGGGCGCTCAAGGAGGCGCTGCCGGAGACGGTGCAGCTGAAGGCGTTCACCGCGACCGAGATCCACCACTTCGAGACCATCTCGGGCATGCCGGCCTCCGAGATCCTCGACGAGTTGATCGACGCCGGTCTCGAGTCGCTGACCGGCGGCGGCGCGGAGATCTTCGACTGGGAGGTCAGGCAGCACATCGTCGACCACAAGACCCACTGGGAGGACTGGTCGCGGATCCACCGCCTGGCGCACTCCAAGGGCCTCAAGACGCCCTGCACCATGCTCTACGGCCACATCGAGGAGCGCCGCCACCGGGTGGACCACGTGCTGCGGCTGCGTGAACTCCAGGACGAGACCGGCGGCTTCCAGGTCTTCATCCCGCTGCGCTACCAGCACGACTTCGTCGACATGAAGGACGGCAAGATCCGCAACCGGCTCCAGGCCAGGACCACCATGGCCACCGGCGCCGAGGCGCTGCGCACCTTCGCGGTCTCCCGGCTGCTGTTCGACAACGTGCCGCACGTGAAGGTGTTCTGGGTGATGCACGGGGTGCAGACCGCCCAGCTGGCGCTGCAGCACGGCGCGGACGACATGGACGGCTCGGTCGTCGAGTACAAGATCACGCACGACGCGGACAACTTCGGCACGCCCGACAAGCTCACCAGGGACGACCTGCTCGAGCTGATCAGGGACGCCGGCTTCCGCCCGGTGGAGCGCAACACGCGGTACGAGGTGGTGCGCGAGTACGACGGCCCTGACCCGGACCGTCGTGAGTCGCCCCAGCCGATGCGGGTGTGAGCGGGGGCGACATGCGGTTGCGGTTCGTGCTCGACCCGGCGGTCACGGTCGAACTCCGGGAGCGTTTGGCGGAGTTGTGGGCCGACGTCACCAACGCGGGCGGCGCGGTCGGCTTCGTGCCGCCGGTGACGACGGCGGACGTGGCGCCGGCGCTGCGGCAGCACCTGGTCGGCATGGCCGAGGGCACCACCCGGCTGCTGATCGGCCTGCCGGCCGGAGGCGGGGCGGCCGGGCCGGTGGCCACGGCGTTCTTCAAGCTCAACGCGCACCCGCTGATGGGCCACTGGCTCGGGCTGAGCACGGTCATGGTCCACCCCGACCTCCAGGGCACGGGCGTCGGCCGCGACCTGCTGGCGGCCGCCGCGTCGGCGGCCCACCGCGTGCTGCCTGGCGCCACCGGCATCCGCCTCGGCTGCCGGGGCGGCCTCGGCCTGGAACGCTTCTACGCGGCCTGCGGCTACCAGGAGGTGGGCCGCCTCCCGGCCGCGATCAGGGTCGCGGACGACGACTACCGCGACGACATAACGATGTGGCTCCCCCTTGGCCGTGGCGGTGTCGCCGGGGTCGCTGAGGACCGGCCCGGTACCTGTGCTTCACTGGGAGTCAGCCAAAGTGGGACAAGTCAGCGTGGGACCGGGAGGTGGCACCGTGAGCCACAGCACGAAAGCCGCCGAGGCCGCTGACGCGGCCGACGAGGCCGGCGTCACCCCCGCGGACTCGGCCGCCGGCGAGGCTGGCGCCGAACCGACGGCTGGCGGTGCGGTCCAGGTTGACGTGGCCGAGCCCGCCGGCGGTGCCGGCGAGGCTGGCGCCGAGCCGATGGCTGCTGATGCCGTCACGGTCGACGTGGCCGAGCCCGCTGGTGGGGCCGGCTCGGCTGGCGCCGAACGGACGGCTGCTGGTGCCGGCGAGGCCGGCGAGGCTGGCGCCGAGCGGACGGCTGGTGGTGCGGTTCAGGTTGACGTGGCCAAGCCGGCCGACGGGGCTGGCTCCGCCGGGCCCGCCCGGAGGGCGGACGTGGCCGAGCCCGCCGCAGGCGGCGTCGCAGGCGGTGCCGCGGTGCGGTATAGTGTGGCGCGGTTTGGCGTGTTTGCCGTGTCGTTCGTCGTGATCGCGCTGCTCGCCTACGTCGGCGTGCTGCCGGAGTCGTTCGGGGTGGCGAACCCGCTGTGGATCGCGCTGCTGTCGATCATCGTGTCGGCGCCCGTCAGCTATGTCGTGCTGCGGCGCCAGCGGGACGCGATGTCGCAGCAGATCGCGCCCCGGATCGAGCGGGCCAGGGACCGGCTGCAGGCCAACCAGTCCATGGAGGACGACGTCCAGTGAGGCCCGGCGGAGTGATCCGCCTCACGCCCCGCTGTCATCTCCCCATTCCTCACCCGTAGTTGTGATCGGACCCATGACGTGTCCGAAACCTGGTGCTACCGTCGTGGACGTGAACACCGCAGCCGCGCCCCTCTCTGACCCGAGCACTCTGCTCGTGGCGCGCCTGCACATCGATCTCTGCCGCTGTCTGAGCGCGGCCTGTCGCTGATCCGCGTTTACCCGACGCCGATCCCGGCGACCCTACTCGCGCGCCACGTTCCCACGCCGCGCTCGCATGTCATTCACACCTGACCGGAGTGTGCCCTGTGTCAACCCCGTCCCCCACCCGCGACGGCAGACGGCTCTCGATATCCCTGCCCCCGTTCTGGGCCCAGATCCTCATCGGCCTCGTGCTCGGCGTCCTGCTCGGCTGGATAGCCCGCACCACCGAGGCCGAGTGGCTCGGCCGCACCCTCGACGAGATCGGTGGAAACTTCGTCCAGCTGCTGCGGCTCGCCGTCGCGCCTCTGGTCTTCTTCGCCATCGCCGTCTCCATCACCAGCCTCCGCAACGTCTCCAACGCCGCCCGCCTGGCCGGCCAGACGCTGCTGTGGTTCCTGGCCACCTCGCTGATCGCCGTCGCCATCGGCATCGTCATCGGCCTGATCACCAACCCCGGCGACGGCACGGGCCTCACCCCGGCCGACGGCTCTGCGCCGGAGACCGAGGGCTCCTGGCTCGACTTCCTGACCGGCATCATCCCGACCGACGTCGTCACGCCGTTCACCGAGCTGAACGTGCTGCAGATCGTGTTCCTCGCCGCCGCCGTCGGCATCGCCGCGCTCCAGCTCGGTGACCGGGCCGCGCCGCTGATCACCTTCGGCGAGACGGCGCTCGCGCTGCTGCAGAAGGCGCTGTGGTGGGTGATCCGGCTGGCCCCGATCGGCACGATCGGCCTGATCGGCCGCGCGATCAACGAGTACGGCTGGGACCTGCTCGGCGACTACGCGACCTTCACCGTCGACGTGTACGTCGGCTGCGCGCTGGTGCTGTTCGGCGTCTACCCGCTGCTGCTGCGCTTCGTCGCCGGCGTCGACCCGCTGCGGTTCTTCCGCGCCGCCTGGCCCGCGATCCAGCTGGCGTTCGTCTCCCGCTCCTCGGTCGGCACGCTGCCCGTGACCCAGAAGGTCACCGAGCGGCTCGGCGTGCCCCGCGAGTACGGCTCGTTCGCCGTGCCGTTCGGCGCCACGACCAAGATGGACGGCTGCGCCGCGATCTACCCGGCGCTGGCGGCGATCTTCGTCGCGGAGATCTTCGACGTCAGCCTGGGCGTGCAGGACTACGTGCTGATCGTCTTCGTCTCGGTGATCGGCTCCGCCGCCACCGCCGGCCTCACCGGCGCCACCGTGATGACCACGCTGACCCTCTCCACCCTGGGTCTCCCGCTGGAGGGCGTCGGCCTGCTGCTGGCCATCGACCCGATCCTGGACATGGTGCGCACCGCGACCAACGTGGCGGGCCAGGCGGCCGTGCCGGTGATCGTGGCGGCGCGCGAGGACATCCTGGACCGCGAGGCCTACGAGCACGCCACCAGCTTCGAGATCGACGGCGTCGACGGGGCGGCCCCGGTGCGGGCCGCCGCGTAACGGACGAGAAAGCGGCCGCGGCGGGGCCCTGGAAGGGCCCCGCACGGCGCCCTGGGGTGGTGCCGGCAGCCGACCGTCGGCCTCGTGGACCCCGGCTCCCGGACCCCCGTGGCGCCCCGGGAGCCGCCCGGCTCCGGCCCCGCCGCACCCGCCCTGACCTGGCCTTTCGTCGGTCGCGTACCTAGGCTTCCGGCATGGAACGGGAGATACGCACCGTCGAGGACGTACTGCGGCTGCTGGACGGGATGTTCGCGCCGGCGGCCGACCGCTGGGAGGCCTTCTACGCGGACCGGGAGCGGCCGGTGCCGTTCTTCGTCGCCAAGCCGGACGAGAACCTGGTCTCCTACCTGGAGCGCGGCCTGGTCGCGCCGGGCGGCCGGGCGCTCGACCTCGGCTGCGGCCCCGGGCGCAACGCGGTCCACCTCGCCGGGCGCGGCTTCGCCGTGGATGCCGTCGACCTGTCGCCGGCCGCAGTGGCCTGGGCGGCGGAGCGAGCGGCGGCGGCCGGCGTCGACGTGCGGTTCCGCTGCGGCGACGCGTTCGAACTCGTCGGGCATGGTGAACTCGCCGGTCCCTACGACCTGATCCACGACTCGGGCTGCTTCCACCACCTGCCGCCGCACCGTCGCGTCAGCTACCTGGCGCTCCTCGACCGGGCCCTGGCGCCCGGCGGACACCTCGCCCTCACCTGCTTCGCGGCGGGCGTCGAGGGTTCCGGCACCGAGCTGTCGGACGCCGACCTCTACCGAGCCGGCGACCTCGGGGGCGGCCTCGCGTACACCCCCGAGTCGCTGCGCCGGATCCTCGCCGACCTCGACGAGGTCGAGCTGCGCCGGATGCGCGACGAGCCGGCCGACTCCCCACACTTCGGGGAGCCGTTCCTGTGGGCCGCGCTGTTCGAAAAGAAGCGGTGACGAGCCACGGCGGTGGTTAGGCTCCGGTCATGTCGTCGTATGTGCGCCCGTCGTTGCCGCGGCAGGTCTTCCGGGACGCGTCGGAGGCGGACGGCCGGGTGGTGCGGCTGACGCCGGCGCGGGGCGACGGCGCGCCGCTGGAGCTCACGTTCACCGCCTACCCGGGGCTGAGGGTGCGCGCCGGGGTGTGGGGTGGCTTCGTCCATCCGGTGTGCGGGTGCGACGCCTGCGACGAGAGCGCGGAGGAGCGGGTCGAGGATTTGGAACAGCTGGTGCTCGCCGTGGCCGCCGGACGGTTCCAGGAGGAGTACCGGGCCTTCAGTGGCACGCCCGTCCGTTACCGGGTCGGCACGGTCCAGGACGGGGACTACCGGGCCGGTGCCTCGTCGGCCGAAGAGATGTCGCGGGCCAGGCTGGCCGAGGGGCGGCGGCGGCTGCGCGCGTTGCCGGCCGGCTGGGCGCCCTGGCCGCCGGCCGGCTGACGCCCGGCCGCCCGCCGTGCCCCCCGCGCGCCGGGGGGCTCACGGGGGCGCGCCGCCCGCGCACCATGTGACCCCCCTCAGTGTGTATGTGACCCCCCTCGTGAACGTTCCGAATTGGACCGCTTACCCGCTCCACTGAGCATATGAGAGCTTCGCTTGGCTCATGGAGGGGGTTCACGATGACGGCGCCGTCACCGGACGCGAGAGAGCTGCTCATGCCGACCGCGCGACCGGTGCCGCTGGAACCCGCCGCGTTTGCCACCGCCTACCGGTTCCGGTCCGTCGCACTGCTCGCCGATGCCGAGGACACGCCGCCGGTCGCCCGCCGCATGGCGCGGGAGACCCTGGACGACTGGGAGTTGCCCTGGCTGGTCGACGACGTCGTGCTCTGCGTCTCGGAGTTGGTGGGGAACGCCGTCCGGCACGTCGCCGGGCGGCGACGCATCGGGCTGACGCTGCGGTACTGGCCGCGCTGGCTGTTCGTGGAGGTCACCGACGAGGACCCGGCGCCGCCGCGACTGCCGTCCGGCGACCCCAGCGGGCTTGACCTGTTGCCCGAGCACGGGCGGGGTCTCTTCATCGTGCAGAGCCTGGCGGACGCGACGTGGTGGGCGCCGCGCGACGCCGGGGGGAAGAGCGTGTTCTGCCGGTTCGACGTCACCGCAGGGCGCGGTGTGGCGTGATGGTCTCCCGGTTCGTGGACTGGCTGCTGTCGCTCGACCCGTACGGGGGTCCGCCGATCTACGCGGCGGAGTGCACCACGTGCGACGAGGCGTCCTCCGGCGCCGAGTCCCGCGAGGATCCGGAGGTGTGGTGCCTCCGCCACGCGGCCCGCACCGGCCACACGGGCTTCCGCTCGACCGTGACGACCTTTCTGCGGGCCACCCCGCGGAGCGGTCTCAGCAGCGGGCCGGCTTGAGCCAGGAGCACTCGAGACCGGGGGCGTCGGCGGCGGGAGCCGCCGTCCCGGCGGCCGGGCCGCCCGAGGCGGCGAGCGCCGTGACGACGGTGTCCTCGATGTCCTCGGGGGCCGCGCCCAGGTAGTCGTCGAGCAGGACGCTGAACACGAGTTCCCGGCCGTCCGCGGCCGTCACATACCCGGACAGGCCGGTGGCGCCGGTCAACGAGCCGGTCTTGGCACGGGCGTTGCCGGCCGCCGCGGTGCCGCACATCCGGGAGCGCAGCGTGCCGCCGACCATCCGGTCCGCCGCGCAGGCCACCGGCAGCGCCTCGTACCAGGGCCCGAACCAGGGCTTGGCGCGTACCCCGGTGAGCAGGGTGGCGAGTTCGGCGGCCGGCATCAGGTTCATCCGGGACAGCCCCGAGCCGTCCACCTGCCGGTAGGCGCCGGTGTCCAGGCCGAGTTCGGCCGCGTAGCGCTGGATGGCGGCCAGGCCGGCCGACCAGGTGCCGCGGCCCGACGTCTCGTGACCGATGGTCTTCACCAGCGCCTCGGCGTGCATGTTGTTGGACAACTTCATGAAAGGCACCAGGAGTTCGGACAGCGGCATGGACTCGTGGGCGGCGAGCGGCGTGGCTCCCTCCGGGGCCGCGCGGCCGAGGACGGTGTCGCCGGCGACGCGGACGCCGTGCGCCGCCAGCGCGTCGGCGAAGACCGCGGTGGCGTGCGCCGTGGGGTCGGCGACGGCGATCCAGGCGGTGGTGGGCGCGGAGCCGAGCGGGATCCGGCCGCTGACGACCACGGCGTCCGAGCCGTGCGGCCGGCTGAGGGACAGGGTGCCCGGCTGGCCGGTGGCCACCGTGGTGGCGCGGTTGTCCACGGGCACGTGGTCGCTGGCCGGGGTGAGGGTGACGTGTGGCGGGTCGCCGACGGCGGAGCCCGGGGCGGCCGAGACGTGTACGGTTCCGGCGTCGTAGTCGGTGTCGGGGGCCACGGTCAGCGCCGAGACGCCGGCCGAGTAGGCGGCGCCCTCGCCGTCCCAGGACCAGGCGCGGCCGAGCCGGACGGAGTCGAAGCGGGTGTCGTCGGCGACCAGGTCGCCGCTGACCCTGGTGATGCCGCGGGCCGCGATGCCGGCCGCGATGGCCGCGTAGTCCTCGGCGAGCATCGTGGGGTCGCCCGAGCCCCGCAGATACAGGTCGCCGCGCAGCTCGCGCCCGTGGACCCGGCCGTCCGCGACGGCCTCGGTGCGGTAGCGGTGGTCGGGTCCGAGGAGCTCCATGGCGGCGGCCGAGGTGAGCAGCTTGGTGTTGGACGCCGGCAGCAACCGGTCGTCGCCGCCGCGCTCGTACAGCGTCTCGCCGGTGGCCGCGTCCCGCACGACGACGCTCGCCCGGGCGCCGGCCAGCCGCGGATCGGCCAGGGCGCGGTCCAGCGCCTCGGCGAAGTCGGGGGACGTGAGGATGTGTCGGGCGTCGGCGGGGGAGGACAGGACCAGGGTGGTGGCCAGCAGCAGGCCGGCGGCGAGCGCGCCGAGCCGGCTGGGCGAGGGTGCTCTTCGCGTCATGGCGCCGAGGATGACGGAAGATTCCTTCCGGTTGAGGAGTGTTGGCGGAAAGTCACGCTCCGGAAACGTTCGCGCGGGCGGCGTGTGCTCGATTCGTGTAACCGCCACGCGTTGCCGGCCCCGGTGCGGGGAATCCGGTGAAGGCGCCGGTCAACGGGCCTTTGGGACGGCAGAATCCGGGGCATCCCCTGACCGGGGCCGCACCGGGAGGACCAGATGCCACAGCCGAACACGCCGACCGCGACCGCGCCCGCGGGGCCCGCCGCCGTCCCGCCGCGGCTGCGCGTCGAGCACGGGCGGGTGGTGCGGGTGTCGGTGCCGCCGCTGGTGCCCCCGGTCGAGCAGGGCAGCTTCGCCGACGTGCCGTACGTCAACGCCTACGAGGCGCCGGACGACGTCGCGTTCAGCCGCCGGCACGGCGACGGTACCTGGTACGACGTCACCTGCGCCCAGTTCGCGACCGAGGTCACGGCCGTCGCCAAGGGCCTGATCGCGCACGGGCTGCGGCCCGGTGACCGGCTCGCCATCATGTCGCGGCCGCGCTACGAGTGGACGCTGCTCGACTTCGCCGCCTGGGCCGCCGGCCTCATCACCGTGCCGATCTACCCCACGAGCTCGCCGCAGCAGGTGCGGTGGATCCTGCGGGACGCGGGGGTACGGGCGTGCGCCGTCGAGGGCGGCGAGGAGGCGCGGGTCGTCACCGCGGTCCGCCACGAGCTGCCCGGGCTCGACCACCTGTGGCAGCTGACCGCCATCTCCTCCCGCGAGGGCGGCATCCTCGGCCCCATCTCGGCGCCAGGACGCAGCCTGCCGGAGGCGGTCGTCGCCGAGCGGCGCGCGCTCCTCGCGCCCTGGCTGGCGGCCACCATCGTCTACACCTCCGGCACCACGGCACAGCCCAAGGGCTGCGTGCTCACCCACGGCAACCTCTTCGCCGAGGTCGACAACGCGATCGCGCTGCTCTACCCGATCTTCCGGCGGCTGACGGACGAACCGCCCGCCACGCTGCTGTTCCTGCCGCTCGCCCACGTGCTCGGCCGGCTGGTCGCCATCGGCTGCGTGCGGTCCAGGGTGCGGCTCGGCCACGCGCGGAACACCGACACCGACGACCTGCTTGCCGACCTCGCCGGCTTCAAGCCGACGTTCCTGTTCGCCATCCCGCACCTGCTGGAGAAGGTCTTCAACAGCGGCCGGGCCCGTGCCGAGAAGCTGGGCCGTGGCGCGGCCTTCGACCGGGCGGCCCGCATCGCCCGCCGCTACGGCGCGGCCGCCGAGGCCCAACAGCACGGCATGGCCCAGGGCCCCGGCATGGGCCTGCGGGCGGCCCGCTCGCTCTACGACCCGCTGGTCTACCGGCGCATCAGGGCTGCCCTCGGCGGGCGGGTGCGGCACGTGGTCTGCGGCGGCTCGCCGCTCGGACGGCGCCTCGGCGCGTTCTTCGAGGGCGCCGGCATCTCGATCTACGAGGGCTGGGGCCTCACCGAGACCACGGCCGCGGCCACCGTCACCCCGCCCAACGCGCAGCGGCTCGGCACCGTCGGCTGGCCGGTTCCGGGCACGGAGGTCCGCGTCGCCAGGGACGGCGAGGTGCTGGTGCGCGGCGGGCAGGTGTTCAGCGGCTACTGGGACGCGGCGCGGCGCGAGGTGGTGCCGGCCACCGACGGCGAGGGCTGGCTGGCCACCGGCGACCTCGGCTCGTTCGACGACGAGGGCTATCTGACGATCACCGGCCGCAAGAAGGACCTGATCATCACGGCGGCGGGCGAGACGGTGGCACCCGCGCCGTTGGAGGACGCGCTGCGGGCGCACCCGCTGATCAGCCAGTGCGTGGTGGTGGGCGACGACCGGCCCCACCTGGCCGCGCTCATTACCCTCGACCAGGACGGGCTCGCGCACTGGCAGCAGGTGATGGAACGCCGTCAGCTGTCGGCGGCCGAACTCGTCCGCGACCCGGAGCTGCTGCGCCACCTGCGGCGTGCGGTGGACGACGCCAACGCGGAGTCCCCTGGCGGGGTGCCGATCCGTGACTTCCTCGTGCTGTCACGCGACTTCACGATCGCGTCCGGCTACCTGACGCCGTCACTGAAGATCCGCCGAGAGGCGGTCCTGCGGGATTTCGCGGCCCACATCGACCACCTTTACGCGACGGCCACCTAGCCCCCGCGCCCCCCCCGCGCTC
>NZ_SMKC01000184.1 GCF_004348315.1 Streptomyces sp. 8K308 | reverse complement strand
CAGCGGGGAGGCGTAGGGCGGCAGGCCGCGCGCGGCCTCCCGCTCGGTGCGGGCCTCGGCGTACTCCGTGAGCGCCCGTTCGCGGCGGGCCCACAGCCGCCGAGCGGTGACCGCCGGCCGGCCGTCCTCGCCGGCGGGGGCGCACAGCGCCGCGGTCTGCCGGGCGAGTTCGGCCTCCGCACGCCGCACGGTCCGGTCCGTCAGGGCGAGCCACGCGTGGATCTCGTCGAGGCGCATGCCCACCGGGGTGAGGGCGGGCGGCAGTTCGCGCGGCCCGTCCCCCCGACCGCCGGGTGCCGCCGCGCGGGGGACGCGTGCGCGGAGGGCGTCGATCTTGGCGTTCGCCCGGCTGACGGCGAAGGCGGCGTCCTGCCACTCCGCCGGCGACCCGTGGGGCGGACCTGGTTCCCCCGCCGGGCCGGGCCACGCCTCCGCGGCGCGCAGCGCGGCCTCGGTCAGCGCCTGGGCCCCGGCCATGGCGGCCCAGGCGGCGAGCAGCGCGCCGCTCAGCGTGCCGAGGCGGATCCCAGCCGGGGCGAGGCGCGACGACCGCCGTGCCCCGGTCCCGGGGAACTCCACGGTGGGAACGACGAAGGTCACGGCGGGGGAGGAACGTCCGGGGCTCATGACGTCTCCCCTGCCGGTATCCCCGGTGGCGGGGCCGATTCGCTCACGCGTCACCTCCGGTCGGCGGGATTCCGCGTGGTGCGCCGTCGCACGTTCCGCCACGAATCGGCGGAACGGGGGCATCGCGGAACTGCGGACTGGCAGCGTAGGGAGACGAACCGGGGAACTGGCGGGCGAAACCGTTGCGTCGCCGGTGCTTTTCCGGGCCGATTCCGGCGACGAACCGTCAGGTTTCCGTCGGATCCGTCCGGGTGACGAGGTCGGCGACGGCCTCAGCCGTGGACCGGTCCCTGGTCACCAGGTGAACGGCCCAGCCGGGGTCGCGCTGCAACTCCTCGTGCACCGCCCAGGCGATCCACCGGGCACTGACCCCGGGCGGCACCCCGCCGCGCCCCGCGCCCAGCAGCGGGAAGCAGATGGAGGACAGCGGCGGGTCGAACTCCCCGCGCTCCGCGCGGGCCAACACGAAGGACTCGCGCACGGCGCGGGCGATGTCGTCGGGCGCCACGGAGTACCCGTCGCGGTCACGCAGCGGCACCGCGACGGCCGCGTGGTAGATCCGTCGGACCCCCTGCCCGGCCAGCGCGCCCGACGAGGTGGGGACCACCGTGCCGGGCCTGACCTGGGACCCCGGCCGGTGGTGGTGGCGCACCCACCGGGCGAGTTCGTTGGCGAGCACGTCCTCCACCAACTCCCCGGCCGCGTTGCGGATCGCGGCCGCCGAGCGCAGCGAGCCGGAGAGGGTGGGGATGAAAATCTTGGACATCTCCAGGTAGACGTTCTCCGAGGACACCAGGATGTCGATGTCCCGCAGCAGGTCGACCGGGGAGACGTGCAGCAGGAAGGAGACCGGCGCATCGGCCACCGTGGTGGTGAACGTCTCGGGCGGGGCCTGGGCGCCCAGCGGCTCCCGCGCCACGGCGCGGGGCCGCGGACCGGGGGCGGGCACCGTCCTAAGCCCGTGCCCGACGAGCTGTTCCCGGCACAGCGCGAGCACCGCCTCGGCGAGCTGCGTGAGCACCCGCTCCTCGGGCCCCCTGCGGAAGGTCTCCGGGGCGATCCCGTACACCCCGGCGGCCCGCCTGCGTCGGTCCTGCGCGGCGGCGCCCCGGAAGCCGGCGACCAGACCGAAGCTGTAGGCCGCGGCCCGGCCCAGGTCGTCGTCCTCGCCGAGCCGCCGCACGGCCGCGCGCAGCAACTCCTCCACCCCGGCCGGGACGTCGTCCTCCCCGGCGCAGAACCCGCAGCGTTCGGCGGCCCGCCGCAGCGCGGGTGGCGGCGCCTCACGCAGGCGGACGAGGCCGGGGCGGCGTAACGCCCTGAGGTCCTCCAGGATGGCGGCGTGGGAGGGAGTGTCCGGCGGGAGTTCGTCGTCCTTGCCCATGACGTCACGATAGAGCGGCCCGTTCCCGAGGGGGAGCGTGCGAGCATCCCGGCCGACGGGCGGCGCCGCCACGGGGCGACGCCCGACGGCATCCGGAAAAGGCCCGGAAACGGACCGGGGGAAGCACTGCGCGGGCCCGGTCCGGGCCGCCATAATCCGGTCCATGGCCCAGGTCTACGCCCTGCTGATCGGTGTCGACGACTACCCGGCGGACGTGTCGAGCCGCCCGCTGCGCGGCGCCGTCAACGACGTGGTGGCCGCGCGGGCCTGGCTGGCGACCCGCGGCGCGCACGTCGCCGAGCTCCACGATGCCGCGGCGACCCGCGCCGCGATCGTGGCCGGCGTCCGCTTCCACCTCGGGCGGGCCGGCGCGGGGGACACGGCGCTGCTGTGGTTCTCCGGCCACGGAACCGAACTCGACACCTCCGACCCGTGGCACCAGCGCGTCGAGGCGGCCACCGGCCGCTGCCAGGCCCTGCTCGCGGTCGACGGCCCGTTGGTGGACAAGGAACTTGGCGCACTCCTCGACGCGACCGCGGCACCCGGCGCGCACGTGGTGGCCGTGCTCGACTGCTGCTACTCCGGCGGCGGAACCCGGGATCCGGAGCTGACCCCGCGACACGCCACGCCACGGCCGTCCTGGCCCGCCCCGGCGCCGGCCGGCCGCGACGCGACGGCCATGGCCGGACACGTCGAACCCCGGCACGCGCTGCTGGCCGCCAGCCGGCTGACCGAGCGCGCCTACGAGGCGGAGACCCAGAGCGGCGAGGTCCGCGGCGTGTTCAGCCGGGCGCTCCTCGCCGCCGCCTGGGCCGCGGAACCGGCCGCCAGCTGCCGCGAGTTGCTGACCGCCGCGCACGCCCGGGTCCGGCGCCTCGGGGTGCCCCAGCACCCCATGCTGTGGCCCGAGGCACCGGGCGGCCCGACCGACCGGCCGCTGCTCGGCGGAGCCGAGGCGGCCGAACTCAGCCCCTACCTGCTGCGCCTCGGGCCCGACGGCTGGGAGGTGACCGCCGGGGCGGCCCACGGGCTGCCCGCCGGGGACGCGGCCCGGCTGGCGTTCACCGTCACCGGCGACGGCCCCGAGGGAGGCCACACGGTGCGGGCACGCGCCGTCGGGACGACCCGCACCCTGGTCGACGCGGCCGGCTGGACACCGGGAAACAGCCGGCGCGCGTACCCGGTCGCGGTGTCCGAACTGCCGCTGCCGCCCGCGACGGTGACCGTCGACGCGCCGGCCGCGCCGGAGGCCGCGGCCTGGGTCCGGGCGGCGGCCGCCGCCTCGCCGCTGCTGCGCCTCGCCGAGAAGGAGGGAGAGGAAGGGCGGCGGGCGGCGCCCGGCTCGTCGGTCCTGCGGCTGGCGGTGACCGGGGCAGGGGCCCGGGTGGTGCCGGTGGGCGACGACCTGCCGTCCGTGCCCGAACTCCCGCTGCGTGGACCGCGCGACGCGGAACGGGTCGTCGACTGCCTCACCCATCTCACTCGTTGGCGCCAGCTGCGCGACCTGGACTGCCCGGCGTCGTCGGTGAGCAGCCGGGTGAGCGTCGAGATCGTTCCCTGGGGTGAGGAGGAGCCCTGCCGGCCGGGCGGCGAAGGCGAGTACCTTTTCTCCTACACCGGCGGGCCCGGCCGCTGGCGGGAGCCGTGGGTGTCGATCCGGCTGCGCAACCGCTCCGGCGTCCCGGTCTGGTGCGTGCTGCTCGACCTGACCGACAGCTACGCCGCCGACTCGGTGCTCTTCCCCGGCCACTTCATCGGCCCGGGCCGCGTCGGACACGCCCTGGACGGTGAGCCGGTGCAGCTGTCCCTGCCGGCCTCCCGGCCGCCGCGGCCGGGGGCGGTGGTGCGCGACTGGCTGAAGCTGATCGTGGCCGAGGGAGAGCTGAACACGGTGCCGTTCCACCTGAGTCCCTGGCGCCCGGACGCCGTTCCGGCGGCGCGCGAGGGCACGCCCCGGCACGGCGACGGCGTCCTGCGGCTGACGCGCCCCGCCCCGCCCGGTGGCCGGGACGCCGGCCCCGCGACCGGCGCGGGGCACGGCCGCCCCGGCCGGTGGGCCACGGTCACGCTGCCGCTGCGCACCGTCGTGCCGGTCAGCGGCCGAGGTGGGTGAACCCGGCCCAGGCGCTGAGGTCGTCGGCGTCAACGTGGGCCGCGCGGGCGGCCAGCTCAGGCGGCATGCCCGGCGGAACCCGCCGGAGCGGGTCGACCACCCACAGCTGCGCCCGGCGCAACGCCTGCCCCGGCGGTAGGCCGCGCCGCCGCAGGTAGTGGTGGGTTAGGAACATCAGCACCGAGGTGGCGTCGTCCGGCACGGGCCACAGCGAGCCGATCACCGAGCCCGCGCCCGCCGCGAGGAAGGCCGTCGACAGGCTGAACGCCTCGTCGTGCCCCCGGCCGGAGACGTGGCTGCGGCACGCCGCCAGCACCACCACCTCCAGCGCGGCGGCGGACGCCTCCACCACGTCCTCCGCCGACACCCGGCCGCCGTGCAGGGACAGGTAGGCGCTGTCCTGCCCGCCGCCGGTCGCCGCCGAGTGCGCCACCGTGGCGTGGCACGCCAGATGCAGCACCCCGCCGGGGCCGCCGGGCGAGCCCAGCCACTGCCGGACCCGGTCCGGCGTCCCCGCCGGGCCGCCGAGGAACGTGCCGCCCGGATAGAAGGCGCGGTGCACGGCCTCCGCCTCGACGCCCGCGTACGACAGGTCCCCCAGCGGGTCGCCCACCACCAGCGCCTCGCCCGCGTGCCGCACGGCCGGACGCGCGGCCACCTCGCAGAACAGCCGGGCCGACGCCGCGTACGACACCTCCGCCTCCGCGAACGCGTAGCGCCGCCGGCCCTCGACGCCGGGCTCCCACGCCGCGTGCCAGGGCACGGCCGCCAGCGCCCCCATCGGCACCAGCACCAGCCGGGGCTGGCGGCGCCGCGCCCGCCGCGTCGGGGCGAACTCGGCCAGCAGGTCCCGCATCGCCACGTCCCAGGCCCACCGGCTCAGCCGGTCGAGCCGGGCACGGAACGGCACGCCCCCGGACGGCGCGCCGGCACCGCCGACCGGCCCGAGGTCGCGGTCGGCCGCCCCCACCGGCGCGTAGTTCCGCAGCGCCTCCGCCTCCTCCAGCAGCCGTGGCAGCATCACCCGGCGGACCTCGCCGTCGGCCGTCACCACCACGGCCGCGCCCCAGGGCAGCGCGCTCGCCCCCGACCAGCGCGGCAGCATCCCCGGCGGCGGCGGTAGCGGCCGCAGGGCCGGGACGAGGTAGACCAGCGCGTCCCGGCCGAGCGCCCGCAGCGCCAAGCCGATCTCCGCCGGGGACGGGGGATCGAGCAGCCGGTCCCGCGGCTGCCGCCCCCCGGACGGGCCGGTGAGCTGGGCCAGCACCCGGTGGCGCAACGCGCTCGGCACCTCGCCGTCGCCGGACGCGGCGGACGCGGCGAGCCACTCGGCGGCCAACTCCCCCCGGCCCGCCGCCGCCAGCCGCTCGGCGACCGAGCGTGAGGTGATCGCCGCGTGCAGGATCAGCCCGCGGCACGAGTCGAGCGCCGACACCGCCTCGGCCGGCACGTTGTCGGTCAGGCACCAGGCCGCCGTCTGGAGCGCCACCTCAGAGGCCCGCCCGACGGCCTCGGCGGCGTGCTCCGTGCCGGACTGCAACAGGACCGACCAGGCGCCGCCCCGCAGCGCGGACAGCAGCGTCCCGCGGGCCCTGGCCCGGTCGTCGCGGCCCGCCCGACCCTTCCCCTCCGCGCGCAGGCGGTAGGACGTGCCGAGGACCTGGCCCGCGTCGAAATACAACCGGTGGTGCTCCGGCCCGCCGATCCGGTCAAGGAGCCGCTCCGTCCAGGCGATGCCCTCGTCGAGCGACCCGCTCCGCCGGCCCCGGCCGCGTTCCAGGACGCTCAGCGCACAGCTGCCGGCGCCGAGGAAGTAGGCGTAACGGATCCAGGAGCCGCCGCCCTCTTCCGTCAGCCCCAGGGCGTCCCGCAGCAGTTCGAGACCCTCCGCCAGGAGACGCGGATCGTCGGCCACCAGGGCGGCGGTACAGCGGGCCAGCCCGCCGTCCCCCAGGACCCAGGAGCGGACGCCGCGGGGCAGCCGCGCGGCCTGCCGCCGCACCTCGCCGGGCGGGAGCGCGCCGCCCGGCGAAGGGGGCCTGGGCGGGGAGCCGAGCCGCCACGCCAGGACGTTGCGCGCCGTGCGCAGCGTCTCGTGGGCCGTGTACAGCACGACGCGCCGGGGGTCCCGCGCGTCGCGGGCGGCCAGCGCCTCGGCCACGGTGTCCAGGTGGCGGTCCGTGGCGGTCAGGTCTCCCGCCGCGGCGGCGCCCAGGCCCTGTATCCCGGCGATCTCCTCGGCCGCGCCGCCGCGCAGGGGCGGCGCGACGCCCCCGGCCTCGAGCGTCTCCAACAGGTGGGGCAGCCCGTCGAGCCCGGCCCCGACGTCGTCCAGCGCGCCGCGGTGCCGGCCGCGTTGGTAGCGGGCGATCGACCGGAGCATCCCGATCTCTCGGCTGAAGGCACCGCCGCCCCCCGACGCCGCGGCGCTCGCCGCGTCGAGGTGCGCCAGGACGTCGTCCCAGGCCGCGTCGTCACCGCCGGCCAGCGCCTGGTGGGCCAGCGCCATCCCGGCGATGGTGCGGGCGACGTGCGGGTCGGCCGCGCCGTCAGCCGCCACGGCCGCCTCGACGAGCGCCTCGCGCTGCGCGCGGTCGAACCGGGTGCCGTCCGGATCGATCAGCGGCAGCACGGCCAGCAGCCCCCGGGCCAGCCTGCCGTGTTCCGGGGAGCCGGGCTCCGTGCGCCGCCACTCCGCGAAGCCCCGCTCGTGCACGCCGAGCCCCCCGGCGGCACGCCGCAGGTCCCGTTCCAGGCCGGCGGTCTCCCCGGCGTCGCGGTTGAGGTCCCCCTGGGCCAACGCCTCCCGCAGGGACGTCAGCAAGGTGCCCAGCATCTCCCCGTCCACCGGGACGTCCAGCAGGGAGGGCGCGGCGCCGCGCCCCTCCTCCGGGCCCACCAGGCCCGCGTCGACGAGCAGTCGCAGCGCCTGGGCGAGGCTTCGGGCCAGGGGCGTCTCGTCCGCGGAGTCGAGCACCCGCCGGGTGGCGTCGGCGACGACGGTCAGTCGACCGGGGTTCCGGTCGTCCTGGTAGCGGCCCAGTTCGAGGTAGCCCAGGGTGATCGCCGCCCGACCGACGGGACCGTCACCGGGCTGCCAGCGCGCCACCGCCCGCCGCAGCATGGCGAGGGCCTCGTCGCGGCGGGCCGGGTCGTCGTCGCGCACCGCCCGGTCGTACCTGAGGAGGGCGAACGCCTCGACGAACGGCGCGTCCATCCGGTCCTCCGCGCCGGGCTCACCGAGCAGGGCGTCCAGCCGGCCGGCCGCGCCCTCCGCCTCGGCCAGGTCGTCCCAGTCCCGCCACAGCACGGCGCGGACGTAGACGGCGAAGACCCGCGCCTGCCACTCCCACGCCGGCGGCTCCCCCGAGGCGGACCCCGCCCAGGCGAGGGCGGCGTCGAACTCGTCGCGCGCCTGCCGCAGGGCGTCCGGGTCGTCGCCGACCATGCCGAGGACGACCAGCATGGCGGCCAGGTCGTGGCGGACCCGGGCCTGTTCCGGGCCGGTCCTGAACCCGGAGAGCGCGGCACGCTGGTGGTCGACGGCCGCGGCGTAGTCCGCCGTCCGACCGCCCCCGCGAGCCCGCTCGAACAGCAACTCGGCCCTGCCGAGGTGCAGCGCCACCCAGTCCGGAGTGCCCTCCGGCTGGTACCCGAGCGCCTCCTCCTGGGCGGCGAGCGCCGCCGCCAACGCCTCGGGGGACGGGTCCGCCGCGTGACGCGCCCTGGCCACCACTGCCAGCAGGAACCTGGCCAGCGCCGCGATCACCGCGTACTCCGGCTTCCCGTCCAGGGCCGCCAGCCCCGCGGCGGCCGCCTCGGCCACCGCGCCCCACGGGGCGGCGCCGCCCCGGCTCCGCCGGGCGTCCAACTCGTGGCGGCAGGCGAGGACATGGGCGTGCGCGACGCGCCGCACGTGCCACTCGTCCAGGTCGTCGGGCGGCGCGACCAGCGCCTCGGTCAGCGCCCGTTCCGCGAGCCGCAGATCCGACTCGTCACGCTCGGCGAGGAACAGCGCGTAGCTGTGGAGCCCGACCGATCCCCAGGCCGCGGGCAGGTCCGGATCGTCGGGCGCCAGCCGCAGCACGATCTCCAACTCGGCGTCCCGCCAGGCACGGGCGTCGGGGGGCGGCGCCTCCACAGGCCTGTCCTCGGTGGTCATGGGGTCGGCCTCCCGGCTGTGTGGTCGTCGACGGCTACTCCACGGGCGGGGCGAGCAACGTGCCGTAGGGCTCCAGGAGATCGTTCAGCCACGCCACCCCCTCCTCGGACGAGAGGTCGACCGGCGGCTCGCCCGTGTCGGCCACGGCGTCCGGCGGGTAGCGGTCCGCGAACAGAACGAGAGCGCGGTGGGCGGGCTCGCGCTTGGAAGGCCAGACGAAGCCCTGCGCCCAGTCGCCGGTCCTGGAACGCACCCAGTGTCCCCAGTCACGGGTGAACGGGTACTCCGCCGACTCGGTCTGCACCAGCCAGGAGTCCTGGCCGACGGCGGCCAGGTCACGGCCGCCCATCAGCGAGACGACGGTCACCGGTCGGGCCAGCCGCAGGAACGACAGGCGGCGCCCCCGGACGGCGGGGTACGGCAGCAGACGGGGGCCGCCCGAAGGGTCGAAGGGGATGGAGCGCAGCAGCGTCTCGCAGACGGCGGCCTCCGCGGTGAGCCCGGCGTAGAGGTAGCCGTACCGGTCGCAGGCGGTGGCGTCGAACCGGCCCCCGCCCCAGAGGCAGTGCGAGGGCACCGGGTTGGCTGCGGTGCCCGACCGGGTAGCGGAGTGGACGCGGAACAACCGGGTGCCGGCGGGCAGCACCACCCTGGTCGGCGTGCCAGGCAGGGACTCGGGCGGGCGGGCGCGTGGCATCGGCTCAGATCCCCTCCTCGGACGTCAGCTGGCCCGCAAGGTCGGGAAGTCGGGCCTCGTCGGGGGTGCCCAGCAGGTGCACGGGAGACGCGGCGTCCATGCCGAGCCACGCGTTCGGCGACAGCCACCAGTCGGCCGCGCCCCAGGGGTCGTGACGGGCGTCGAGCAGGCGGTTGACCTCCAGGACCCGGGGACGCGGCTCGGGGAGCGTGGACGGCGCGGTGGGCGCGAACTGGAAGAGCGGCAGCCGCGCCCCACCGCCCGGGCCGGGAAGCCGGATGAGCTCCCGTTCCGCGCCCCAGCGCTCCGTGGCGTCGGCGTTCAGCATCGGTGTCGCCAGCAGCCGGTCCCGCACCGGGCCCAGTAGGGGACCGACCATGCGGTGCCCGTCGATCAGCAGGACCGCCAGGTCCTCGGGCCGGAACCCCCCGTCGGTGCCGGCCGCGTCGGCATAGCGGCCGCCCGCCCCCGGGCCGAGCAGCGGCCCTACCACGCCGGCGGCCGCCTCGATGGCTTCCCGCCGCCGGTCGCTGCCCGGCGGCTCGGCCCGCATGACCGTCAGATACCGCCTGAGCCGCACGCCGTCCTCGGCTCCGAGGACGGCGAGGAGCCGATCGACATCGGCCGCGGCGGCGGCCAGCACCCGGTCCGCGTTCACGACGCCCCCACGCCGCCGGCCGACCGCCCCCCGTGCGGTCGCCCACTCCTCACCACCAGCACGTGCCACACCTCCCTGACGACTGCTCCCCGGTCCGAACCTCACTGAACCATGACACGACGGGCACATTCAGGACGAACTCCGGGTGAAAACCGGTCAGTCGACGCCGCCGCGCACCCACCGCCGGCTACCGACGGCTCCCGGCGACGCGCGCTGCGATCCGCTCGACGTCGGCGCGCTCGGCGGGCGGGAGCGTCCTGACCGCGGACGCCTCCCTGGGCAGGCGCGCGGCCCCCTCGGCATTCCCCTCCAGCGATGCGGCACCGGCCAGCGCCACCGCCCGCCGGTCGTCCGCGTCGCGCGCCAGCGCCAGGCTCTCCTCGTGGCAGGCCCGGGCGCGGGCGGCGTCACCCCCCGCAGCTCCGCGACGAAGCCCAGCTCCGCCAGCACGTACGCGAGGCCGGAACGGTAGCCGTCCGCCTAGAGCGCCCGCTTGGCGGCGCCCAACTGCTCCTCGGCGGTGTCGAGGCCCCCAGGCCGACGCGCGCGTGCACGACCCCGTGGTGGAACGACCGTTCGCGCGCCACCCGCAACGCGCGCTCGTAGCGGGCGTCGGCCCGCCCATGGTCCCCGGCGAGCGTGGCGATCCTGCCGAGCTGCGAGATCTGCTCGATCACCACGGGCCAGAGTTGAAGCTCCTCGGCCGTGGCCAGGCCCGCCCGGTGCAGCGCAGTCGCGTCGTCGTAGTTTCCGGCCACCTCCGCGAGCACGCCCAGGAGTCGCAGGGCGCGCGACTCGCCCCAGCGGTCGCCCACCTCGCGGAAGAGCGCGAGCCCCTCCTCGCCCTCGCGGCGCGCGGCCGCCAACTCACCGAGCCACAGCGACTCCCAACCGAGCACGCTGAGCGCGGCCGCCGTGCCCCAGCGGTCGCCGAGCCTCCGGAAGTCTTCGAGTGCCTCGCCCACCAGGCCGATGGCGGCGGGCGGATCGCCGCCGTCGGACCGGGCGAAGCCCAGGAGCCACCGCTGGCGAGGAAACAGGTCGCCGGGGAGCGCCGTCGCCCGCGCGACCGGCATGCGCTCCCACGCCTCCAGGGCGGCGCACCACACCAGGGCGTCGGATCGCCCCGCGTCCGCGGGGCCCGCGGCAGCGAGCGCGTGGCGGAGCAACGTCGTGCGCCTCGGTGGCTGCACCAATCCGGTTCACCTCGTCGGCGCCGCCAGCGTGCTCGACACGGGGGCCGGTAAGTGGTTGAGCTCGTTCAGCTCAGCCGACGTCGGCAGGCGGCTGCTCGTCGCCTGCGGCACCGCCGGGCCTCGGCCCGCCCGGCCTGCGCCCGGGTCTGGAAGGCGGCCCGAGAGCTGGCTCTCCAGCCGGATCAAGTCTCGTCGGTCATCGAGGCGGCAAGTCCGGCTCCGAGTATGGTTCGTCTTCTCATGCGGCCCACTCCTCGTCGAGTTCGAACTGCCGCGCAGGCCACCCAGTCGCGCATGTCTCATTCAGTGGAGAATTGATATTCGAGCGGGTGGTCGGGGACGGCCGAAGTCGGTGGCTTCGACCGTCCTCACCTGTCCTCGGCCGTCCGTCAGGAGGGCCGCCGGCCCGGCTCGGCCGGCTCGCCGTAGATGACGCCGCGGCCGTTGGTGCCGAAGTAGACGCGGCCGTAGACCCGTGGGTCACCGGTGATGGTGTTGCCGGTCCAGGCGTACTGGTGCTGGTCGTCGTTGATCCGGGTCCACGTGCCGCCGGCGTCGTCGGAGCGGAAGATGCCGCGCACACCGCCGATGCGGAGGCTGGTGTAGACGGCCGGATAGGAGCGTCCGGGAGCTGGCTTGCCGAAGCCCACGTTGTCACCCTCCTCGACGCCCGGCAGGCGGGTGAAGGAGGTGCCGGCGTCGGTGGAGCGCCACAGCCCGTAGACGCCGTCCGCCTCGCCGCCGCCCAGCCAGATGTCGCCCTCATGACCGGGGACCGGCTTGAACCGGACGTTGCCCTCGGCGGGCAGGCCGGTCGCCGGGGTCGCCGAGAAGTGCTCGCCGCCGTCGGTGCTCCGGTAGAAGGTGCCGGCGTGGAAGGCGTAGAAGACCGCGGGGTTGACGCGGTCCGCGCGCACCAGCGCGCCCGAGGGGACGCCCTGGCAGGCGGTCCACGTCTGGCCCGCGTCGGCGCTCCAGCTCACCGGCGCGCCCGCCGGGGCCCACACGACGCGGCCGCCGTCCGCCGCGAGCGCGACGGCGGTGTCCGCGACGCCCGGGTTGGTCAGACCGGCCGGCTCGCTGCCAGAGGGGGTCCAGGTCTCGCCGCCGTCGGTCGAGATGGCGAAGTGCTGCGTCCAGGCAGCGGTGGAGTGGCCGACCCGGACGATCGTGTGGGGCGCGTTCTCGGCGTAGTCCAGCGCGACCGTGGTGACGAAGGTGGGCGTGTCGTACATGCGCGTGGCGCGGGTGAGATCCGTGTGTCGGAAGCCGCCGATGTCCCCGAGGCCGGAGAGCACGTGCGCGCCGCCCGGAGGGCTGATCAGGGAGAGGACCGCGGTCTCCTCCAGGCCCTCGGCGCGGACGTCGATCCGCACGGTGCCGCCGGTGTCCCAGTCGGTGAGGTTGTCGGAGCCGTGGATGGTGGCGCCCGTGCCGTACATGAAGTGGTCGGAGGAGAAGGGGTCGATCTCCAGCGCCTCGGTCATCCAGCCGAGCTTCGGCGTGAACTCGGGTGGGGTGGGGTTGCCGTTCCAGGTCAGCCAGGGGGAGACCGAGATGTCCATGGTGTAGCGGAAGGTCCGCTCGTTGTTCTCGTCCAGGTCCCAGGCGCGGGTCCAGCTCGCGCCGCCGTCGGTGGAGCGGAAGAAGATGGTGTCGGGGTACCAGTGGATCTGGGTGGCCACCATGAGGGTGTCGGGGTTCTGCCGGTCGATGGACAGTCCTGAGTAGCCCCACTGGCAGTCGGGGCTGGTGGACGGCACCGGGCTGACGCACGTCCAGGTGTCGGTGGCGGTGTCCAGCTTCCACACGTCGCCCTTGGAACCGTCGTACGGGCCGGCGGTGTTGCTCGTGGCCAGGTAGAGGTAGCCGTTCTCGTGGTCGAGGACGGCCTTGTGCGGGATGTAGCCGGTGGGCTGTCCTGGCACCCGCTCCCAGGACCGGCCGGCGTCGGTGGAGCGGTAGAGGATGTTCTCGGTGTCGGCCACCGTGACGTACAGCGTCCGCGTCGAGCGCCCGCGCCGACCGTCCCGCTTGTCGAACAGCACCTGGAGCACGCCGAGGTTGTCGCCGTTGGGGCCGCCGGTGTCATTGGGGTCGGGGACGAAGTTCCCCGCGTTGGGGAAGCTCTCGACCTTCGCCCAGGTCTTGCCGTGGTCCAGCGAACGCCACAGGCCGTTGCCGCCGCGCACGCCGAGGTACAGGACGCTGTTGCGGTGCGGATCGATGGCCAGGCGCTCGCCGATGCCGCGGCCCGGCATGTTCCCGCCCAGGCGGAACGGCAGCATGGTCCTGCGCCAGGTGCGGCCGCGGTCCTTCGAGCGCAGGATCGCCGCCATCGTCGGATCCCAGTCGGGCATGGGGTACGTGCCCACGGCCGCGTACACCCGGTCGGGGTCGGTCTCGTCCGTCGCGACGCTGATCACGCCCGTGTGGCCGTAGTGGTCCCAGTCGACCCAGTCGAGCAGGGGGACCCAGCGCCCCGTGCGCTGGTCGAGCCGGTAGGCGCCGCCGATGTCGGTGCGCGCGTAAACCAGTCCCGGCTCGCTCTGGTTGAAGACGATGCCGGTGACGAAGCCGCCGCCGACGATCTCCGCGTTGCGGAAGACATACTCTCCGGAGGACCGGGCCGAGGGGTCGGCGG
>NZ_SMKC01000183.1 GCF_004348315.1 Streptomyces sp. 8K308 | reverse complement strand
GAGTGGCGGTGGACGGGGCGGCGGTCATGCGGACGGCTCCAGGAAGAAGTGGCGGTAGGGGACGGTCCACACGGCCTCGTGGCCGAGGCGGTGCCCGGTGTACCCGCCGTCCCCGTAGGCCGTGCCGTGGTCCGAGCAGACGACGGCGAAGCAGCGGCGTCGCGAGCTCATCGCGGCGAACAACCGTGGGATATGGCGGTCGACGTACTCCAGGGCCGCGGCGTGCGTGGCCAGGCTGTCGCCCGCCTCCCGCGTCGCGCCCGGCAGGTGGAACCAGTTGGGCTGGTGCAGCGCCGAGACGTTGAGGAAGAGGAAGAGACGCCGGTCGGCCGGGAGTCCGGCGACGACCCGCTCCACGCGCACCACCTGGGCCTCGAAGGAGATCGGCGAGGCGACGGAGAACTCCGGCTCCCAGTGGCTCTCCCGGAAGAGACCGGGCAGCACCCCGCCGAGCGCCCCGCGCTTGTTGAAGAAGCCGACGCCGCCGACGCACACCGTGTGGTAGCCGCGCTCGGCCAGGGCCGAGACCAGGTCCGGCGCGTCGAAGACGAAGGTGCGCTCCTCGGTCGTCTCGCTGCCGGCGAACCGGGCCGCGAACAGCCGCGGGTGCCGGCCGGGCGCGGCGGGGGTCGGCAGGAAGCCGGCGAACATGGCCTGGTGCGAGGCGTAGGTGAAGCTGCCCGGCGCGTGCCGCCGCTCCCAGGTGCCGCCGGGCAGCCTGGCGGTCAGGTTCGGCAGCCGGCCGGCGGCGGCCAGCTCCGCCGCCACGTCGTAGCGGAGGGTGTCCAGGGTGAGCAGCAACAGGTCGTCGCGGCCCACCACCTGGTTCATGTCGGGGTTCACGTCGAAGTTCACGTCGGGGTCCGCCGGGTCAGCGTGGCGCACGGTCCCTCCTCACGCGCGGCGTCCCGCCGCCTGCCACGGCCGCGAGCTGGGCCGCGTACGTGTCCATGTCCTCGGCGCCGCTGCCCGGCAGCCCCCGCAGCCCGGGCAGCAGGTCGCCGAACGCGTTCACCTCGGCGACCGCGAAGCGGCGCCAGCCGATCGCCGGCAGCAGGTCGACGCCGACGCAGAGCGTGCCGGGGAAGCAGGCGGCGGCGCGCTCGCAGACCTCGAGCGCATCGGCCCAGCGGTCGCCGGCGGCGGCCATGGCCGCCGCGAGGTCGCCCCTGGCCCCGCCCAGGTGCAGGTTGGTCAGCGGGAAGCGGCTGGTGCGCACCACGGCGTGCGTGGCCCGGCCCGCCACCACCAGGACCCGCAGGTCGGCCGATCGGCCGGCCAGCGACGCCTTCGGCAGCCACCGCTCGACGTGCAGCCCGTCCGGGGCCAGCGTGTCCACGATGGCGGCGATCGACCGCTCGTCGGTCAGGCGGCGCACCCGCAGCGAGTTGTGCAGCCGGCCGCCGGGCGTCACCTCGACCGGCGTGGTGGCGCCGACCCGGCCCGCGCCTGTCTCGACGGCCAGGATCCCGGACGCCGACGAGCTGTGGGCGGGCTTGACGAAGACCCGCGGCATGCGGTGCTCCCGCATCGCCGCCCGCACGTCGTCCCAGCCACGCACCGGCCACGCCCCGCCCGAGGTGGGCGCGGAAGGCACGGGGACGCCGGCCGCCGCCAGCCTGGCGTGGCAGAGCCGCTTGTCGAACAGCACGGCCAGGTCCGCCGGATCGTCGAGCCTGACCCCGCCGCGCAGCGATCCGACCGCGGCCAGGAACCGGGCGTACCAGGCGGCGGAACCCTCCACCCGGGTCGGCTCGTCGACGCCGCGCAGCAGGCGGTCAACATCGGCGCTCTCACCGGGCGAGTCGAGCCGCACGATCTCCTCGTCGGCGAACGCGTGGCCGCCGTCGCGCAGCACGTCCCGCCACTCGACGACGCGGGGCGCCGGCAGCCCCGCCGCCCGCGCGGCGGCGAGGAACAGACCGACGCGTCGGTTCTCCCCGTTGCCGACGACCGCCCACCGGCGCGGGCCGGCCGCCGGCGCCGCGCTACTCACCCACCGCGACATAGCGCCAGACGGTGCCGTCCCCGTCGTCGTCGGAGTACGCGTCGTCGGAGTCGAGGTCGAGGCGCACCCCGGCCGGCTCCAGGGAATCGCGCAGTCGCGCGACCATCGCCCTGCTCAGGTAGTTGTGGTGCATGTCGAGCGCCGTGAGGTGGGTGAGCGGCTGGCCCGTCAGCAGCGCGGTCACGCCGGTGTCGGTGAGCACCCCCATCGACACGTCGAGGACCTTGAGGCGGGCCACCACGGGGGCGGAGGCCAGCGCGGCGCAGATGTCGTCCTGTATCTCGCTGTTACGCAGCGCCAGGTGGGTCAGCGCGGGCAGCCTGGTGCCCGCCAGGATCGGCGCCAGGTCGCCCACCTCGCAGTCGCCGCCGTAGTTCGAGGTGCCGAGCCACAGGTCGAGGTGTGCGAGCGACGGCAGGTCGCTGGCGGCCACGCCGCGCACCGCCTCGGCCGGCATCCCGCCGGTCTCGATGGTCAGCCGGCGCAGCCGCTCGTGGCGGGTGGCGGGGAACTCCAGGCCGTTGCCGCCGCGCACGCCGAGCTCCTCGAGCTCGGGGAAGGCGTCGAGCAGCGGCGTCACGGCGCCCTGGGTGATCCAGGAGATCTCCGCCTCCTCCATCACGATGTCGCCGAGGAATATCCCGCGCAGGGCGGGCAGCCGGTCGCGCCCCGCCACGATCGCCTCGATCACCGCCTCGGGCCCGGTCTCGTACACGTTGCTCCAGGCGCCCACGACCAGCGCGCGCACCCGCGTGGTGTCGACGGCGGCGAGGAACCGGGCGAAGGCCTCCTCCCACTCCTCCTTGCTGTCGTAGGACTCGACCGCGACGCGCCAGGCGACCGAGTCGGGGGCCGGCAGCCCGGCGGCGTCCCCCTCGTCCTTCACGGACTCCGGGAAGTCGAAGGCGGGCAGGCCGTGGAACTCCGGTAGGTGGCCTCCGATGGTCATGTGCGCCCGCTCCTTCGTCTGGGATGTGTCGGGGACGTCACGGGAGTTGTACCAATCACCACTGACAACGCGGCCGGCGGACCGGCCCTCGGGTGGCTGTCAGTGCCTCCCCCTACAGTCCGTCACATGGCACACCGGGTGCCTGAGCGGGAGGGAGACCCATGTATCGCCAAGGAGACGTCCTGATCGTGCCGCTGGCGGAGGAGGCGGTGCCCGAGGGCGCGCGTGACGCCGCGTCGGAGCCGCGCGACGGGCGGGGCCGGTTGGTCCTCGCGCTCGGTGAGGTCACCGGGCACGCGCACGCCGTGGTGGGCCCGGGCCGGCTGATCAGGGAGGCCGGCGCGTTCGGGCCGATGCTGCTGCACGTGCCGGACGGCGCCCGGGTGGTGCACGAGGAGCACGCGGCCATCCCGCTGCCCAAGGGCTGGTACCGGGTCGTCAGGCAGCGCGAGTACGTGCCGGGTTCGGTGCGGATCGTCGCCGACTGAGACCGCGCTGAGCGCGCTGAGCGCACCGAGAGCACGGAGAACACGGAGAGCGAGGGAGAGCGGCATGACGGAGCGGGCGAGCTGGCGGGCGGTGGCGGCGGCCACCGGTCCAGGCGAGCGGAGCGCGGCCGAGGCGGGCGTCCGCAAGGCCTACCGGCGGGCGGGTCTGAAGGAGCCCGAGCGGATCCTGTGGGTCCGCTCGCCGCTCGAGGCGGCGCGGCTGCTGTCCGACGGGGAGCTGTCGACCGGGCCGAGCGTGCGGGCCGCGGTCCGCGACCGCGCCGTCGCGGCCGAGCGCGAGCGGCTGCACGGCCGGTTGGGCCCGATCGGCTGGAGCGAGCACTGGCGGGCGACGGGCGCCGACCTGTGGGAGACCACCGCCCCGCTGGTCGACCGGATCCGCGCCGAGGTCGTCGAGAAGCTGGCCGCGGACCGGGCCGACGAGCCGAGGATCAGGGTCCTGCTGCTCGACGCGGTCCTCGGCCATCACGAGACGGCCTGGCTCAGCGCCCTCCACACCGGCGCGGGCTCCGAGCTCGCGGGCCTGGCCGAGGTGGCCCGCGCCGCCGGCTGGTGGTGGCCCTACGCGGAGCTCGCGGTGATCAGCGAGCGGCCGACCGAACTGCACCGGGACGAGGCCGGTCGCCTCGACCGGGGGGACGGCCCCGCGCTCGCCTACGCGGACGGCTTCGCGCTGCACGCCTGGCGCGGGCTGCCCGTGCCGGGCGAGTTCCTCGACCAGCTGGGCTCGCTGACGCCGGACCTGATCCGCGAGGAGGAGAACGCCGAGCTGCGGCGCGTGATGCTGGAGCACTACGGCTACGACCGCTATCTCGCGGAGTCGGGCGCGAAGCCCGTGCACCGCGACGAGACGGGGGTGCTCTGGCGCATAGCGCTCAGCGGGGACGAGGACGTGGTGATGGTCGAGGTCGTCAACTCGACCCCCGAGCCGGACGGCACGAGCCGCACCTACTGGCTCCGGGTGCCGCCCGGAACCAGGACGGCCCGCGAGGGCGTGGCCTGGACGTTCGGCCTCGGCGCCGACGACTACGTGCCGCTGCGGCAGACCTGAGCGGGCGGCCTGGCCGGGGACGTCGCCGCCCCCGGCCGGAGGCACGGTCACTCGGGGGCGTCGAACTCCCACACGGCGCGGTCGCGCGGGCCGACGTACAGGGTCGAGTTGCCGATCTGCTCCACCTGCTGGTCGAGCACCGGGCCGTTGAGCGACATCTCGATGCTCCGCAGGCCCGCTTCGGCGCGCGGCACGCCGTCAAGACGTATCAGGGTGCCGCCGTCGTCCACGACGATGCCGGTCGACGTGGTCTGGACGTCGTACCCGCCGGCCTCGAGCAGCGGCACCGTGGTGGCGAGGTCGCGCTCGGGCACCCCCAGGTGGATGGCGGTGACGTCGCGCATCAGGTGGTCCTGGTAGCGGTCCGGCAGGTAGCGGGCTCGGCTGACGTCACCCGGGTAGCTCTCCGGGCCCGTGTTGCTGCGCGGGTCGGCGAAGTACTCGCTCCGATACTCCATCGCAAAGGGATCGAAGGCCTCGTACTGCTCGCTGGTTGACCGCAGGTACTCGAACCACGGCACCCGCACGCCGTCCCCGAAGTCGCGCGTCTGCAGGCCCTCGGCAGGCTCGATGCCCTGGTCCACCAGGTTCTGGGCGACGGTGGCCATGTCGCCCGCGTGCTCGGTCGAGATCCCGAGCCCCGAGGAGCCGAACTCGGCGTCCTGCCCCGGCAGATCGCCCTCGCCGAAGAACTCGAGGTACGTCTCGTGGCCGTACAGGTAGCGGCCCGTCCAGGTGAAGTCGCCGCCGGTGGTGGTGCGGACCTCGAAGTCGGCGAACTCCCGCAGGAACTCGGAGTGCTCGATGGCGTCGGCGGTCTCCCGGTCGACCACGGCGTAGGCGTGGTTGTAGAACAGCAGCTGGTCGTCGGTCGACGACTGGCTCTCTGCGGCGCCCGCCGTGCCGGTGAGGGCGATGGTGGCGGTCACGGCGAGGCCGAGGCTGGCTCTTAACGTACGGCTCATCAACATGCGCGCGATCTTAGGGCCGCCTTGATCACTTGGAGAAGATCGCGTTCGCAAAAGTTCACCCAGGATTCGCGGCGCGGGCCCGGGCCGCGTGTTGAGGGGGTGCGACACGACCCCCCACTCGCCTTCCGTCCAGGTCGGTGGGGCAGGACCCTGGAGGCATGGCACGTGATCAGCAGCAGAGCGGCGGGGGCGGCACCGAACTCGGGCGCTTCCTCCGCGCCCGTCGTACCCAGGCCAGCCCCGAGCAGGCCGGGCTGAGCCTCGGCCCCGGGCTGCGCCGCACACCCGGGCTGCGTCGCGAGGAGCTGGCCACGCTCGCCGGGATCAGCATCGACTACTACGTCCGCCTGGAGCGGGGCAGGGAGACCCGGCCGAGCCCCAGCGTCGTCGACGCGCTCGCCCGCGCGCTGCGGCTCGACGAGGAGGAGCACGGGCACCTGCGCACCCTGGCCGCACAGGCCGCCAGGTACGCGCCCGAGCCGCCGGCCCCGCCCGGCCGCGCGGTGCGCCCGCACCTGAAGCTGCTGCTCGAGACGCTGCGCCCGAACCCCGCCTACGTGGCGAGCCGCAGCCTCGACGTGCTCGCCGCCAACCCCGCGGGACTCGCGCTGTTCGCCGGCCTGGACGACTGGCCGGCCAAGCAGCGGAACATCGCCCGCTACCTCTTCCTCCACCCGGCCGGCCGCGGCATCTTCGACGACTGGGACGACCAGGTACGCGGCTGCGTCGCCCGGCTGCGCGCGCTGGCCGGCACCGACCCCGACGCGCCGGACCTCGCCCAGCTCGTCGGCGAACTGCTCGTGAAGAGCGAGGAGTTCGCCCGCCTGTGGGAGCGGTACGACGTCCGGGGCCGGGCCCACGCGCGGAAGACCTTTCACCACCCCGTGGTCGGCACGCTCACCCTCGGCTATCAGGGCATGGAGCTGGAGGGCACCCCTGGCCAGCGCCTCAGCGTGTACCTGGCCGAGCCCGAGACCCCCGATCACGACGCGATGCTGCTGCTGGACCTGACCGCGCCCCGCTCGGAGGCGGAGCGCCGGGCCGAGCGGCACGGCTGAGCGACGGCCGAGCGGCGGGGGGCCGAGGCTCAGGCGGTGCGCGCGAGCTCGGCGAGAGCGACGCCGTGGGCCAGCGGTCGCCCGGCCAGCAGCCGCTCCAACTCGCCCACGGCGGCGCGGCCGAGGCGGGACAGCTCGTTGCCGAGCGAGCCGGCGACGTGCGGGGTGAGGATGACGTTGGGCAGCCGGAACAGCGGCGAGTCGGCCGGCAGCGGCTCCGGCTCCGTGACGTCGAGCACCGCCCTGATCCGACCCGTGACGAGCTCCTTCGTCAGCGCCTCGGTGTCCACCAGGCTGCCGCGCGCGGTGTTGACCAGCGCGGCGCCGTCCGGCAGCAGCGCCAGCCGGGCGGCGTCGAGCAGGTGCCGGGTCTCCGGGGTGGCCGGCGCGTGCACCGACACGATAGCGCTGCTCGCGAGCAGCGTGTCGAGGTCGACGGCGCGCACCCCGAGGGCCCGGGCCTCCGCCTCGGTCACATAGGGGTCGTGGAGCAGCACCTCGAAGTCGAAGGGGCGCAGCAGCTCGATCACCCGCCGCCCGATCCGGGAGGCGCCGACGATCCCGACCCGGCGGCCGACGTTCCCGACGTCCCGGCGCACCAGGTCCCGCGGGTAGGCCCGGGTGGCACGGTACTCGTCGCGCAGCCCCGGCACGTTCTTGCCGAGCAGCAGGATCACGCCCAGCGTGTACTCGGCGACCGGCAGGGCGTTGGCCGCGGCGGCCGTCGACACGGCGACGCCGCGCCGCCACACCTCGGGCGGGAGCAGCGCCTTCACGGTGCCGGCGGTGTGCAGGATCGCGCGCAGCCTGGGCATCGCGTCGAGCGCGGCCGGGGTCACGCGCGGGCAGCCCCAGCCGGTGACCAGGAACTCGGCCCTGGCCAGCCGCTCCGCGAGGGCCGGGTCGGCGAAGTCCCCGACGGTGACGGCGGGATCGATGTCCACGAGCTCCGCCAGTCGCGCGAGCACGTCGGGCGGGAACAGCAGCGGCAGGTTACGGTCGTCGAGGGCGAACAGGGCCGAGGGGCGCTGGGGCATCCTGGGAAACACCTCATAGGGCAGACGATCACCAGTCTGCGCCAGAGCGCTCATGATTGGCAACAAGTGCTCAGGATGCGCAGCGATCGCTCATGGTGTGGGCGTGCGGACCGCCCCGCAGGACGACCGCACGATGAGCCTCGGTTGCAGCGCCACCTGACGGACCGCCGGCGGCTCGGCGGCGTCGAGCCGGTCGAGCAGCAGCCGCGCCGCCAGCTCGCCGAGCTCGTGCTTGGCGGGGGCCACCGCCGTCAGCGGCACATCGGCCAGCGCGGCGATCTCGTCGTCGTACGCGATCAGCGCCAGGTCGTCCGGCGTGCGAAGCCCCCGGCCGCGCAGGCGCCGCATCAACTCGATCGCGTCGTGGTCGGAGTGGACGAGCGCCGCCCGGACGCCGTCGGCCAGGCAGGCCTCGATGAACCGGTCGTAGCGTTCGGCGGCCTCGGCGGCGCCGGGGGAGGGCTGGCCGCTGTCCTGGACCGGGGCCGCGTCGAGGCCCAAGCGCTCGACGGCCGCCGCGTGCCCCTCGCGGATCTGGCCGGCGGTGGGGCTGCCGTTGGTGAACAGGGCCACCCGCCGGTGCCCGAGCTCCGCCAGGTGCCGCACTGCGGCGACCGCGCCCTGCCGGTGGTCGGAGGCGACGAACTCGTAGGGCCCGTACCGGTCCTGCGGCTGCCGCTCGAGCAGCACGAAGGGCAGGCCGCTCTCCCTGAGCCGCTCGAGCGTCGACTCGGGGACGAGCGGGCCGCCGGCCGAGGTGACCAGCAGCCCGGCGGCGCCGGCCGCGCGCAGCTCCTCGATCTGCGTCAGGTCGTCGGGCCGCGCGTAGTCCGTGAGACCGATGATGATCCGGGCGCCGCGCTCGGCGGCCGCCGCCCGGACGCCGGCGACCACGCGCGGGTAGTAGTAGGTGGCGGAGGGGACCAGCAGGCCGAGCGCCCTGGTCGGCGCGGCGGGGACCGGAGCCGGCGCCGGCGCCGCGGGCGCGTCGGCGCCGGGCGTCGGCATCGCCAGCATGGCGCCGCCGCGCACCCGGGTCACCCGCCCCTCGGCCTCCAGGTCCGCCAGATCGCGTCGGATGGTGGCGCCGGAGACGCCGAGCCGCGTCACGAGCTCGGAGACCTTGAGGCCGCCGGCGGCCTCCAACTCCCGCAGCAGCAGCTCATGCCGCTGCGCGACCAGCAACTCGGCCATCTCTCTCCCCGTGTCCTCCCCCGCCGACAGGTGTCGAACATCCTAGTGCCCCCGCCGTTCGCGCTCGGCGATGGAGTTTGGTGATCGACAGTGATTGTTGGTGGTTTTTCTTGCTCGCGCTACGGGTGAGGGAGACCGCCCCCCGCGCCCGGCGCCGTCGTTCGTCTAGGCTGCCGGCGCGGGGAAAGGGGGGCCGGTGCCCGATGAGTCGATGGCGGCGCTGGTTCGGCGGATCGACCACTTCAGGGCGACGGGCGATCCGGCCGGCCTGTGGGACGGCGACGCCGAGGCGGCGCTCCGGCGCCTGACGGGCGCGGTCGGCGAGGATCCGCACGGGTGGTGGGTGCTGGTGGAGTTCCACCGGGCCCGCGCGGAGGCGGATCCCGAGCGCCACGGCCCGGCGTTCGAGGCCCTGTTGGACCTCGTCGGGCTCCGCTTCATGACGGACCCCTGGTCGGCCGCCCGCCCGCTGTGGCCCGAGCTCACGGCCCGCACCGGCTTCGACCCCCTGGCCGATCCGCTGGACCGGGCCGCCGACCTGGTGCGGCGGAGCGAGCGCGGCGGAGTCTCCCCGGGGCTCGCCGAGGCCGTCGACCAGCTGCGCCGCACCGCGGCGCCCGGGCGCGAGAGCTACCGGGACACGGTGCTCGGGCTCGCGCTCGGGCTGCTCGCCGCGTCCCCCGAACGGCCGGCGGCGGACCGGGAGACGGACGCGACGGAGGCCGTCCGGCTGCTCGGCGCACTCGCCGGGGAACCGGACGCCGGCGCCCGCCGCTGGCTCACCTACGCCGGGGCACTCGACCGGCGCTTCGACCTCACCGGGGACGCCGCCGACCTGTCGGCCGCCGAGGCCGCCTACCGCCGGGCGCTCGACCTGGCCGCCGAGGACGGGGCCGAGCACGCCGAGGCGCTGTCCGGCATCGGCACCGCTCTCGCCCGCCGCGCCGGCTCGGCGCCCGAGCCGGGCCCCGGGCTCCGCGAGGCCGTGCGCTGGCTGCGACGGGCCGTCGACCAGGCCCCAGGGGACGACACGCACCGGGCCAGGCTCGCCCGCGCCACTGGACTGCTGCTGCGGGAGACCGTCCGCGCGGCCAGGTCGCGCCGTCCAGAACCGCCCTCCGAAGCGCCGGAAGACGCCCAGGAGGCCGGCCGGCCCGACCCCGAAATCCGCCGGCAGGTCGAGGAGTTCGCCGACCTCGCGGCCCGGGTGCGGGGCCGGGTCGTCACCCCGGCCGAGGCGGCCGAGCGGGTGGCGGAGCCGGAGCGCGAGCTGCGACCCGCCGCCCTCGCCGCCGTGCTGGCATCGGTCGCCCAGGCGATCCCCGCGGGTCCGCCACGCGCGCTGCTGCCGCTCCTCAGCCTCGCCATGGCCGCGGCCGAGCCGCGCTGGGGCACCGACCGGGGCGGCCTGTGGTGGTGGACCGCCGACCTCTACGTGGAGGCCGCCAGGCTGAGTCTCGTCGAGGTCCCGGACGGCGCCGTGTTCCGCCGGGCCCGCCGGGTGGTCGACGGACAGATCGCCGTGCTCCGCGCCGACCAGGACCCGGCGGCCGTCGCCGAGTTGGGCGAGACGCTCTTCGCGGCCGGGCTGCTGCACACCACCCCCTACGTCGGCCACATGACCGGCCTGTCCTTCGAGGGCGCCCAGGAGCTGTGGCGCCGACGCGAACTCCGGCACCGGTCCTTCGCCCCGGACGCCGAGCCGCCAGGTGACCCGGAGACGGGTCCTGACGAGATGCCCGCACCCGAGGCGGCCGCCCGGGAGGCGGTGCGCTACCACCGGGAGGCCGTCGGCCTGACCACCGGTCATGTCCGCGGCCGGGCGCTGAAGGCGCTGGCCGAGGCCCTGTCGCTGCTGGCGGGCGTCGAGCGGGGCCCGGGCCACGACCGGGAGATCCGGGCCGCGGTCCGGGAGGCGTTCGACCTGCTCGACCCGGCCCGCGACCCGCTGGGCTTCCTCTACCTGCTGCGGGTCCTCACCAGGCTCGGCGAGCTGGCCCTGCCGGAGCACCTGTCCGACCTGCTGCCCGTGTCCCCCGGCGACCTCCCGCCGCACGAACGCGAGGCCGTGTCCGCGGAGACCCTGCAACTGCTCGACGAGGCGGGCCGGCACGACCTGGCCGCCCAGCTGCTCGGAGGCGCGGGGCACGCCTCGCACCCCACCGACCCGGCGCGCCGGCGACGCTGGTGGGACAGCGTCGTGCACGCCCTGCCCGGCGATCGCCTCGCCTGCCTCCCCAGGTCGGTGCGCCGTCACGAGGCCGCCGAGCGGCTGCGCTCCGTGATGGCCGAGCAGGGCTGGTCCGCGCCGGAACGCGCCGCCGCCCTGGTCCATCTCGCCGCGCACTGCGCCGGGGCCGAGGCGGAGGACCTCGGCCGGCAGCTGCTCGCCGAGGCCAGGCGGACCGCGCCGGAGTGGACCGCCGAGCACCACGACCCGCTGTGCTACCTCGACGCCCGGCTGGCATACGGCCTGGCGGCACGTGCCGAGGACACCGAGCCGCGCGCCGCCGCCGAGTGGTACGCCAACGCGGCCGAGTCCAACGCGGCCTGCGGCCAGACCGACCTGGCCCTGGCCGATCTGGACGCCGCCGCCCGCTGCCTGGAGCGCTGCCCGGGGCCCGAGGCGCCCCAGGCGGCGGTGGCCCTGGTCGCGGCGGCGGTGTGGCTGGCCGGGGCGCTCGACGAGCCAGAGGCGCTGCACTTCCGCGACCTGTGGCAGCGGGTCTTCCTCACGCTCTGCGGGGACACCGTGTCGCCCGAACTGATGCTGGTCGTGCACCAGGTCGCCAAGGGCCTTGACCTCACGGCGGCGCTCGCCGCCGCCGGCCCGTTCACCCCACCGCCGGGGCTGCTCGCGCTGCTCGACCGGGAGCGCGCCGAGGCCGCAACGGACGGCCACCCGCCGGAGGCCGAACTGCCGGGGCCCACGCCCGGGATGCTGTACTACGTGGGACTCGGCGAGGCCGAACCGGAGCGCGACCGGGACGCCGAGCGGCGCAACCAGCAGCGCGCGGCGGACCGCGCGGTGAGCGGCGCGCTGCACGCGGCGCGCGGACGGGCCGGGCTCCCCGCCCTCCCGACGGAGATCCAGGACCGCGTCGACCGGGACACCGTCCTCGTCTCGCTCTTCCTCGGGCACCGGCGGTCGTCGTCCGACGGCCGACCCCGCATGGCCCTGGGCGCCGTGGCGGTGACCCGCGAGGACCTGTGGCACGGGACCGTGGAGTACGAGGACATGGAAGGCGGACTGCTGCGGCTGGTGCGGGGCGCCCACCGGCTGGCCCTCTCGCCCATGGCGTTCAACGTGGCCGAGCTACGCCGGGACGTGGTCGCCGACCCGCTGTTCCGGGAGGTCAGCCGGGCCGGCGCGCTCCACCTCGCCGAGAGCGCGGAGCAGCTGCTCACGCCCCTGGTGGGGCTGCTGCCCGAGTGGCATGCCGCGGGCAAGCGGCATCTGTGCCTGTGGCCCAACGGCCCACTGCACTACGTCCCCTACCACCTGCTCAGCCCGGCGGGCCGGCCGCTCGCCGACGACTGGACGGTCACCCAGCTCCCCAGCCTCCGCCTGCTGGCGCCGCCCGACCTCTCGCGACCCTGGCGCGTCGGCCGCGGCCTGATCGCGTTCGCCGCGGAACACGGGCCCGAGGACGCCGGGCTCGCCGAGCACGCCAGGCGCGTCGCCGAGCCGTTGGGCGGCACCGTGGTGACCGGGCGGCACGCCACGCCCCGCCGGCTCCTGGCGGAACTCGCCGGCACCCGCTACCTGCACGTGGCCGCGCACGGCAGGCACAACGAGTGGGCGCCCTGGTACCAGTGCCTGCACCTCGCCCCGGACGCGGGCGACGACGGCCGGGTCTTCGCCCATGACGTCCTGCGGGCCGACCTGAGGGGCGTCGAGCTCGTCACCCTTAGCTCGTGCGACTCCGCCCTCGGCCGGTTCGACGTCAACGACAACCTCAGGGGGCTGCCCGCCGCGTTCCTCGCCGCCGGCGCCTCGGCGGTCATCGGCTGCCTGTGGCCGGTGCACCCCGAGGTGGCCACCTGCTTCTTCGCCGCCCTCTACGAGCGCCTCGGCGCCCTGCCGGACCGTCGGGCCGCCTACCGAGCGGCCCAACTCGCCACCCGCGCGCGGTTCCCCGCCTACCGCGACTGGGGAGCGTTCTGCTTCGTCGGAGACTGGAGGACCCCGTGAACCCCGACCGCGACGACCAGCCCACCGGGTACGACATCGAGTTGGTCCCCGAGCCGAGGCTCCACCTGCGGGCCCCTGGGTCAGGGGAGACCGGCCGCGTCTCCATCGGCGCCCCCGAGGTGCGGCGGCTGCCCCCGGCCGAAGGGGCGGACGGCGACTTCTACCTGCTGAGCCTGGTCTGCGCGTTCCGCCCGCCCGCCGACGGCGCCCCGCTGGTGGACGCGGCCGTCGGCCTGCGGCTCGAGTCGCCCGGCGAGCCGGACGACCGGCAGCCGATCGCCTGGTCGATCTCCCCCAAGGCACGCCGCCGACCCGTCCAGCGCCGCACCACCGTCTCGATCACCGCCCAGCTGGCCATCGTGGAGGCGGGCGTCGAGGTCGCACCCGGCCAGGGCGAGCAGCTTTTCGTGGTCGGCACGGGCGAACGGGACAGCGACCCGGAGTGGCGCTTCCGCGCCGTGGACGACCACCCGCTGATCGGCGACGAGACCCTCGACGTGGTCGTCCGCGCCCCGGCCGGCGCGCCCGTGGTCGCCCACCTCATGGCCGCCGCCACCATCCGCCACCGCCGCCTCGGCGTGCTCCTGTCTCTTATACACCACTCCGAGGCCAAGAGACGCTTATGAAACTCGTATGCCGTCTTCTGCTTGGAAAAAAAAAAATGATACATATAAGAGAACGAAAG
>NZ_SMKC01000182.1 GCF_004348315.1 Streptomyces sp. 8K308 | reverse complement strand
GGGTGGGGGAGATCCCCGCGCGGAGCGCCGGGGCACCGACCGCCTGGCGCCCACGCCCCGAAGCCGCGTCAGCCGTGGTCGTCGTGGTCCGCGTCGGGCGGCGAGTTGAGTGCGTCCGGGGGGATGTGGTCGATGATCGGCGCCGCCACGTCAAGCAGCGGGTTGACCTCGGGCGCGTAGTCGTCGGGGACCGTCATCTCGACGAAGAACGCCCGCTCGACCGTCGTGAAGCGCACGCCGTCCGACCGCTCCTCCGGCAGCCAGAAGACGTCGTTCACGCCCAGCACGTCAGCGCCGATCGGGTCGTAGCTCTCGGTGCCCGGCGTCAGCGCCGCCGGCCGCGCGACCCCGCAGCGCAGCACGATCGCCGGGTCGCCCCAGACCGCCACGAAGGGCGAGTCGACGCTCGCCGTGCCCCGCTCCTGCCCGTCGACCTCGTCCGGGAGTTCGTCGGCGAGCGCCTCGCACGCCTGGCGCGCCTCGCCCGTCGGTGAGGGTGCCGTCACCTCGGCGCCGCCGGCGGACGCGTCGCACGCGCCGGCGAACAGGAGCACGGTGGCGGCCAGTAGGCCGCGGCGTATCGCGAAGGCCACCCGCCGAGCATACGAGGACTCACAGGTGCACGACCGGACAGGTCAGGGTCCGTGTGATACCCGCCACCCGCTGCACCTTGGCGACCACGAGCCGACCCAGCTCGTCCACGGTGTCGGCCTCGGCCCGCACGATCACGTCGTAGGGGCCGGTGACGTCCTCGGCCTGGAGCACCCCGGGAATCTTGGAGATGACGTCGGCCACGGTGGACGCCTTGCCCACCTCGGTCTGGATCAGGATGTACGCCTGCACCACGGGTCCTCCACGGCGGCTACGAGGAACGGGGGCGCTACCGTAGCGCGTCGTGACCGGCACTGGGAGATTGCGGCGAGTGCTGATCACGGCAGGTTGACCCGTGGGCCGGCGAGATGAGCATGAGGAGAGCTGAGTGAAGGGGACTGTGGGGGAGCTCGGGGAGTTCGGGCTGATCCGGGAGCTCACCTCCCGGATCGGTGACGCGCCCGCCGTGCGACTTGGTCCGGGGGACGACGCCGCGGTGGTCGCCGCGCCCGACCGGCGGGTGGTCGCCAGCACCGACATGCTGCTCGAGGGCCGGCACTTCCGTCGCGACTGGTCCACCGCCTACGACGTCGGTCGCAAGGCCGCCGCCCAGAACCTCGCCGACATCGCCGCCATGGGCGCCGTGCCGACCGCCCTGCTGCTCGGTCTCGTGGTGCCCGCCGAACTCCCCGTCACCTGGGCCCTGGAACTGATGGACGGCATCAGCGACGAGTGCCGGGTGGCCGCCGCCGGGGTGGCCGGCGGCGACGTGGTGCGCGGCGAGACGATCATGGTCTCCATCACCGCGCTCGGCGACCTCGGCGGGCGCGAGCCGGTCACCCGCGGTGGCGCGCGGCCGGGTGACCTGATCGCCGTCACGGGCTGGCTCGGCTGGTCGGCCGCCGGGCACGCCGTGCTCTCGCGCGGCTTCCGCTCCCCGCGCGCCTTCGTGGAGGCGCATCGCCGCCCTGAGCCGCCCTACCCGGCCGGTCCCGCCGGCGCCGCGCTCGGCGCCACCGCCATGACGGACGTCAGCGACGGGCTGATCGCGGACCTCGACCACATCGCGCAGGCCAGCAAGGTGCGGATCGACATCCGCTCGGCCGCGCTCGACATCCCGGCGCAGATGTCGGACATCGGGCAGGCGGTCGGCGTCGACCCGCTGCACTGGGTGCTCACCGGCGGCGAGGACCACGCCATCGTCGCGGCCTTCCCGCCCGAGACCAAGCTCCCGGCGCGCTGGCGGCCGATCGGCGAGGTGCTGCCGGCGCGCGGGCGCGGCCTGCCGCGGGTGACGGTGGACGGCGCGGCCTGGGACAAGGCCGGCGGCTGGGATCACTTCGCGGGGTAGCGCGGGCCGGCGGCGGACGGCTGAGTACCGTCGAGCCATGGCCATACCCCAGGGCACGCCGCCGCGCGTGCTGACCATCGCCGGCTCGGACTCGGGCGGCGGCGCCGGCATCCAGGCGGACCTCAAGACCATGCTGGCGCTCGGCACCCACGGAATGAGCGTGCTCACCGCCGTGACCGCGCAGAACTCCCTCGGCGTGCAGGGCGTCTGGGAGCTGCCGGCGGACGCGGTCCGCGCGCAGTTCAGGGCGGTGGTGGACGACATCGGCGTGGCCGCGGTCAAGACCGGGATGCTCGCCACCGCCGAACTGGTGGAGACGGTGGCCGCGCTGCTCGGCCCCCTGGGCGTGCCCGTCGTCGTCGACCCGGTCGGCGTCTCGAAGCACGGCGACCCGCTGCTCGCCACCGACGCGCTGGAGGCGGTGCGCACCAGGCTGCTCCCGGCCGCCACCGTCGCCACCCCCAACCTTGCCGAGGTCGCCCAGCTCACCGGCGTCACGGTGGCGGGCGAGGACGACCTGCGGCGGGCCGCCGAGGCCGTGCTCGCCCACGGGCCGCGCTGGGCGCTCATCAAGGGCGGCCACCTGCCGGGCGACGCCACCGACCTGCTGACCGACGGGGCCACCGAGCACTGGCTGCGCGCGCCCCGCCTCGACAACCGCCACACCCACGGCACCGGCTGCACCTACGCCTCTGCGATCGCCGCCAGGCTGGCTGTCGGCGACGAGGTGCCGGAGGCGGTGGCCGCGGCCAAGGAGTACGTGACCGGCGCCATCCGGGCCGGCTTCCCGCTCGGCGCGGGAATCGGCCCCGTCCACCACGGGCACGCGCTGGCAGGACCAGCCGGCTGATCCACGCCGCGACCGCGCCGACCCCGCGCGCGGCGCCCTGACATAAGCTGCCACCGGCCGCCCGCCGGCCACGCAGGACCCGCTCTCCAGGAGGACCCCCGTGCCGCAGCCGCCAGGCCCTGTCCAGGCCCTCTTCTTCGGGCCCACGACGCCAGCCACGGCACCTCGCTGCGTTACCGGATCGCACGAATACGGGCACGTATGAGCCGCGATCCGGCGCCTGGCGATGCACCGCGTCCGGGGGCACCTCCCAGGCCGCCAGGCATGGGGGAGCCAAGGGCCGCTCCTCGAAGAACGCCAGGACAGGACCTCGACGCCGACGCGGTGCGGCGCTGGTGCCGGATCGCGCTGGACGCCGTGGGCGGCGCCCGCGAGGAGATCGACGCCATCAACGTCTACCCGGTGGCGGACGGCGACACCGGCACCAACCTCTACCTCACCCTGGAGTCCGCGGCCCAGGCCGTGGCGGCCGCGGCCACCGGCCGCCCCACCCTGGCCGAGGCGGTGCGCGGCATGGCGCACGGGGCGCTGATCGGCGCCCGCGGCAACTCGGGGACCATCCTGGCCCAACTGCTGCGCGGCATGGCCGAAGTGCTGGCAGAGGCCGGCACCGGGGCCGGCACCGGGGCCGGCACCGAGAGCGGGGTCGAGGGCGGCCAGGAGCACGGCGGCGCCGACGCCGACGCCGTGCGGCGCGCGCTGCGCCGGGCCGCGGCCGGCGCCTACGAGGCGGTCGCCCGGCCCGTCGAGGGCACCATGCTCACCGTCGCCACGGCCGCGGCGGAGGCCGCCGAGCGCGCGCCGGGCGACAGCGCCGCCGAGGTGGTGGCGGCGGCCTGCGTCGGTGCCCGGCGGGCGCTCGCCGCCACGCCGGGTCAGCTGCCGGTGCTCGCCGCTGCGGGCGTGGTGGACGCCGGCGGCAGCGGCCTGGTCGCCGTCCTCGACGCGCTGGACGCCGCGCTCTCGGGCCGTGCCCCCGACGCCTCGCTCCGCGAACGCCTCGGCCGCGCCGGCGGCCCGGGTGCGGTGCCTGGCGCCGCCGGCGCCGAGTGCCCGGTGGCCACCCGCGACTCCTACGAGGTCATCTACCTGCTCGAGGCCGGCGACGAGGCCACCGCGGCGCTGCGCGGCCGACTCGACGCGCTCGGCGACTCGCTGGTGATAGGCGGCGGGGACGGCCTCTGGCACGTCCACCTGCACACGGCGGAGCCAGGCGCCGCGGTGGAGGCCGGCATCGAGGCGGGCCGGCCGCACCGGATCAGGATCACGGCGCTCGCCGTCGAGGCCACGACCCCGCAGCGCCCGCCACGCGCCGCCGGCCGCGCGGTGGTCGCCGTGCTGCCGGGCGAGGGGCTCGCCGGCCTGTGCGCGGAGGCCGGCGCGGCCACTCTGACCGCGCGCCCCGGTGAGGCGCCGGGCGCCGGCGAGCTGACCGCCGCCGTCCACGCGGCGGGCGCCGCCGAGGTGGTGCTCCTGCCCAACGACGACGAGCTGTGGCACGCCGCGGCGGCCGCCGCCGAACAGGCCAGGGTCGGTGGCGTCCGGGCCGCCGTCGTGCCGACCCGCTCCCCGGTGCAGGGGCTCGCGGCGCTTGCCGTGCACGCCCCCGAGCGCCGCTTCGACGAGGACGTGGTCGCCATGACGGCGGCGGCCCGCGCCACCCGTTTCGGCGAGGTGGACGTCGCCGAGCGCCAGTCGTGGACCATGGCCGGGGTCTGCCAGGCCGGGGACGTCCTCGGGCTCGTCGACGGCGACGTCGTCCTGATCGGCCACGACCCGGCCGAGGTCGCGGGCGACGTGCTGGAGCGCATGCTGGCCGGCGGCGGCGAGCTGGTCACCCTGGTGCTCGGCGCCACGGCCCCGGCGGGTCTCGCCGACCGGCTCACCGAACAGGTGCGCCGTGGCCACCTGGGCGTGGACACCGTCGTCTGCGCCGGCGGCCAGAGCGCGCCGCTGCTGATCGGCGTCGAGTAGCCGGCGCGCACCAGACGACTCGCGCCCACCGCGGCCGACTGTCACCGCCATGGTGTGCAATGGCGGTGTGACCACCCCGCGAGAACCCCTGGCCCAACCCCTGGGAAAGGTCGTCGGTGGCACCACCGCCAAGGTGATGGCCGCCCACCTCGACCTGCACACGGTCGGCGATCTGCTGCACCACTACCCCAGGCGGTACGCCGAGCGCGGCGAGCTGACCGGGCTCGCCGACCTGCCGCTCGACGAGCACGTCACCGTCGTCGCCGAGATCGCCGACGCCCGCTCCCTGTCGTTCAACCGCGGCCGCGGGCTGCGCCTCGAGGTGACCCTCACGGACGGCCGGGGCCGGTTGCAGCTGGTGTTCTTCGGCCACCGCGCGGTGCGCCACCACGAGAAGGTGCTGCTGCCCGGCCGGCGCGGCATGTTCGCCGGCAAGGTGTCCCGGTTCAACCGCACCCTCCAGCTCTCCCACCCCGCCTACGAACTGCTGGACGAGGAGGCGGGCGAGGAGGCGGTCGCCGAGTTCGCCGGCCGGCCGCTGCCCATCTATCCGGCCTGCAAGCAGCTGGAGTCCTGGCGCATCGCCAAGTCGGTCGCCGTGGTGCTCGACTCGCTCCAGGCCACCGACTGGGCCGGCCTCGCCGACCCGCTGCCGGCGGCGCTGCGCGGGAGGCGCGGACTGCTTCCGCTGCCCGAGGCATTCGAGAAGGTGCACCGCCCGCGCGGCAGGCCGGACATCGCCGAGGCGCGCTCCCGCCTGAAGTGGGACGAGGCGTTCGTGCTCCAGGTCGCCCTGGCCCGCCGGCGGCGCGCCGCGGCCCAGCAGCCGGCCGTGCCCAGGAAGCCGGCCCCCGGCGGCCTGCTCGAGGCCTTCGACGCCCGGCTGCCGTTCACCCTCACCGAGGGCCAGCGCCAGGTCAGCGACGAGATCTTCGCCGACCTCGCCGTCGAGCACCCCATGCACCGGCTGCTCCAGGGCGAGGTCGGCAGCGGCAAGACGCTGGTGGCGCTGCGCGCCATGCTGGCGGTCGCCGACTCGGGCGGCCAGTCGGCGCTGCTCGCGCCCACCGAGGTGCTGGCCCAGCAGCACCACCGCTCGATCACCGAGATGCTGGGCGAGCTGGCTGAGGGCGGCATGCTGGGCGGCGCGGAGCAGGGCACCAGGGTCGCGCTGCTCACCGGCTCGATGGGCGCCCAGGCCAGGCGGCGCGCCCTGCTCCAGGCCGCCACCGGCGAGGCGGGCGTCGTCATCGGCACCCATGCCCTGATCGAGGACGTGGTGCGCTTCCACGACCTCGGCCTGGTCGTGGTGGACGAGCAGCACAGGTTCGGCGTCGAGCAGCGTGACGCGCTGCGCGGCAAGGGCGAGCGCCCGCCGCACCTCCTGGTGATGACCGCCACGCCGATCCCGCGCACCGTCGCCATGACCGTCTTCGGCGACCTGGAGACCTCGGTCCTCGACCAACTGCCCGAGGGGCGCTCGCCGATCGCCAGCCACCTGGTGCCGGCCCGCGACAAGCCGCACTTCCTGGACCGCGCCTGGCAGCGGGTCACCGAGGAGGTGTCAGCCGGCCACCAGGCGTATGTGGTGTGCCCGCGCATCGGCGAGGAGGGGGCGGAGGAGAGGGCCGCCGCGGAGCGGGGGCAGGACGGCGAGGAGCGGCGCCCGCCGCTTGCCGTGCTCGACGTGGCGGAGCAGCTGTCCGGCGGCCCGCTCGCCGGGCTGCGCCTCGCCGTGCTGCACGGCCGCCTCGCGCCCGAGGCGAAGGACGAGGTGATGCGGCGCTTCGCGGCCGGCGAGGTGGACGTGCTGGTGGCCACCACCGTGATCGAGGTCGGGGTGAACGTGCCCAACGCCACCGTGATGGTGATCATGGACGCGGACCGGTTCGGGGTCTCGCAGCTCCACCAGTTGCGTGGCCGGGTCGGCCGGGGTTCGGCGCCCGGCCTGTGCCTGCTGGTCAGCGAGGCGCCCGAGGGCAGCGCCGCCCGGTCGAGGCTGGCCGCCGTGGCCGCCACCACCGACGGTTTCGAGCTCTCCAGGATCGACCTCGAACAGCGTCGCGAGGGGGACGTGCTGGGCGAGGCGCAGTCCGGCGGGCGCAGCAGCCTGCGGATGCTGGCGGTCATCGACGACGAGGAGCTGATCGAGGAGGCGCGGGGGGAGGCCACCGCGCTGGTCGCCGCCGACCCCGAGCTCGAGGGCTCGCCCGAGCTGCGCGCCGCCCTCGGCTCGCTGGTCGACGCGGAGCGCGAGGAGTTCCTCGAGAAGGGCTGACGAGTACGCGCCCTTCGGGGGCGTTGACTGACGTTCCATCAGTTGTCAGGGCCGCCTGCGAGGATGCGGTCAGTCGAAGGCACGGCGCGCGGTCTCGACCAGGCCGCCGCGTCGTCAGGACCCCTGGGGGTTGCTCGCATGGCATTCCGGCACATCAACGAACTGCCGCTCGGCGACAAGATCTTCCGCGTCGAGCTGGCCAGCGACGACGACGTCACCGTGACCCTGACCCTGACCGGCTGGCGCGAGGGCGCCTCGGGCGCGCCGCTGGCGTCCGGCGCGCTCACCATGCCGCTTGCCGACGTGCCCACCCTGCGCATCGCTCTCAACCGCGGGCTGCGGGCGCTCGCCCTGGCCGCCGACGTCGCCGAGCCCATCCCCGACCGGGACATCCTGCGCGAGCTCTTCCCCGGCCACGGCGCCCCCTGGGTCCCGCAGCACGAGGAGGACCTGACCCGCCGCTTCCACGCCGGCGAGACGATAGCCCGCGTCGCCGCCAGGTTCGGCCGCACCCCGGACTCGGTGCGCACCAAGCTCAGGGAGTTGGGCCACGACCCGCGCCGCCCGGAGTACTGCCCGCCGGACGGCTGCCTCTCCTGGTCGAGGTACGTCTCGCCGGCGCTGGTCGGCACGGCGGGGGAGCCGCGGGAGAGTTGAGCGGAGCGGGATCCTCCCGCTCGTCCCGATCGTCATAGAAGTATCCGCATTTCCGCCCCTGGCGCCGCCGTTCGGGTTTCGGTAAAACGGTCACCCGGACCGCAGTCGAGGCACTACGGTGAGTGCGCCGAGGGGCGGGTTCAGGACAGGCACACCGGGAGGATTCCGCATGACCGATCGGCCAGAGGCGCTGCCGGAGCGGCAGGTCCCGTCCGTCGCGGAGCTCGAGCGGATGTTCATGGACGGTGCCTGGCTCGGGGCCGGGTTCGGGGCCGCCAGACCCGCCGCGCTCGGCGTCCGCATCCCCGGTGAGCGCGCCTACCCCGGCGCGGAGCCGGGGGACCACGCCAGGCGGCTGCTGCGCCGCGCGGCCAACCACGACCGCCCGGGGCCCGAGGTCGTCGAACTGCTGGCCGCCGCCCGCGGCTACGACATCGAGCGGCTGCCCGAGCTCTACCCGCGGCCCGACGACCGGCGGTGGTGCGCGCTCTACGAGCACGCGTTCCTGATGGCCGACGACACCGAGATCTGCCTCTACGAACTGGAGCACGACCGCACGCCCGACCGCCGGCTGGTCTGCGAGGTCTACCCGGACGAGATCACCGCCGGCCTGGCCGCCCGCCGCTGGGAGGCGTTCTAGCGAAGCGTGGTCCGCGGGGCCTGGGCGCCCCGCGGACCGGCGTCCCGTATAGCGTGGTGGGGACGGCCCACGGATCGAGCTCTCGCGAAGGACGCACATGACGCGCGTGATCGCCGGCAGCGCCGGCGGGCGGCGGCTCGCCGTCCCGCCGGGCGGCGGTACCCGGCCCACCTCGGACCGGGCGCGGGAGGGGCTTTTCTCCACCTGGTCGGCCCTGTGGGGGCCGCTGGACGGGGCCCGGGTGCTCGACCTGTACGGCGGCTCGGGGGCCGTCGGGCTCGAGGCGCTCTCCCGGGGCGCCGCACACGCCCTGCTGGTCGAGCAGGACGCGCGGGCCGCCAGGACCATCCGGGAGAACATCAGGGCCCTCGGCCTGCCGGGCGCCGAGCCGCGCACCGCGCGCGCCGAGCAGCTGGCCGCCACGCCGGCCCCGGGCCCGCCCTACGACCTGGCCTTCCTCGACCCGCCCTACGCGGTCACCGACGACGATCTCCGCGAGATCCTTCTCACACTCGCAGGGAACGGCTGGCTCGCCGCCGACGCGATCGTCACCGTGGAGCGGAGCACCCGCGGGGGCCCCTTCCGCTGGCCGGCCGGATTCCAGGAGCTGCGTTCGCGCCGCTACGGCGAGGGAACGCTCTGGTATGGCCGGATCGCCGATCACCACGTCAGGGACCGGTCGTGACGGACCGGGAGAGCGAGGAGAGACCGTTGCGCCGCGCAGTCTGTCCGGGGTCGTTCGACCCCATCACCAATGGCCATCTCGACATCGTGGCCCGCGCCTCGAAGCTCTACGACGTCGTACACGTCGCCGTGATGATCAACAAGTCCAAGCAGGGGCTCTTCACCGTCGAGGAGCGGATCTCGCTGATCCAGGAGTGCACCGAGAGCTACGGCAACGTGGTGGTCGAGTCCTTCCACGGCCTGCTCGTGGACTACTGCAAGCAGCGCGACATCCCCGCCATCGTCAAGGGCCTGCGGGCCGTCAGCGACTTCGACTACGAGCTGCAGATGGCCCAGATGAACAACGGCCTCTCGGGTGTCGAGACCATGTTCATCCCCACCAACCCCATCTACAGCTTCCTCTCCTCAAGCCTGGTCAAGGAGGTCGCCACCTGGGGTGGCGACGTCTCCCACCTCGTCCCCGAGCCGGTGCTGCGCGCCCTGCGCGAGAAGCTGGCCCGTAGCTGACGACCCTCCCGCGGCGTGAACGCCCCCCGAGGGCGCCCGGTTGGCCGTACAGTCGCCTCGTGGACGTACAGCAGAAACTCGACGAGATCGTCGCGGCGGTCCAGAGCGCCAAGAGCATGCCCATGTCGGCGTCCTGCGTCATCAACCGGTCCGAGCTGCTCGAGCGGCTCGAGGAAGTGCGCGCGGCGCTGCCCGGCTCCCTGGCCCAGGCCCAGGAGGTGCTCGGCGACCGGGAGCAGGTCGTGGCCCAGGCGCAGGAGGAGGCCCGGCGGATCGTCGAGGCCGCGCACGCCGAGCGCGGCACGCTGGTGGAGAACACCGAGATCGTCCAGCAGGCCAGGAGCGAGGCCGCCGGGATCCTGGCCGAGGCGCGCCGCGAGGCCGCGGAGGTCAAGGCCGAGGCCGACGACTACGTGGACAGCAAGCTGGCCAACTTCGAGGTGGTGCTCGGCAAGACGATCGGCTCGGTGGACCGCGGCCGGGAGAAGCTGCTCGGCGGCGAGCGCGGCGATCCTGCCGAGCTGCTTGCTAACGCCGAGGCGTATGTGGAGGCCCAGTTCGGCTCGATCGAGGCCGTGCTGCGCAAGACGTTGGAGGCCGTCGGCCGGGGCCGGCAGAAGCTCACCGGGCACCGCCCCATCGACGAGCTGGCCGAGCACGTCGCCGCCCAGGAGGCCAGGGACGCGGCCGAGGGCGGCGCCCGGCGCCCGGACGCCTACTACGAGCAGGACCAGGAGCAGGGCATCTACGACTACCTCGGGGTGCCGCAGCCCGAGCAGCCGGCGGCGGCCGGCGCCGGCTACCAGTCCCACGCCGCTGATCCCTACGCCGCCCTGGCGCCCACCGCGTCCGCCGGCGGCTACGGCCAGCAGGCCCGCTACGCGCAGCCGGACCAGGCGCCCCACGAGGGCTACGGCTACGGCCAGGACGCCTACGCGGCCCAGGGCGGCTACGGAGCCCAGGACGCCGGCGGCTACCCCCAGGCGTCCTACGGCGGCCAGCCGGCACTGCCGCCCGCTCCCGCGCAGCCGCCGTCGTACGACTACCAGCCGTCCGGCCGTCTCGACGAGAGCAGCCTCTTCGACACCGGGATGATCGACGCCGAGCAGCTGCGCCGCTATCAGCAGGGCCAGCTGTGAGGCCGGGGCCGGCCCGCCCTCCGGTGGGCTCCGATTGGGTGCCCGCCGGCCCGTGAAGTATGCTGACTGTTCGGCTGCGGCATCCTGGTCGATCACCGCTGTCCGCCCGGTCCTCGACGACTCGACGAGGAGCCGCGGCTCGCGGCTCCCGCAGCCACCGCCATCGCGAGAAAGCAGAAAGCCCTGAACGCCCCGCTTGATCACCGAGCCCCCCTCGTGTTCGACACACGCGAGCTGGGGCGGCGTCCGGGTGCGCTCAAGCGGCTCTCCCGGTCCGTCGAGGCCCCCGGCGACCTCGGCGTCGAGGTCATCGGCGTGCCGACGGGAGCCAGGCTCGACGTGGAGCTGCGCATGGAGTCGGTCATGGAGGGCGTGCTGGTCACCGGCACCGTCCGTGCGCCGCTGGCGGGGGAGTGCGTAAGGTGTCTGGAGCCGCTGGCCCGCGAGGTCGAGGCGGACTTCCAGGAGATGTACTCGTACCCGGACCTGGAAGGCCACGGCCGTTCGGCCGAGCCGGCCGACGAGGAGCGGGACGAGGAGACGCTGTACCTTCAGGGCGACCTGTTCGACCTTGAGCCCGTGCTGCGGGACGCGGTGGTGCTCGCACTGCCGCTGCAGCCGGTGTGCCGGGAGGACTGCCCGGGTCTGTGCCCCGACTGTGGGGCGCCGCTCGCGGAGGACCCGGACCACCAGCACGACGAAGCCGTCGACATCCGTTGGGCGGCGCTGCGCGAGTTCGCCGGCACGACGCGGCCGGACGAATCCGACGGCAAACAAGAGAAGGCACCCCGCGCCAGCGGGGACGATTCACAGGAGAAGTAGCCGTGGCTGTTCCGAAGCGGAAGATGTCGCGCAGCAACACGCGCCACCGCCGGTCGCAGTGGAAGGCCGCTGCCCCGAACCTGGTGCGTTGCGAGCGCTGCCAGGAGCCGAGGCTGCAGCACACCGCGTGCTCCAACTGCGGCACGTACAACCGTCGTCAGGTCCTCGAGGTCTGATCGGCGGGTGACAGGCTTCATGTCACACGCCAGGAGGTCGCAACCCCAGGCGTCGGAGGACACAGCCTCGTCCCTCGCGATTCTGGAAGGGCGGCTCGGCTACCAGCTTGAGCCCGCCCTTCTGGTGCGTGCGCTCACCCACCGCAGCTTCGCCTACGAGAACGGTGGCCTGCCGACCAACGAGCGTCTCGAGTTCCTCGGGGACTCGGTGCTCGGCCTGGTCGTCACCGACACCCTCTACCGCAAGCACCCCGACCTCGCGGAGGGCCAGCTCGCCAAGTTGCGGGCGGCCGTCGTGCAGGCCAGGGCGCTCGCCGAGGTGGCCCGCGGGCTCGACCTGGGCGCCTTCGTTCGGCTCGGCCGGGGCGAGGAGGGGACCGGCGGTCGGGACAAGGCGTCGATCCTCGCCGACACCCTGGAGGCCGTGATCGGCGCCGTCTACCTCGACCAGGGGCTCGCGGCGGCCGACGAGCTGGTCCACCGGCTCTTCGACCCGGTGATCGAGCGCTCGTCCAACCTGGGGGCCGGCCTCGACTGGAAGACCAGCCTCCAGGAGCTGAGCGCGGCCGAGAGCCTCGGCGTTCCCGAGTACGTGATCAGCGAGACGGGCCCCGACCACGAGAAGACCTTCACCGCTGCTGCCCGTGTCGGTGGCGAGACCTACGGCACCGGCACAGGCCGCAGCAAGAAGGAAGCCGAACAGCAGGCCGCCGAGACGGCTTGGCGCGCGATCCGTACCGCCGTCGACGCGCGGCGCGCGGCCGACGACCAGGCGGGCCAGGGCGACGAGGGCGGCGCCGGTGCCTGAGCTGCCCGAGGTCGAGGTCGTCAGGCGCGGCCTCGAGCGCTGGGTCGGAGGCCGCACGGTCGTCAGCGCGGACGTGCTGCACCCGCGCGCCGTGCGCCGGCACCTGGCCGGGCCCGTCGACTTCGCCGACCGGCTGCGCGGCGCGTCCGTCTCCGGCGTGCGCCGGCGCGGCAAGTACCTGTGGCTGCCGCTCGGGTCCGAACTCGCGCTCCTCGCCCACCTGGGGATGAGCGGTCAGCTGCTCGTCAAGACCGGCCGGATGCCGGACGAGAAGCATCTCAGGGTGCGGATCACCTTCGCCGACGCCGGCGGCGGCGAGCTGCGCTTCGTCGACCAGCGCACCTTCGGCGGCCTCTCGCTGCACCCGCTCGGCGCAGACGGACTGCCCGACGTCATCGGGCACATCGCGCGCGACCCGCTCGACCCCGAGTTCGACGAGGACGCGTTCCACGCGGCGCTGCGCCGCCGCAGGACCACCGTCAAGCGCGCCCTGCTCGACCAGTCGCTGATCAGCGGCGTCGGCAACATCTACGCGGACGAGTCGCTGTGGCGGGCCGGGCTGCACTTCGACCGGCCGACCGCCTCGCTCACCCGGCCGCGCACGGCAGCGCTGGTCGGTCACGTCAGGGACGTGATGCGCGCGGCGCTGGCCGCCGGCGGCACCAGCTTCGACAGCCTCTACGTCAACGTCAACGGCGAGTCCGGCTACTTCGACCGCTCGCTCGACGTCTACGGCCGCGAGAGTGAGCCGTGCCGCCGCTGCGGGACGCCGGTGCGCCGCACGCCGTGGATGAACCGCTCCAGCTACCACTGCCCGCGCTGCCAGCGGCCGCCCAGGTAGCTCACCGGTCGGCCGCCGGTGAGCGGCCGACCGGCAACTGGTCAGTAGCCGAAGTCCTGGGTCCACCAGGGGCCGCCGTCGCCCAGGTGGACGCCGACGCCGAGTGTGGTGAACTCGCAGTTGAGGATGTTCTCGCGGTGCCCGTCGCTGGCCATCCAGGCGTCCATCACGGCCTGCGCGTCCTGCTGGCCGCGCGCTATGTTCTCGCCGCCCAGGTTCGCTATCCCGCTGGTGAGCGCCCGGTCCCACGGGGTCAGGCCGTCCGGGTCGGTGTGGTCGAAGAAGCCGCGCTCCGCCATGTCCCGGCTGAAGTCGGCGGCCAGTCGGGAGAGTCCGGTGTCCAGCGTGAGCGGCTGGCAGCCGACGTTGGCGCGCTCCTCGTTGACCAGGGTCAGCACCGCCTCGGCCATGGCCGTCTCCGGGTCCGTCGTCGGCGACGGCTCCTCGGAGGTGGGCGGGTCGCTCGGGGTCTGC
>NZ_SMKC01000181.1 GCF_004348315.1 Streptomyces sp. 8K308 | reverse complement strand
CCAGGAGCCCGCCTCCGGCCCGCCGCCCGCCCAGCTCCGGCGCATCCTCCGTCTCTTCCGCCCCTACCGCGGCCGGCTCGCCGTCGTGGCCCTGCTGGTGGGCGCGTCCTCGCTCGTCGCCGTCGCCTCCCCGTTCCTGCTGCGCGAGGTCATCGACACCGCGCTCCCCGACCGACGCACCGGGCTGCTCGCGCTGCTCGCCCTCGGCATGATCGCGGCAGCCGTGACCAGCAGCATCTTCGGGGTGCTGCAGACCCTGATCTCCACCACGGTCGGACAGCAGGTCATGCACGACCTGCGCACCGCCGTCTACGGCAAGCTGCAGCGGATGCCGCTGGCCTTCTTCACCAGGACAAGGACCGGTGAGGTGCAGTCCCGCATCGCCAACGACATCGGCGGCATGCAGGCCACGGTCACCTCCACCGCGACCTCGCTGGTCTCCAACCTCACCTCCGTGGTCGCCACCCTGGTCGCCATGCTCGCGCTCGACTGGCGGCTGACGCTGGTCTCGCTCGCGCTGCTGCCGTTCTTCGTCTGGCTGGCCCGCCGGGTCGGTCGGGAGCGAAAGCGGATCACCACCCAGCGGCAGAAGCAGATGGCCGTGATGGCGGCCATGGTCACCGAGTCGCTGTCGGTCAGCGGCGTGCTGCTCGGCCGCACCATGGGCCGCTCCGAGGCGCTCACCCGGGACTTCGCCACCGAGTCGGAGCGTCTGGTCGGCCTCGAGGTGCGGGCCAACATGGCCGGACGCTGGCGGATGGCCACCATCGGCATGATCATGGCGGCGATCCCGGCCCTGCTGTACTGGTCGGCCGGGGTCATGTACCAGATCGGCGGCGCTCCGCCGTCCATCGGCACCCTGGTGGCCTTCGTCAGCCTCCAGCAGGGGCTGCTGCGCCCCGCCGTCTCGCTGCTGTCGACGGGCGTGGAGATCCAGGCCTCGCTCGCGCTCTTCCAGCGGATCTTCGAGTACCTTGACCTACCGGTGGACATCACCGAGCGGCCGGGGGCCGTTGAGATCGCGAAGCCGCGCGGCGAGGTGCGGTTCGACCGGGTCTCCTTCTCCTACGACCCGGCTGCCGAGCCCACCCTGGCCGACATCGACCTGACCGTGCCCGCTGGCGGTTCGCTGGCCATCGTGGGCCCGACCGGCGCGGGGAAGAGCACCCTCGGCTATCTGGTGCCCCGGCTCTACGACGTCACGGAGGGCCGCGTCACGCTGGACGGCGTCGACGTGCGCGACCTCGGCTTCGACTCGCTCACCCGGGCGGTGGGCGTGGTCTCCCAGGAGACCTACCTCTTCCACGCCTCGGTCGCGGACAACCTGCGGTTCGCCAAGCCCGGGGCCGATCAGGAGGAGTTGGAGGCGGCGGCCAGGGCGGCCCAGATCCACGAGCACATCGCCGCGCTGCCCGACGGCTACGACACGGTGGTCGGCGAGCGCGGCTACCGCTTCTCGGGCGGCGAGAAGCAGCGTCTGGCGATCGCCCGCACCATCCTGCGTGACCCGCCGGTGCTGGTGCTCGACGAGGCGACCAGCGCGCTCGACACCCGAACCGAGTTGGCCGTGCAGCGGGCCATAGACGCGCTGTCGGCCGGCCGGACGACGATCACCATCGCGCACCGGCTCTCCACCATCAGGGACGCCGACCAGATCGTGGTGCTCGACGGCGGTCGGATCGCCGAACGCGGCAACCACGCGGAGCTGGTGGCGCTCGGCGGCCGGTACGCCGACCTGGTGCGGCGGGACGCGCGGGTCGGGCCGGCGGATCCGGAGCCCGACCGGCAGGCGGTGGAGGTCGCGAGGCCCTGACGGCTCGGCCCCGTCCGGGGCTGCGCCACGGCCCAGAAAACTGTGCGAACGATCGTGCTAATATCGCGACCGGCCGCAGCAGCCGACCGAGAGGGCCGAGGGATGCGACTCAGAGCGGCACTGATCAGGACCGCGCTCAACACCACGACGCACGTCGCCCCCGGCCTCGCCGGCCGCTGGGCGCTCCACTTCTACCGCCACCCCGCCGTCCGCGTCGCCATGCGCCCGGCGGAAGAGCCGATGATGCGCCGCGCCACCCGTGACCGGCTGACCATCGCGGGCAAGGAGACGATCGTCTACTCGTGGGGGGACGGCCGCCGCCCGGTGCTGCTCACCCACGGCTGGCTCTCCCGGGCCTCCCGCCTCACCCCGCTCGCCGAGGCGCTGCTCGACGCCGGCTACAGCCCCGTGACCTTCGACGCGCCCGGCTGCGGCGAGTCGGCCGGCCGGGAGACCTCGATCCTCGAGTACCGGGAGCTGGCTCGCCGCCTGCACGCGGAACACGGCCGCTTCGCCGCCGCCGTCGGCCACTCGGTCGGCGGCCTCTCCCTCTTCTTCGCGCTGCGCGACGAGGTCAAGGCCGACCGCCTGGTGGCCATCGCCGCGCCCGCCGAGTTCGGCTACCTGGTCGACGGCTTCCGCGCCTCGCTCGAGCTGAGCCACCGTCTCGTGCCCCGCCTCAGGCGGGACATCGAACGGCGGGTCTTCCCCGACGAGCCCGACATCTGGCGGCGCTTCTCCGCCACCCACCGGCCGGCCGAGCTGACCATGCCGATGCTGCTGGTCCACGACGAGGCGGACGACATGATCGACATCGGCCAGTCCCGGATGGTGGCCGCCGCCTACGAAGGACAGGCGCGGCTGCTGGTCACCAGCGGGCTTGGCCATCGCCGCATCATCGCCGACCCGGCCGTCATCGAGGAGGTACTCGACTTCCTCTCAGCCGACGACATCGGCTAGCGCCGCGGGGTTCGACGCCGCGGCCCGCAGCCGCGCCCTGATCCCCGCCGCCGCCAGCTCGTACCCCTGCTCGTCCCCGTACAGCGTGGACTCCGCGTTGGCCATCTCGAGCAGCGCCATCAACTCGAAGGCCAGCTGCCGGGCGTCGGTGTCCGTCCGCAGCCCACCGCCCAGCCTGGCCTCCTCGATGACCCCGGTCACGTGGTCGCCCCACTCGCCGCGCGCCGCCGCGACCGCGTCCCGCACCGGCCCGCTGCGGGCCCCGAACTCGGCCGCGACCGTGACGAAGAAGCAGCCGCCCGTGAAGACGCGGTCCCGGGAGTACTCCAGATACGCCGTGCACAGCCGCCAGACCCGGCCGGGACCCGGCGGCTCGGACGCCGGCGGGCGCGCCACCCGGTCCGCGAACACCGCGCGCGCCGCGCGGATCGTGGCCAGCTGAAGCTCCTCCTTGGAGCCGAAGAGGGCGAACACCCCGCTCTTGCTGAGCCCGAGCTCGGTCGCGAGCCGCCCGATGGACAGCCCCTCCAGGCCCTCGACAGAGGCGATGTCCATCGTCCGCGCGAGCACCAGCCGGCGTGTCTGGTTCCCGCGCTCCACCCGCCCGTCGGTCCGTGCTCCGGCCACCGCGCCGTCCTTCCGTTCGCCGGCTCCCATCGTACGGAAGGACACGCCGTCCCGGCGGCTCACGACCGGGCGCTCACCACACCTCGCCCCGCGCGGCCAGCAGATCGAACACCTCGTGGTCCACCACCGCCGTGCGGTGCTTCTCCGCCAGTCCCAGCCAGGCGATCTCCTCGATCTCGCTCGAGGCGGCGAGCGTGCCCCGGTACTCGCCCGTGTAACAGGCCATCCGTACCAGCGTCCCCTCCGGCTGCCCGTCCGCCTGCCCCGTCCAGGTGCCCAGGTGCGCCACCGTCTCCGGCAGCAGCGCCACCGTCAGCTCCTCCCGCACCTCCCGCACCAGGGCCTCCAGGTCGCTCTCGCCCGGGTCCCGCTTGCCGCCCGGGATGTAGAAGACGTCCTTTCCCCGGGAACGCGCCGTGAGCAGCCGCCCCTCCGCCAGGTGCACCCATGCCACTGTGTCGATCAGTCGCGTCACTGCCGGTTTCCTCCCGTTTCCGCCATCGGAGATGACCTCCGCCCCCGAGGACTGCACGATGGTGCCATGGGCGGCTGGGAACACGGCAACGGGATTCCACCGGATCCGGGCGGCGGGGCCCTCCGGGGCAGCGGTCCGCTGTGGCTGCATCCGGACGACGACCTCGCGCCGAACCGACCGGGGGAGATCCTGCACGGCCTGGTGGCCACGCTGCCGGCCGGCCGGGTGCGGCTGGCCGCCGACCGACTGCTCGGCCGCTCGGCGCGGCGTGAGGCGCTGCTGACGGCCCTGCGCGGCGAGCAGCTGGCCGGCACCGCGCTCGACGCGCTCGCGGGCGCCGGCTGGCGGGTCCTGCACTCCATCCCGCTGCCCGGCGCCGCGGACATCTCGCACCTGGCCATCGGCCCGGGCGGGGTGCTCAGCTTCCGGACGGTGCTGCACCGCGGCGCCCGTCTCGCGGTCGAGGAGGAACTGGTGCGGATCGGCACCCGGCGCGCGGAGCCCCACGTCCGGCGCTGCCGCCGCGACGCCCACCGGGCGGCCCACGCGCTCTCCGCCGCCTGCGGTTTCCGGGTGGCCGTCCAGCCGGTCCTGGTCTGCGTGGCCGCGGCGTCCGTCACCGTGGCGCCCGGGCTGCGGGACGTCGAGGTGCTCCAGGAGCACGCGTTGGCCGGACTCGCCGGGCGCGGCGGGGTGCTCAGGCCGGACGGCGTCGAGACCCTCTACGGCCTGGCCCGCGACCGGCGCACCTGGCTGCGCGGCTGACCGGGCCGGGAACCGCGCGCCGGCGGGTGGCGTCCGCTCGTCAGTCGGCCACCGCCGAGTAGCCGACGACCTTCTCGATCCGCACCCGGACCAGCAGTTCGCCCGGGGTGGCGTTGCGCGCGCCGAGCCGCTCCGCCTGGTCCTCGCCCAGGTACCTGCCGCCGATCCTGGTCGCTCAGGTGAGCAGGTCCGCCTGGTCCTCGCTCAGCGTGGCGCGGCCGTGCACCACGACGAAGCCGAACGGCGGCACGTCGTCGTCCACGCAGAGCGCCACCCGGCCGTCCCGCGCCAGGTTGCGGCCCTTCACCGAGCTGGCGCCGGTGGTGAGCACCAGATCGTCGCCGTCCACGACGAACCACACGGGCGCCACGTGGGGGGAGCCGTCGGCCCGCACCGTGGCGAGCTTGGCGGTCCTGGTGCCGGTCGAGAGGAAGGCCCGCCACTCGGGCTCGGTCATCGCCTGTGCCATGACCCCATCGTGCGTCAGGCGCCCCCGTCCGGCCAGCGGGCCGGCAGCCCGTGCGGCATGGCGCTCGCCAGCAGCCGCTCGGGGCCGGCGCCCACCCGCACCGAGAGCCAGAAGCCGGGCTGGCCGGCCACGTCGCGCGGCTCGAACGCCAGATAGGCGAAGCCGGCGTCGTCCGTCGCGGCGGCCGCGAGCCGCGCCATCTCCCGCTCCACCCTGGCCCACTCCTCGGCCGGCACGTACTGGCGCATCACCGAGTGCCAGAGCACCGTCACCGTGCCGGGTTCGAGCTCCACCTCGGCCAGGAAGTCGGCGGCGCCCGCCGCCTCCACCGTGGCCGGCACCTTGGCCGCGATCCGCAGCGCCCCCTCCAGGCGTTCGGTCCGCTCCCGCTGGTCGGGCCACACGTACGAGCGCAGCGCCAGCGCCCCGTCCGTGGACAGCGGGTCGATCGGCGTCGGATCGCAGCCCCGCCGCTCCACGATCCGCAGCGCCTGGTGCCGGTCGGCGCCGGTGCGCAGCCAGTCCGGCACGCACCCCTCCCAGGTGTCGGTCAGCCGCACCAGCGAGTCGGCGGGCCCCCAGGCGAAGTCCCCCGCCGTGTAACGGAACTGCTCGGCGCGCAGGTTGAGCCCGGCGCTCGAGCCCAGCTCGAACAACCGGACGGGACGCTGCGCCGTGGGCACGGTGTACAGCAGGCCCGCGAGCAGCAGCGAGGCGCGGCCCACCTCGTTGGTCTGCGGCGGCCGGCGCAGCCACTCCCGCAGCCACCCGCGCTCCTCGGCCACCACGGACCGGAAGGCGCACCACACGGCGTCCCCGTCCGCCGGCGTGAACGCACCACCCGCGCTCGGGTAGTACGCGGCGAGTTCCGGCGCGCGCCCGGTCAGCACCAGCGAGTGCACGCCGCCCAGCAGCCGCAGGGGAAGCGCCTCCTCGACCCCGCTCTGCTCGTACCCGGCCACCGCGTCGGCGCAGGGCCCGCCCTCCACGACGTCGCTGGCCGCCCGCTCCAGCAGCGCCGCGTACAGGGACGAGCCGAGCCGAGCGCATTCCCCGGCCTGCTGGACGAACAGCCGGGCAACGTGTTCACGGGGCATAGGTACTCCTCACTGCGGTACGCCCAAGATCATGGGGTCCTAGGGGGCGGAGCGGAAGACCCGTCGGTGAATATGCCCCGCGATAATCGCCTGCCTGGTACTCCGTGCCCGGAATGGCTGTGATCATGGCCCCTTCATCCGTGGAATCAGCCACAGACCAGGAGTTCGCCGCCGCGGCCGCCGAAGCCGAGAGCGGGATCCGGCTCCTACGATGAACCCCCATGAGCACACCGCAGATCCTGCTCTTCACCAGGACCACCGGCTTCCGCCACGACTCCATCCCAGCCGGTGTCGAGGCATTCCGCGAGCTCGGCGCGGCCCACGGGTTCGCCGTCACGGCCACCGAGGACCCGGCGGAGCTGGCCACCGGCCTGCCCGAGAGCCGCGCCGTGGCCTTCCTGTCCACCAGCGGCGACGCGCTGACCGACGCCTCGCGCGCGGCGCTGCGCGCCCACCTCGCCGCCGGCGGCGGCTTCGTCGGCGTGCACGGCGCCTCCACCACCGAGTACGGCTGGCCCTGGTTCGGCGACTCGGTGGTCGGCGCCGTCTTCGACGGCCACCCCGCGCTACAGCCGGGTGTCGTCACCGTCGAGGACCACGACCACCCGGCCACCGCGCACCTGGGCGACCGGTGGGAGTTCACCGACGAGTGGTACAACTTCACCACCAACCCGCGCGGCCGGGTGCGGGTGCTGGCCAGCGCCGACGAGACCACCTACACCGGCGGCCGGATGGGCGCCGACCACCCGCTGGTCTGGTGCCACGAGCGCGCCGGCGGCCGGTCCTTCTACACCGCGCTCGGCCACACCAGCGAGTCCTTCGCTGACCCCGCCTTCCGCCGCCACCTGCTCGGCGGCCTCACCTGGGCCGCCCGACTGCCGGAGCCGTCGGCATGACCGCCCTCCCGGCCATCACCCGGGTGCTCGGCGACATCACGGAGCAGCGGGTGGACGCGATCGTCAACGCCGCCAACTCCTCGCTGCTCGGCGGCGGCGGGGTGGACGGCGCCATCCACCGCCGCGGTGGCCCGGAGATCCTCGCCGAGTGCCGCCGGCTGCGCGCCACCCGCTACGGCCGCGGCCTGCCCACCGGCCGGGCGGTCGCCACCACCGCGGGCCGGCTGCCCGCCCGCTGGGTGATCCACACCGTGGGCCCCGTCCACTCGCACACGGAGGACCGCTCGGAGCAACTGGCCTCCTGCTACCGGGAGTCGCTGCGGGTGGCCGCCGAACTCGGCGCGACCACCGTCGCCTTCCCCGCCATCTCCACCGGCGTCTACCGCTGGCCGCTCGCCGACGCCGCCCGCGTCGCGGTCCACGCGGTCACCGAGGCGGCCCCGGTCGGCGGGTTCGTCGAGCTACGCTTCGTGCTGTTCGACGAACCCGCCTACCGGGCGTTCGGAGCCGCCATGGCCCCCTGAACCTCTTGAACGACCCGCTCAGCCGAGCGGGTCGATCAGCTCCACGGCCAGCAGTCCGGCCTGCAGCGCGAGACCGTCGTCCGGGTGCGCCGCGGCCACGTCGAGCGCGGTGTCGACCAGCTTGATGGCGTGCGCGTCGCCGTGGAGCGCCGCCCGCTCGAACAGTTCCTCAGGGTCGAGCGCCGCCGACCGACCGGCCGGTACGCTCCGCGCCGGCCGGTAGGACGCGACCACCCCGGCGCTCGCGGACCACGCCGCCTCCAGACTCGCCGGCCACAGCTCAACCGGCAGCGCCGGCAGCGTCCGCAGCACGGCGTTGGGCGCGGTCGCCGCGTGCACCAGCATCACCGGCTCGCCGTGCCCGTGCGTGGCGTAGTACTCCGTCGCGGCCCGCACCAGCCGGCCCAGCCGCTCAGACACCGCCGCCGGGTCCTCGGCCGACGCACCGGCGGTCCAGGCCGGCAACCGCCGCAGCTGCCCGAGCCGGGCGTTGATGCCGCCCGACTGGTCCTCGATCGCCTCCACCGCGCGCAGCGCATCCTCGGCCGACGACGGCGCCGCCAGGGCCTCGATGCCCGCCGGCAACCGCTGGTGCCTGGCCGCCCAGTAGCCGAGGGCGTGTGCCAACTCGGCGCGCCTGGGCCCGGTCTCGCCCTCGCTGAGCAGCACCCGGACCGCGTGCCCGACCCGGATCACCGGATGGGTGGCCGCGGCCGTGATGCCGGGCAGCAGCCGCGGCCACCACTCGGCGAGCACCGAGCGCCACGGCCGCTCGCTGAGCAGCACGCCGAAGTACTCGGCCCAGTCCGTCAAGTACCGCGGATCACCCAGCGCCTCCCGCCAGTTGTCCGCCGTGATCCGCTCATGACCGGCCGGCCGGTCCTCGAGACGACTCTGGTACGCGTCCACCCAGCGGTGCACGTGGTGCTCCTGTCCGTGCCGGGCCAGCGCCTCCACCGCCATCGGCGCGTGATTGGTCGGCCAGCCCCTGAACTCGGGTCCGGTGGCGTGCAGTCGGGTCAGGGCCTCGTCCAGCGTTCCCGCGGCGTTCGCGTCCATGCCGGCGACGCTACGGCGCCACCCACCGCCGCGTAACGGTCCCGGGGCGTAGGGCGCGGCCCGCTCCTCGCCCTACGGCTGACGGCCGAGCAACGCCACCAGCTGGTCCTGGGTCCCGGCCGAGTCCGCCACCGCCACCGGCGGGTCGAAGACACCGAACCCCTGCCAGTCGCCGATCCGCGGCTCGACGTAGTCGTACCCCATGCCCACCAGTTCGTCGTCGAGCCGGTCGTCGGCGCCGATGCCCCGGGACAGGTCCCAGGCGTGCACCGTCAGGTCGAGCGTCATCTGGCGGAGGTACTCGTCGGCCGGTGTGAGCCCCCCGCTGGTGTGCACCGGGGAGTCGAGCGCGCCCGGCCGGTGCGCCGCCTCGCGGGAGGCGGCCGCGGCCGCCTCCCAGGCGCCGACCGGGTCCTCGCCGAGCACGTCGCCGTCGAACCGGTCGCCCACCTCGGCCAGCGTGGCCCCGCGCAGCATCCAGGGCGCCCACAGATGCTCGCTGGTCAGGTGGTTCACCAGGTCCCGCACCGACCAGTCGGAGCAGGGCGTCGGGGACGACCACTGTCGGCTGCCCACCTGGTGCACCCGCCGGTCGAACTCGTCCATTCCCCGGTCGAAGCCATCGAGCAGATCCATAGCCCATCCCATCCGAAGCGTGCGGCCATGCGTTAGATATGGACCAAAACCACCTCAAGCGTACGCGGGCCGTGCACGCCCTCCACCCGGTTCAGTTCGATGTCGCTGGTCGCGGACGGCCCCGAGATCCAGGTCTGGGGGCGGCTCGGGTCCAGCCTCGGGAGCGCCAGCGGCAGCGAGTCGACGACCTGTTCCGGCGCCCGGATCACGCAGACGTGGTGGTCGGGGACCAGCGTGATGCGCCGCCTGCCCTGGTCCGGGCCGCCGTCGAGGACGATCGTGCCGGTCTCGGCGATGGCGAGGGCGCAGCCGGTCAGCACGCTGTCGGCCGCGTCGAGCTCCGCCGGGGTGTCGTCCGGCGCGTCGACGCGCACCGTGACAGCCGCCTCACCCGAGGTGCCCGCCACCTCGCTGAGCCATTCGGGCGGCAGCCCGGGCGGCACCACCAGGGTGCGGGTGCCGCGCTCGGCGAGCCGGGCGGTGATCAGCGCCGGCAGGCCGGCGGCGTCGGTGTGGTGGACAACGGCCCGGTAGTCGGCCAGGTGCTCGGCCAACACGGCCACCGGGTCGGCGGGGGAGTGGCTGGTCAGGTAGTCGCGTGGCACCGGCACGTCCTGCGGCCCCTCCTCGGGCGGAACGTCCACCAGGGCGCGGCGGATCCGGGCGAGGATCAGGTCACGGCTGTCGGTCATCTCGGTTCCTCGTCGTCCACCAGTCGCGGAAGCTCTGCTCCGGGAAGGCCGGGAGGTCCCGGCTCGCCGTCCACGCCCGGCCGGGACCCGGCAGCCGGCGCGGGTGCAGCCGCCGGGTGGCGGTGGCCACCCGCTGCGCGACGCGCAGCGCAGCGGGCCGGTCGAGCGCCCAGCGGGCGGCCCGCATCGCCGCGCGTTCGGCCGCGTGGCCGCGGGCCGGCCGGATCCTGGCCGGGGCGCCGCGCCGGGTGACGGTGCCGCCCGTCGCGGCCCGCTCCCGCAGATGGACCAGCACGTCAGGGATGTCGATGGCCACCGGGCAGACCTGGTAGCAGGCGCCGCACAGCGAGGAGGCGTACGGCAGCGACGCCGCCAACTCGTCCTCCATGCCCTGCAGTTGCGGGGTGAGGATGGCGCCGATGGGGCCCGGGTAGACCGAGCCGTAAGCGTGCCCGCCGGTCCGCTCGTAGACCGGGCACACGTTCAGGCACGCCGAGCAGCGGATGCAGCGCAACGCCTGCCGGCCCACCGTGTCCGCCAGCGTGTCCGTACGGCCGTTGTCGAGCAGCACCAGGTGGAAGGCGCGCGGCCCGTCGCCGTCGGTGGTGCCGGTCCACAACGAGGTGTACGGGTTCATCCGCTCGGCCGTCGATGACCGGGGCAGCAGCTGCAGGAAGACCTCCAGGTCCCGCCAGGTCGGCACGATCTTCTCGATGCCTACGACCGAGATCAGGGTCTCCGGCAGCGTCAGGCACATCCGCCCGTTGCCCTCGGACTCCACCACCGCCAGGGTGCCGGTCTCCGCCACCATGAAGTTCGCGCCGGAGACGGCCACCTTCGCGCGCAGGAACTTCTCCCGCAGGTGCAGCCTGGCCGCCTCGGCCAGCTCCGCCGGCTCGTCCGTGAGACCCTCCGGCGCCGGCCGGCCCCAGGTGGCCATCCGGTCGGCGAAGATCTCCCGGATCTCACCCCGGTTGCGGTGGATCGCGGGCACCAGGATGTGTGAGGGACGGTCCTCGCCCAGCTGCACGATCAGCTCGGCCAGGTCCGTCTCGTACGCGGTGATGCCGGCCTCGGCCAGCGCCTCGTTGAGGCCGATCTCCTGGGTGGCCATCGACTTCACCTTGACCACCTCGTGCTCACCGGTCTCCCTGACCAGCTCGGTCACGATCCGGTTCGCCTCGGCGGCGTCCGCGGCCCAGTGCACCACCCCGCCCGCCGCGGTGACCCGCTCCTCCACCTGGAGCAGGTAGTGGTCGAGGTGCCGCAGCGTGCGCTCCTTGATCGCAGCCCCGGCCGCCCGCAGCGCCGCCCAGTCGGCCAACTCGGCCACCGCCGCCGCCCGCCGGACCCTGATGGTGCCCGTGGCGTGCCGCAGGTTCCCCCGCAACACCTCGTCGCGCACCGCAACCTTCGCCGCCTCGGGGAACGCCGGCATCCCCACGAACACACCGCCACTCACCAGACCTCCTCCTCCGTGCTGGCCAGGATCTCCGCGAGGTGCACGGGGCGAACGGTCGCGCCCATCCGGGACAGCGTGCCACCGATGTGCATCTGGCACGAGTTGTCCACCGTGCACACCGCCGACGCGCCCGTGCCCACGATGGCCCGCGCCTTGTCGGCCCCCATCGCCGCCGACACCGCCGCGTTCTTCACCGCGAACGTGCCGCCGAACCCGCAGCACTCCTCGGCGCCCGGCAGCTCGACCAGCTCGAGACCCCGCACCGCCCGCAGCAACCGGTGGGGTCGGTCGCCCAGGCCGAGCATCCGCAGGCCGTGGCAGGTCGGGTGGTATGTCACCCGGTGCGGGTAGTAGGCGCCGACGTCCGTCACCCCCAGCACGTCCACCAGGAACTCCGTCAGCTCCACCGTCCGCGGCACCACCGACTCGGCCACCCGCGCCAGCGCGTCCCCGCGCCCCTCGTCCCGCGCCCGCGCCCCGACCCGCGGATAGTTCTCCCGCACCATGGCCGTGCACGAACCCGAGGGCGTCACCACGTAGTCGAAGCCCTCGAAGACCCGCCCGAAGCGCGCCACCAGCGGCTCGGACTCCCGTCGGTACCCCGTGTTGAACTGCGCCTGCCCGCAGCAGGACTGTTCGAGCGGGAACTCCACCGTCACGCCGAGGCGTTCGAGCAACGTGACCACGGCGCGCCCCGTCCTGGGGTACAGCGTGTCGTTCACGCACGTCACGAACAGCGCCACCCGCATCCCTCAGCTCCTTTCCCGACCGGCGATCCGCGCGGCCGCCTCCGCCCACGCCGCCTGGTCGCCCGAGGGCTCGTGGCGCCGCAGCGGCTGCGACGCCCGTAGCAGCGCCCGCAACTCGGCGAGACCGCCGGTGACCGCGCCCGACGCCCGCGCCTGCACCAGCACGTTGCCCAGGGCCGCCGCCTCCGCCGGACCGGCCACCACCGGCAAACCGCAGGCGTCGGCCGTCAGCTGGCACAGCAGTTCGTTGTGGGCGCCGCCCCCCACGATATGCACCGTGTCCACCACGCGCCCCGAAAGACGCCGCGCGTCGAACACCGCGGCCCGGTGCGCCAACGCCAGCGAGTCGACCACGCAGCGCACCGTCTCCGCCCGGTCCCGCGGCTCCGGCTGGCCGGTGCGCCGGCAGGCCGCCGCGATCCGCTCCGGCATCCGGCCCGGCGGGATGAACTCCGGGTCGCCCGCGTCCACCACGGACCGCAGCGGCTGCGCCCGCCCGGCCGCCGCGAGCAGCGGCCCGAGCTCGCTCGACCCGCCGTCCGCCGCCCACTCCCGCAGACACTCCTGCAGCAGCCACAGGCCCATGATGTTGCGCAGATAGCGGACCGTGCCGTCCACGCCGAGCTCGTTGGTGAAGTTCGCCCGCCGGCTCTCCTCGCCGAGCACCGGCGCGTCGAGCTCCACCCCGGCGAGCGACCAGGTGCCGGTGGCGATGTAGGCGAACCGCTCGTCGACCGCCGGCACTCCGGCCACCGCCGAGGCCGTGTCGTGCGAGCCGACCGCGGTCACCGGCACCGGGCCGCTGAGCCCCGTCTCCGCCAGCACCTCGGGCAGCAGCCGGCCCGCCGGATCGCCCGGGCCGCGCAGCGGTGGGAAGAGGCCGAGGTCGATGTCCAGCGCCTCCGCCACCCGGGAAGACCAGTCCCTGGTGCGCGGATCGATCAGCTGCGTCGTCGAGGCGTTGGTCAGCTCCGTGCCCTGCTCGCCGGTCAGCCAGTACGCCAACAGATCGGGGATCAACAACAGCCGCCCCGCCGCCGCCAGCTGCGGGCCGCCCCGCGCGGCGACCAGTTGGTAGACGGTGTTGAACGGCAGGTACTGCAGGCCCGTCGCCGCGTACAGCTCCTCGGGTGACAGGAGCTCCGCCACCCGCTCGCCCACTCCCTCGGTGCGGGCGTCCCGGTAGTGCACGGGGTTGCCGAGCAGCGCCCCGTCGGCGTCGAGGAGTCCGTAGTCCACCGCCCAGGAGTCGATCCCGACCCCGGCCAGCCGCCCGCCCGCCGCCCGGCCGGCCGCCCGCAGCCCGTCCAAGACCCCCTGGTACAACGCCAGGATGTCCCAGTGCAGCGTCCCGCCCGCCCGCACCGGCCGGTTGGGGAACCGGTGCACTTCGCGCAGCGAGAGACCGCCGCCGGCCAGCGAGCCCAGCATGACCCGCCCGCTCGACGCGCCGAGATCCACCGCCGCGAACGGCGGGTCGGCGCGCTCGGGGACGGTGGGGCCTGGAACGGACTCGGACACAGGGCAACACCTCGGCGGGGCTGGGTGGATCGTGGGACCCGGGACGGGACGGAAGGTCTGGGCGGGGGA
>NZ_SMKC01000180.1 GCF_004348315.1 Streptomyces sp. 8K308 | reverse complement strand
AGCTGCGGGTGACCGGCGGGATCGCGGGGGTGAGCGATGTCATCACGGTCGCGGCGGACGGCGCCGTCACCGTGGAGCGGCGCGGCGGGGTGGAGGAACGGCGGCTCGATGACCGGAAGTTGGCCGAGCTGACCGGGCTGCTCGCCGGCCAGGAGTTCGCCGCCTTGCCGGCGGACGTCGTGGGCTCGCCGGTGGCGGACGCCTTCACCTACGCGTTCCGGCACGGCGGGCACCGGGTGCGGGCGGAGACACCAGCCTGGTGCCGCCGTTGGACGAGATCCTGGCCCTGGTCCGTTCCTGACCCCGGCTCCCGCGGCCTGGTGTGACGGGCGGGAAACGGCTACCGTCCGGCGAGGCGTGTCGCTCTCGTCGGACCCGGCCCGTCCCGCTCCACCAACTCCGGGTCCGTGCACGCCAGTTCCCGAGGAATCACCCCCTTCTCCTTTGGAGCCGACATGCAAGGACGACGCTGGGCGAGCGCGCTCATCCTCGCCTTATCACTTCCGCTGCTCGGGACGCCCGCCGAGGCGGGCTCACGGGCGGAACCGGCGGAGCCGGCGGCCTCGGCGGCGGTGCCGCTCGAGGAGGTCACCGCGAGCGCCACGCAGGTCGCCTCCGGCCTGCGGCGCCCCGTCGCGATCGCCGCGCCGGACGACGGCAGCGACCGCCTGTTCATCGTGGAGAAGCGCGGCACCATCCGCGTCTACCACCCGAACACCGGTCTCGCCGCCACCCCGCTGGTCGACCTCACCGCCTCGGTGGACGAGTCGGGCAACGAGCGCGGGCTGCTCGGCATCGCCCTCGACCCCGACTTCAACGCGAGCCAGGAGATCTACCTGGCCTACACGGCGCTGCCCGACGGCGCCGTGACGCTCGCCAGGTACGACCTGGACGACGCCAGCCTCACCCCCCTGCTGTCGCAGGAGCACGCCGAGTACAGCAACCACAACGGCGGGCAGATCGCCTTCGGACCCGACGGCTACCTCTACTGGGGCATCGGCGACGGCGGCGGCTCGGGCGACCCGTACGACAGCGGGCAGCGCGTCGACACGCTGCTCGGCAAGATCCTGCGCCTGGACGTGAGCCGCTCCTGCGGCTCGCTCCCCTACTGCGTGCCCGCCGACAACCCCTACGTGGGCGTGGCCGGAGCCCGCGAGGAGATCTGGATCAGCGGGCTGCGCAACCCGTGGCGCTTCTCCATCGACCAGGCCGACGGCTCGCTGTGGATCGGCGACGTCGGGCAGGGCAGGTGGGAGGAGATCGACCACCTGCCGGCGGGCGAGCAGGCCGGGGTGAACCTGGGCTGGTCCTGCTACGAGGGCTTCCAGGTGTTCGACGAGGCCCAGTGCGCGCCCGGCGCCGACTACACCGAGCCGGTCTTCACGTACTCGCCCTACACGGGCGGCTGCGCGGTGATCGGCGGCCGCGTCTACCGGGGCGAGCAGTACGCGGACCTGGTGGGCGGCACCTACATCGCCACCGACTACTGCTCGTCCACGGTGTGGGCGCTGCGCGAGGACGGCTCCGGCGGCTACCAGCAGGCCGAGATCGGCGAGTTCCCCACCCAGGTGACGGCGGTCGGCACCACCGCGGACGGCGAATTCTACGTCGTCAACGACCTGCCGGGCGGCCTGCACCGGGTGGAGTTCGAGCGCACCACGCCGGCCTGCCGGGTCGCCTACTCGGTCACCTCCTGGGGCAGCGGGCTGACCGTCGACATCACCCTCACCAACACCGGCACGGCGCCGATCGACGGCTGGCGCCTGGAGTTCCCGCTGCCGCTCGGGCAGACCATCGTCTCCGACTGGAACACCGACCTGACCCAGTCCGGTGACATCGTCAGGGCCAACAGCGCCACGCACAACGCCTCCATCGCACCCGGCGCGAGCATCACCCTCGGCTATCTCGCCAACCACACGGGCGACGCCTCGCCGCCCAGCCGCTTCACCCTCAACGACCGGGCCTGCGCAGTCCGCCGCTGATCAGGTGGCCGTGGGGCCGGCCGCCCACCCGGTGAGCGGTGCCGGGCGGTCGGCCCCTGTCGCGCGCTCCTACGGCCGGCGCAGGCCGTCGAGGATGGCGCCCAACAGGCGGCGGCGCACCGCGGGGGCGTCCCGCACCTGTTCGACGGCGCGGGCGACTCCGATCAACAGGGCGTTCAGCTCGGGCATTCCGATGTCGGCCCGCACCGCGCCGGCCGCCTGGGCGCGGGTGAGCAGGGTCTCCACCGCCGCCGCGAGCTCCCGCCGCACCGCCGGGTAGGGACCTCGCTCGGCGGCGGCCCGCACGTCCACGCCCTCGTCGGCCAGGGCGTCGGCGAAGGAGTGCTTGGCCGCGGACAGTTCTGCCCAGGTGGTGAAGAAGTCGAAGAAGGCGACGCCCGCCTCCTCGGACTCCGCCAACTTCTCCGCGTGGGTGGCGAGTCGGGCCAGTCGGCCCACGAACACCGCCTCGACGAGGGCGGCCTTGGTGGGGAAGTGCCGGAACACGGTGCCGATGGCGACGCCGGCCTTTCTCGCGATCTCCTCGGTGGACGCGGAGGGGCCCTGGGCGTCGAAGACGGTCTCGGCCGACTCCAGGATGCGGGCCCGGTTCTGCCGGGCGTCGGCCCTGAGCGTCCCGCCGCCGGTCACCGCTTTCCCCGCGGGGCGTCTGCCTACCACGGTGGTCCCCCTTCCTTGACAAGGTGAGTCGCCACTCATATTCTGACGGAACATCAACTTATCATCCACCAGGAGGAACTGGTATGCCCACCGTCGTCATGACGGGCGGAACCTCCGGGCTTGGCGAGGTGGCGGCCGGCCGCATCGCCGCCTCCGGAGCCACCCTCTTACTCGGCGCCAGGTCCGCCGGAGCCAACGGGCTCGACGTACTGCCACTCGACCTGGCGCGACTGGACTCGGTCCGTTCCTTCGCCGAGGCGGTGGGCGACCGGCTCGGCGACACCCCGGTGGACGTACTCGTGCTCAACGCGGGCCTGTCGTTCCACAGCGTCGACCAGCGCACCCCTGACGGCCTCGAGACCACCTTCGCCGTCAACCACCTGTCCCAGTACCTGCTGCTGCGGTTGCTGCTCCCCCGGTTGGCCCACGGAGCCCGCGTGATCATCACGAGCAGTTCGACGCACGACCCCGAGCTGGCCGGTATCCTGCCAGCCCCCCGGCACGCGGACGCCAAGCTGCTCGCCCACCCGGAGCTCGACCCCGACCTCGACGAGTCGCCCCGCAAGGCCGGCGGCCACGCCTACACGTCGTCCAAACTGTGCAACGTGCTGACCGCCCGGGCTCTGGCCGCCCAGCCGCTGGCGGCCGAGAGGGCGCTGTCGGTCATCGCCTACGACCCGGGGGCGACTCCGGGCACCGGCCTCTCCCGGAACTTCAGCCCGGCCATCCGCCTGGTCTGGGCACTGCTCGGCTCGCCGCTCGGCCGCCTGGTCCCCCGGTACAGCAGCCGGGCGCAGGCCGGCGGCACGCTGGCCGACCTCGCGCTCGGCATCGTCCGACCGCCCGCGGACCAGGGGTACGCCTCGCTTGTCAAGGGCCGATTGACCTGGCCGCGGCCGTCCGCCCTCGCCAGGGACCCGCGGGCCGCGGACGCCCTGTGGCACGACAGCGCCGCCCTCGCCGGTCTGACCTGAGTCGCCCGGCTCCTCCGCACGGTGGCCCGGCGCCGCCGCCCCCCGGGCGGTGCCGGGCCACCGCCTCTAGGAGGGGAGTTCGACGGACAGCGCGTGGCGGAACACGTTGCGCGGGTCCCAGCGGCCCTTCACCTGCCGCAGTCGCTCGTAGCTGTCCTTGTAGTAGAAGCGCTGCCAGGCGACGCCCGACTCGTTCCACGCCGGATCGGCGACGTCCACGTCGGCGTAGTTGATGTAGGAGCCGTCCTCCACCTCGCCGTCGACCTCGGGAACGCCCCCGGTGGCGGCGTGCACGTCCCGGTAGAAGTTGCGCACCCAGGACAGGTGGCGCTCGTCCTGGGACGGGTTGTCCCAGTGCACCGTGTGCAGCACCTTCAGCACGGAGTCGCGCTGCGGCACCGCGGTGTCGTCCGGTCCCGGCACGTTGGCCCGGCCCCCGAAGCCACCGAGCAGTACGCCGGCCATCGGCGCCCGGAGGTCGGTCGCGGTGAGGTAGCGGTAGGTGGTGCTCAGCTGCGCGTCGGTGTAACTGGCGCGCAGATACGTGCCCTTGGACTTGTTGCGGCGCCCGACGACGGCACCGGTGTCCGCGTAGCCGGCCGCCCAGACGGACTGCAGCCAGGGCAGCACGGTCTCGGACACCACCGGCGTGACACCCACCTGGTCGACCACGTCCGAGCGGAATCCCGCGAGCAGCGACTCGTGGTCGGACTCGCTCGGATCCACGGTGACGTTGAGGGTGACGCCGGGGGCGGTGTTGACGTGCAGGCCCCACAGGTCGGCGAACAACCTGGTGTAGGGCGAGCCGGGCGCGCTGTGCTCGGCGTGCCAGGAGATGTACCCGCGCAGCAACCGGGAGAAGCCCTGCTCGTTCAGCGCGGCCCACGGGAAGACATACCGCACGGTGCGCGACTGCTCGGGCGCGCGGGGCAGCAGAGTGGTCGGGTCGTTGCCGCGGGCGTCGGCGGAACGCAGGTAGTACTTGGTGACCACGCCGAAGTTGCCACCGCCGCCGCCGGTGTGGGCCCACCACAGCTCCCGGTTGGGGTCGCGCGGCTCGCGGGTGGCCAGGACCGTCCGGGGCGTGCCCGACCGGTCCACGGTGACCACCTCCACGGCGTACAGGTGGTCGGGGACGACACCGTACCGGCGTGACAGCGGCCCGTAGCCGCCTCCCGCGATGTGCCCGCCGGCGCCGACGGAGGGGCAGGCGCCGCCGGGCACGGTGACCCCCCAGGCAGTGTGCAGCGTCTTGTACACGTCGCGAAGACTGCAGCCCGGCTCGACGACCACGGCGCGGTGCCGCTGGTCCCAGCGGATGGAGCGCAGTTGGGAGACGTCGAGCACCACCCGCACGTCGGGGTTGGAGACGAAGTTCTCCAGGCAGTGGCCGCCGCTGCGGACGGCGAGGCGCTTGCCCTGGGCGACCGCGCGGGCCAGCGCCTCGGCGACCTGCTCGGTGGAGCCGGCGACGGTCACGTAGTCGGGGTCGCCGACGAAGCGGCCGTTCCACCCCCGGACCAGGTCGCGATACCTGCGGTCGGACGGCAGGACGTCCGAAGGTCCTATTCCGGTACTCGCGGCCGCGCTCCGAGGTGCCTGGGCGTGCGCGAGCTCGGGCAGCAGCCCGGTGGCCAGCGCGCCCCCGGTGGCGGCGCCGGCCAGGAAGCCGCGACGTGAGGTGCCGGTGGTCATGGTTCTCTCCTCGATGATGGGCGATCGTGACGGGTGATCGGTAACGGGTGATCGGTAACGGGTGATCGGTAACGGGTGATCGGTAACGGGTGATCGGTGACAGGTGATCGGTGACAGGTGATCGGTGTGGTTCCGGTGGTCGGGCCCGGCCGACCGTGACGTGGTCAGCCGGGAGCGCCCACCAGGTGGTCCCGCAGGGCCCCCGCGGCGCCGTCCATCAGGAGCCGGGCCACGCCGTCGGCGTGCCGCGCGCGCCAGTCGGCGAGCGCGGTGTCGCGCACCGTCTCGTTGAACGCGCCGAGCGCGGGACCACAGGGAACGCGGAAGTTCAGCCGCTCGGCCGGGTCGCCGCGCCGGGCCCGGAGCGCGCTGTCGGCGAGGTACCAGCGGAAGACCAGCGCCATCCGCAGCCGGGGCGAGCCCTCGGCCCGCGCCAGTACGGCCGAACCCCATCGGTCGGGGTCGGCGGCGACCTCGTGCCACACCTCGTCGAGGTCCTTGCGGAACAGCTGCCGCTCCAGCCGCTCGCGGTCGGCCGGCGCCAGCTCGGATAGGTCGTCGTGGTGCAGGTGCAGGTCGTGGAGCCGGTGCGCCCGCGCCGGATGGAACACGCCACGGCGCAACACCCGCTGGCGTGCTCCGGCCTCGAACAGGGTGGCGTCGGGCGCCGTGGCGAAGTCTCCTGGACCTGCCGCCGCCAGCATGTCCTTGACCAGCTCGCTGGTGTCGGCCTCGGCGGTGCAGTGGTTGACGGAGCCGGTGACCACGAAGTCGGCGCCGAGCGCGAAGGCGGCGGCGACCGCCTCGGGGGCGCCCAGGCCACCGGCGGCGCCCAGCCGTACGCCGGCCGCGGCCGGCAGTTCCCCGGCCGCCCGCGCCCGCATCCGCCGCAGGGTGGGAAGGAGGGCCCAGAGGCCACCGCCCCGGTCGTCCTCGGCGCACAGGTCGTCGGCCATCGGAAGTCCGGGAGCGAGCTCGGCCTCGGCCCGGGTGATCAGCCCACGCTCGCGCAGCCAGGTGACGATCCCAGGGGGCGGCGGCGCGAGGAACGCCCTGGCCGCCTCCACACCGCCCACCCTGGCCATGAGCAGGCGGGCGGGACGCGGACGGCCGTCCGGTCCCGGGTGCAGGCCGGAGAGCCGTTGGCGCACCAGGGCCCGGGTTGGCGTGGTGAAGCCGGCGACCTCGATCCGGGGGACGCCGAGGCGGAGGGTCGCGGCCAGCAGGGCCTCGGTACGCCCGGGGGTCTCCGGGGTGTGGGGGACGTTGACGCCCCAGGGCGCGCCGGCCGGCAGGGTGGCGCCGAGCCGTTCGATCTCGGCGGTGGCGCGTCCGAGGTCGAGGCGGGCGGTGTCCAGGTAGCCGAGCACGCCGGCGCCGGCCGCCCGGCTCACCAGCGCGGGCCCGGCGGCGGCCTCCGCCGTGCCGCCGACGGCATAGGCCAGGCGGGTTCCGTGGGCGGCGCGGAAGGCGGCGGAGCCGAGCCGCTCCCCAGGAGTGGCCGACGGGGCGACCGTCGGGGCGGTGGCCGGGATGGGGGTGGACGCCGTGGTGGGCACGGGCCTCGGCCGGCCGAACGTGGCCTGCACCTCCGTGACGTTGGTGACAGCGGTGGCGAGCACGCCGATCAGCCCGAAGAACTTCGCGAGGGCCGGCCGTGGCCCCAACTCCACGATGCGGGCGGGTCCGCCGGCCGCCAGCGTCCGCATGTTGTCCAACCACCGCACAGGCTGGGCGAGTTGGTCAGCCAGGCGGGTGGTGAGCAGGTGCGGTTCGTGGAGTCCGCCAGTGACGTTGGAGGCGACGGCGGCGGCCCGCTCGGGCGTGAGGTGCCGCGCCGCGGCCGCCAGGTGCTCGGCGAACCGGTCCCGCGCGGGCCGCATCAGGGAGCAGTGCGACGGGATGCTGACCCGCAGCGGGATGAAGGTCAGGTCGGGCAGCGCCGCACCGAGCCGGTCACGCAGCCCCTCGACCCGGTCGGCGGCACCGCTGACCACGATCTGGATGGGCGAGTTGTAGTTGGCGACCTCGACTCCGGCGTCGGCCACGATGCCCGGTGCCTCGGAGTCGAGGATGTCGTCCATGACCAGGGCCGCCATGGCACCACGGCCCTCGGGGACCGCCTGCTGCATCAGCGCCCCGCGCCGCCTGACCAGGCGGACGGCTTCGGCGAACGGCAGCGCGCCCGCGGCGACCAGCGCCGTGTACTCGCCCAGGCTGTGGCCACCGAACCGGCGTGGCGCGAAGCCGAACTCGACGGTCAGCACCCGGTGGAACGCGATCTCCACGGTGAGGAGGCACGGCTGGGTGTACTCGGTGAGGTGCAGCCGCGGGTCGTCCTCGAAGCAGATCCGTGCCAGGTCGAGGCCGGTGGCGTCGGCGGCCTCCTCGAACACGGCCCTGGCGAGCGGGAACCGCCGGTGCAGGTCGGCGCCCATGCCGTGGGTCTGCCCGCCCTGCCCGGAGAAGACGACCACGTCGCCGACCCCGCCGGCCGCGCTCATCGGGCACCTCCCTCGGTGCCGCGCCGCTCCGGGCGGGTGGGGGCGGGCAGGTAACCGATCTTGACGCAGTGCTCCAGATAGCGCGGGACCAGCTCCCGGTTGGGCGGGCAGACGATACCGGCTTCCCGCAGCACGCCGCTGGTGTACGCGCAGTCGGCGTAGGTGCCGCGGTCGTAGTGCTGTGGCCCCCAGATCTCGACGCCGTACTTGATCATCTCCAGCATCTGGCTCTCGTAGGGTTCGTCGGAGCCTCGGGCGCGGAACAGCCCCTCGGTGCCGTGACGGTGGTACTCGGCGACCGACATCGGCCTGATCTCGTAGCCGTAGGCGTCGACCTCCGCGTAGACGTCGATGAGGTCGTGCACGTCGGGGTTGGTGAGGTGGTACGTCTCCCGGTAGGAGGGACGGCGCAGGGCGAGGTGCAGCAGGCCGGCGCTGACGTAGTCCACCGGGGAGATGTCCCAGTGGGTGGCCGCGCGCATCCACCAGCCGGTCTCCACGGCGGTCTTGAACATGTCGTAGTACACGCCGCGGACCGTGACGTCCTGGAACGGGTACCGGCCGGTGCGGGAGTCGCCCATGATGTTGCCTGGCCGGAAGATGTTCCACACAAGACCCTGTTCCGTGGCCGCGCGGATCAGCTTCTCCGAGTGGTACTTGGTCTCCTGGTAGGGCAGGTGGTCATACCCCTGGCCGAGTTCCAGGTCCCGCTCGGTGAACGGCCGGTTGTCGCCCAGCTGCCAGTCGCCCATGGCGCTGAAGCTGGACACGTACACCAGGTACTTGTGCCGGGTGCGCAGCGCGAAGTCGATGGCGCGGCGGGTGCCGTCCACGTTGACCGGGGCGAGCGCGTCGTAGAACGTCACGAGCGTGGTGCGGGCGGCGGCGTGGATGGTGACGTCGACGTCGCCGGCCAGGCGCTCCCAGGTCTCCTCGGTGAGGCCCATCCGCTCCTTCCCGACGTCGCCGAGCACGATCTCGACCCGGCGCTCGAACGCCTCGGTCAGCAGTCCCTCCTCGTCGTAGACGTCGAGGAAGCCGCGCACCCGCGCGGCGGCGCGCGCCTGGTCGTCGCCGCGCACCAGGCAGGTGACGCGCGCCCCGGTGTCGGACAGCAGGTCGTAGAGCAGGCGGCCGCCGAGGACGCCCGTGACGCCGGTGATGAACACCGACTCGACGGGGAACGGCTCCTCCCGGGTGAGCACGGGCGGTTGGAGCGCCGGGGCCGCCAGCACGCGGGCCACCTCGTCGCGGTCGGCGTCGCGCTCGTCCCCCTGGCCCCTGGTGATGTAGCCGCCGTCAAGGACGTACCGCACGAAGGAGTCGATGGTGGTGTTGTCCTCGATGGAACTGGCCGGGATGCGGACGCCGTAGGCCTTCATCAGCCGGTTGAGCATCCGGACGACGACCACGGAGTCGAAGCCGAAGTGCAGGAAGTCGGCGTCCCCGTCGAGTTCCTCGACCGGCTTCCTGGTGAGGTCGGCGAAGATCTCCCTGACCCGCGCCGTGAGCTCGGTCCGCAGGTCGACCTCGGCGTCCGGCGCCGTGGCGGACGCGGCCACGGGCTCGGGCGCGGCGGTGTGGGCGGCGACTGGGCGCGGTACGGGAGCGGGCGCGGGCCGGGGTCCGCCCTGGCCGAAGTCGGCCGGGTCGATCCAGTGGCGGTCGCGGGCGAAGGGGTAGGTGGGCAGGCTCACGACGCGTCCGCGCGCGTCGCCGGCCAGTTCCTCGAAGTCGACGCGCCAGCCCTGCGTCCAGAGCTCGCCGAGGCGGGCGGCGTGCCCCTGCTCGGCGAGTGCCCGCAGATAGGCGCGGTCGGCGTCCAGCGTGCCGCCGCGTTCCTGGTGGGCCGGCACCTCTCCGAGGGCGATCGCGGCGACGGTCCGGCCGGCGAGATGGGCGTCGAGCGCCTCGACCGCCTCCTCGTGTGTGGCGGCCACCAGCGCCAGCCGGTGCTCGAAGGGCTCCCGGCCGACCCGCAGCGTCCAGGACACGTCGTGGAGCGGAGTGGCCAGGCCGGCCTCGGAGGCGAGGAAGTCCCGCAGTCTGCGGGCCTGTTCGGTGAGCCTGTCGGCCGCCCTCGCCGAGAGCGGAAGCAGGAGGGGCGCGGCGCCCGGGGCGTGCGGCGCGCTCTCCGCGCGGTCGTCGAGGTGCTCGGCGATGACCACGTGCGCGTTGGACCCACCGGCCCCAAAGGAGCTGACGGCGGCGAGCCGTGGCGCCGCCGCGGTGCCGGGCGGCCAGGGCCGCGACTCCCGCGCCACCGTGAACGGGCTGTTGACGAAGTCGATGCCCGGGTTCGGCGGCTCGGAGTGCAGCGTGGGGGCGATCGTCTCGTGCCGCAGTTGGAGCAGCGTCTTCGCCACCCCGGCCACGCCGGCGGCGGCCTCCAGGTGGCCGATGGCGGACTTCACGGAGCCGATGGCGCAGTAGCCGAGGTCGTCGGTGAAGCGGCGGTACGCCTTGGTCAGCGCGGCGATCTCGATCGGGTCGCCGAGCGCGGTGCCGGTGCCGTGTGCCTCAACGTACCCGACTTCGCGGGCGTCGACGCCGGCGTCGACCAGAGCCTCGTGGATCAGTTCGGCCTGGGCGTTGGGGTTCGGCACCGTGAAGCCGTTGGTGCGGCCGTCCTGGTTGACCGCGGTGCCCCGGATGACGCCGAGGACGCGGTCGCCGTCCGCCCGGGCGTCGGCCAGTGGTTTGAGCACCAGCGCCACCACGCCCTCGCCGGGCACGTAACCGTCGCCGCCGGCGCCGAAGGTGCGGCAGCGGCCGTCCGTGGAGGCCCATCGGCCGGCGCCGAGCAGCAGGTACTTGCCGGGGTGGATGGTGACGTTCACGCCGCCGGCGATCGCGTAGCCGCACTCGCCACGGCGCAGGCTCTCGCAGGCCAGGTGCAGGGCGGTCAGCGAGGAGGAACAGGCGGTGTCCACGGCCATGCTGGGGCCGTTGAAGCCCAGATGGTAGGAGACCCGGTTGGCCACCGCCCAGTAGCCGGCGATGGGGATGCCGACGAACGCCTGGTACTCGCCGTAGGTGACGCCGACGAACACCGCCGCGTCCTTCGTGCCCCGGCGGCGGGCGCTGGCCCGCACCCGGGACGGCGAGTAGCCGGCGTCCTCGAGCGCCGCCCAGGACGTCTGGAGGAACAGCCGCTGCTGCGGGTCCATCTGGTCGGCGTCCTTGGGTGCGATCTGGAAGAAGCGGGCGTCGAAGGCGTCCACGTCGTCGATGAAACCGCCCCACCTCGCGTAGGTGCGGCCGGGCGTCTCGGGGTCGTCGTCGAGATACACACCGTGGTCCCAGCGCTCCGGCGGCACCTCGGTGACACAGTCGCGCCCCGCCAACAGGTTGGCCCAGAAGGCGTCGTCGTCGGCGGCCATGGGGTAGCGACCCGACATGCCGATCACCGCGATGTCCCCGCCCGCGGGCGGCCGGGGCGCCGGCTCGACGGCTCGCGGGGCCGGCACGGGGGCCGGAGCCCGGGGGGCGACGACCGCCGGGGCGTCGACGGCCCCGTGGGTGGCGCTGGCCGCGGGGGTGGCGCCGGTCGCCTCGGCGAGGGTGGCGGGGTGCTCGGTGGCGAGATACCCGGCCAGCGCGGTGAGCGACTGGTACTCGAAGAAGAGCGTGGAGGGCAGCGGGCCGAAGGTCTCCTCGAGGCGCTGGGTGAGGCGCACCACGAGGACAGACTCGATGCCGTAGTCCTGGAGCGGAGCCCGGGGGTTGACACGGTCGGCGGGCAGCCTGGCCTCGGTCGCGAGCACGTCGGCCAGGAAGCGCTCCCCGCGCCGCACCAGGTCGGGCTCGGGCTCGGCGGGCGCCGCCGCGGTCGGAGCCGCCGGCGCCGCGCTCTGCGGGGCCCGGGTCTCGGTGATCGGATCGGTCGTGGCGGGCCACTCGCCGGCCACGATGCCCCCGGTCAGCTCGGCCAGCGAGGTGCGGAAGGACAGCGCGGTCGGCGGCAGGTCCACCCCGAGACGACGACCGAGGGCCGTCGTCAGCCGGACGCGCGCGGCGTCGTCGAAGCCGAGGTCGTCGGAGGGCAGTTGGTCGTCAAGGTCCTCGGCGGCCACGCCGAGTTCGGCCGCCGCGGTGGCGAGCACCGCGGCGCGTACCCCGTCCGGCCCGGCGTCGGTGTCCGCCGCGCCCCGCGGCAGGGCGGGGTGGGCGGCCGGCGGCGCGGCCGCGGCGTCGGACGGCGACGCGTCCGGCTCCGGCATCCAGCAGCGCTCCCGGGCGAAGGCGTAACCCGGCAGGTGGACCCGACGCACCGGGCCGTCCGCGTGGAGTCCGGCGAAGTCGAACCGACCGCCGGCGGCCCAGGCCGCGGCGACCGTGTCGAGGTCGGCGTCCGGGGTGAGCGGCGCCGCGGGTGTCGGACGGCCGCCGGGCTCGACGGTGCCGCGCCAGAGACCGGGCCCTTCGGCGCCGGCCACGGCCAGGTCGAGCAGCGCGCACAGCTCGGCGAGCGACCCGCCGACCAGGGCCAGCCGGTGGCCGAGTGCGGCCCGGGTGCGCTGGGTGGTGACGGCCACGTCGTGTGGTGTGAGGCCGGGGGTGGCGGCGATGTGCCGCCGCAGCTCGCGTGCCCCGCGCAGCAGGCTGTCCTCGGTGGCGGCCGAGAGCGTCACCAGCGCCCGGGGCGCGCCACTCGACGTGGCCGGGCGCATGTCGGGGTACTCCTCGACGACCACGTGCGCGTTGGTCCCGCTGAACCCGAACGAGCTGACGGCGGCGCGGCGCGGTCCCAGGCTCCGCCACTCGGTCGGCTCGGTGGGCACGTGGAACGGCGTCCGGGGGAAGTCGATCAGCTGGTTGGGGGTCGTGAAGTGCAGCGACGGCGGCACGGTGCGGTGCCGCATGGCGAGCAGCACCTTGATGAGGCCGGCGACGCCGGCGGCGTGCGAGGTGTGTCCGATGTTGGTCTTGATCGAGCCGATGGGCACCCGCCCGGCGGGCGCGCCATAGGCGCGGAACGCCTCGGTCAACGCCTCGACCTCGATCGGGTCGCCGAGTCTGGTGCCGGTGCCGTGGGCCTCGACGTAGCCGATGGTGGTGGGGTCGATGGCGTGGCGCCGGTAGACCTCCAGGGCCAGCTCCGTCTGGGAGCGCGCGCTGGGCGCGGTGATGCCGTTGGTGCGGCCGTCCTGGTTGACCGCGGTGCCCTTGATCACGCCGTGCACGGGATCGCCGTCCGCCAGCGCCCTGTCGAGCGGCTTGAGCACCACGACGCCCACGCCCTCGCTCATCACGATGCCGTCGGCCGAGTCGTCGAACGTCCTGCACCGTCCGGTGGGCGACAGCATGCCCACGGAGGAGGTCAGCAGGTGGTGTTCCGGGGTGGCGAAGACCGCGACGCCGCCGGCCAGGGCGAGGTCGCAGTCGCCCGCCGCCAGGGCTCGGCACGCCTGGTGCAGGGCGACCAGGGACGAGGAGCAGGCGGTGTCGACGCCGAAGGTGGGTCCCGTCAGGTCCAGGTGGTAGGCGACCCGGGCGGGCAGGATGGCCGGCGAGTTGCCGGTGAACACGTGGGGCGAGCCGGCCTGGCCGCGCTCGCGCAGCAGGTTGGCGTAGTCCGACGGCGGCGCGCCGGCGAAGACGCCGCAGCGGGCCCGGCCCAGCCCCGCGGGGTCGAGGCCGGCGTCCTCCAGGGCCTTCCAGCTCTCCTCGAGGAACAGCCGCTGCTGTGGGTCCATGTAGTCCGCCTCGGCGGGCACGATGCCGAAGAACAGCGGATCGAACCGGTCGATGTCGGCGAGGTAGCCGCCCCACCGGGAGTAGGTACGGCCGGGGGCCGGTGGCCAGGGCTGGAAGTGGTCGGCCAGGGACCAGCGTTCGGCCGGCACCTCGGTGATCGCGTCGTGGCCCGCGACGAGACCGGCCCACAGCTCACGGTAGTCGGCCGCCCCCGGGTAGCGGCAGGACATCCCGATGACGGCGATGTCCAGCGGCCGGCCGACGGGCGCCGCCCGGTGGGCGGCGGCGCCCGTGGCGGGGGCTGCCGGGGCGGGCGCGACCGGGACAGGGGCGACGGGGAC
>NZ_SMKC01000017.1 GCF_004348315.1 Streptomyces sp. 8K308 | reverse complement strand
GCCCTCCCGGTCGTACACCGCGACCCCCTCGGCACCCGGCACCAACACCCGGCCCTCGAAGGGGACGGCGGCGGCCAGCGCGCCCGCGTCGAGCCTGGCGGCCTCGGCGATCTCGCCCTCGTCCTGCGCCTCCCGATCGAGCAGCACCACCGTGCCGTCGTCGTAGGTCAGCGCGGTGATGGCGGCGTCGGCCCGGGCGCCAAGGAGTTCGCCCCCGCCGCCCGGCACCTCGCCCACCACGGTCGGCTCGGTCCGGTAGTAGTGCGCGTGGTCGCCGTGGTCCACGGTCCAGGCGCCGCCGTCGACCACCGTCACCGTGCCGTCGTCCGCCGTGAGGTAGCCGTAACGCCCGTCGCCCGCCAGGCCGTTCGCCGCCGGCAGCGAGCCGAGACTCGTCGCCTCCTCGGTGGTCAGGTCGAGCACCCGCACCTCGCCGGTGCCGGCCTCGGCCAGCACCAGCCTGGTCTGCGGCTCGGCCGTCTCCTCGGCGCCCGCCACGTAGCCGTGCGGCGTCGCCTCGTCGCCCGGCGCCCCGGCCTCGGCCGCCGAACGGTCGCCCTCGCCGCCGCCGCACGCCGCGAGCAGCAGCGGAACCGCCGCCAGCGCCAGCCTCCGTCGTCTCCGTATCACCTGGTGAGCCCTGCCTGTTCCCTGCGTATCGTTCGGGTCGTCCGGGTCGTTGGGGTCGTCCGGGTCGTTCGGGTGGCGACGGCCGAGCCGAGCGCCGAGAGGAAGAAGCAGCTGACCGCGACCGCGGCGATGGTGGCGCCGGCGGCGGTGCCGCCGTGCCACGAGATCAGCAGCCCGAGGACCGTGGCGGCGCTGCCAAGCACCGCGGCGACCAGCATGATCAGCGGGATCCGCCGCACCCACAGCGCGGCGGCGGCCGGCGGCGCGATCAGCAGGCCGAACACCAGCAGCGTCCCGACCACGTGGAAGGACGCGGTGATCGCCAGCGTCACCAGGCCAAGCAGCGCCGCCTGCGCGAGGCCGGGCCGCAGCCCGAGCGTGCGCGCCTTGCGCTCGTCGAAGGCGAGCGCGGTGAACGACCGGTGTCCTGCCGCCGCGATCGCCGCCGCGACCGCCAAAGCCCCCGCGAGGTAGGCGAGGTCGCGGTCCCTGACCGCCAGCACGTCGCCGAAGAGCAGCCCGGTCAGGTCGACCGCGAACGACTGCGAGCGCGAGACGATGATCACGCCGGCCGCCAGCATCCCCGCGAACAGCAGGCCGATCGCCGTGTCGGCCGAGAGCCGGCGCGACCGGCCGAGCGCCGTCACGCCGAGCGCCATCGCGCCCGCGCTGAGCGCGGCCCCCACCAGCGGGCTGCCGCCGAGCAGCGAGGCCAACGCCACGCCGGGCAGCATTCCGTGCGACATCGCGTCGCCGAGGAACGCCATTCCGCGTAGCACAACCCAGGTGCCGGCGAGGGCGCAGATCAGCGAGACGAGGATCCCGCCCCAGAGCGCCCGTTGCACAAAGGACACCTGGAACGGATCGGACAACCACTCCATGGCGTATGACCATACAATGAAAATGAAAATGGTTGTCACTATGGGAAAGTGAGGTCCGTCATGCCGACGAGCCACGACGCGGTCACCCTGCGGGGCGTCACCGCCGGCTACCCCCGCCGCCCGCCCGCGCTGCGCGACGTCACCGCCCGGCTGCCGCGCGCCGGCCGCACCGCCGTCGTCGGACCCAACGGCGCCGGCAAGTCCACGCTGCTCGGCGTCGTCGCCGGCGTCCTGCGGCCCGCCGCGGGCTCCGTCGTCCACCGCGGCGACGCCGGTCGCCGGCCCGCCCTGGTGGTGCAACGCAGCGCCGCCGCCGACGCGTTGCCGCTCACCGTGCGCGACGCCGTCGCCATGGGCCGCTGGGCGCACCGCGGCCCCTGGCGGCCCCTCACCCGCGAGGACCGCGCCGTCGTCCACGACTGCCTCGACCGGCTCGGCCTACTCGACCTGGCCGGACGGCAGTTGGGTGAGCTCTCCGGCGGCCAACGGCAACGGGCCCTGGTCGCCCAGGGGCTGGCCCAGGACTCCGGGCTGCTCCTCCTCGACGAGCCGGCCGCCGGCGTCGACCTCGCCGCCGGCCGTCGGATATCGGCCGTGCTGGCCGAGGCGGCCGAGCGCGGCGTCACCGTCGTCCAGGCCACCCACGACCTCGACGAGGCGCTGCTGGCCGACCACTGCCTGCTGCTCGCCGACGGCGAACTGCTGGCCGAGGGCCCGCCGGCCGCCGTCCTCACCGGCGAGTCGTTGGCCCGCGCCTGGGGCCTGCCGCGCCAGACGCCGAACGCGCCGAGCCTGTCGAGCCTGTCGAACGTGTCGAACGGGCTTGTCGGCGACCCGAGTTGCCCCTAGAGTCCGGCGCGGCATCGCCTTGGGAGCGCTCCCCGACCCCGTACCCCACTCGATCGAGGGAGCAGCAACATCATGAGGAACCGCCTGCGCTGGACGCTGGCCATCATGGGCACGCTCGCCGCCCTGCTGACGACGGCGCCCGCCGCGCACGCCGACGTCCAGATCTGCGACCAGTACGGCACGACCACCATCCAGGGGCGCTACACCGTCCAGAACAACCGCTGGGGCACCGGCGCCACCCAGTGCGTCAACGTCACCGGCACCGGCTTCCAGATCACCAGGGCCGACGGCAGCGTGCCCACGGACGGCCCGCCGAAGTCGTACCCGTCGATCTACGTCGGCTGCCACTACGCCAACTGCTCGCCCGGCACCAACCTGCCGCGCCAGCTCTCCAGCATCGGCAGCGCACCGAGCAGCATCTCGTACAGCTACGTCGGCGGCGCGACGTACAACGCCTCGTACGACATCTGGCTCGACCCGACGCCCCGCACCAACGGCGTCAACCAGACCGAGATCATGATCTGGTTCAACCGGGTCGGCCCGATCCAGCCCATCGGCTCCCCGAGCGGCACCGCCACCGTGGGCGGCCGGAGTTGGGAGGTGTGGACCGGCAGCAACGGCTCCAACCGGGTGATCTCCTTCGTCGCGCCCTCCGCCATCAACAGCTGGAGCTTCGACGTCATGGACTTCGTCGACGTGGCCGTCGCGCGCGGCATGGCCACCAACTCCTGGTACCTGACCAGCATCCAGGCCGGCTTCGAACCCTGGCAGGGCGGCGCGGGCCTCGGCGTGAACTCGTTCTCCGCCTCCGTCAACTGACGGGCCTCCGGGTCCGGTCGTGGGGCGCCCGCAACCGGACCCGAGACGCCGAGCGGCCCGGCGGCCGTCGCCGATCGGGCGGGCCACGCCGCGCGCGGCGGAATTCGGATGCCGGCACCGGTTCCGCCGCCGCACAATGCGGTGGCATGCACACCATCCTCACCGACTACTGGCCGCTCGCCGGCCTCCGCGTCACCACGCCGCGGCTCGAACTGCGGCTGCCCACCACGGACGAGCTGGTCCAGCTGGCCGAACTCGCGGGCGAGGGCGTCCACCCGCCCGAGGAGATGCCGTTCCTCTTCCCCTGGACCGACCTCCCGCCGCCCGAACGCGGCCGCTCGGTCCTCCAGTACCAGTGGCGGATGCTCGGCCAGTGGACCCCGGAGAACTGGGCGCTCGAACTCGCCGTCTTCCACGAGGGCCGGCCGGTCGGCATCCAGAGCCTCACGGCCAGGAACCACGCCACGCTCCGCCAGGTCGAGAGCGGCTCCTGGCTGGGCCGGGCCCACCAGGGCAAGGGCATCGGCACCGAGATGCGGCACGCCGTCCTCCACCTGGCCTTCGCCGGCCTCGACGCCACCGACGCCGTCTCCGGCGCGCTCTGCCACAACGCCGCCTCGCAGGCCGTCTCCCGCAAGGTCGGCTACCGGCCGGACGGCATCGCCCGCCACGTGGTCCGGGACGTCGCGGTCACCGAGCAGCGCTTCCGCCTCACCCGCGAGGAGTGGACGGCCGGCGCCGCCGAACGGCCGCCCGTCACCATCACGGGCCTGGAGCCGTGCCTGCCGCTCTTCGGCCTCTAGCCGCGTTGCCGCGGTGCGGAACGTGACCACGGCCATGCTCGCCACCACCGGCATGCCAGGATGAGCGCGATTTGATCATGAACCGTCACCTCGGGGGAGCAACGCCACCATGACCACGAGCGGCTCCTACGACCGGCCGCCCTACCGCGTCCCCGAGCCCCCGCCCCGCCTGACCGGGCCGGCCGCCTGGGCGCTCGACGCGCTGCTGCCCTGGCGGCTGGCCCGGCGGATCTACGGCCCCTTCCGGGTGTTCCGGTTCACCGCGGCCGACGCCGTCCAGCTCGCGGCGTCGGCCGGCGGGCCGCTCGGCGCGTACGGGCAGCCGGTCGTGACCACGCTGGCGCGGCAGGCCGCCGACCCGCTCATCGAACGGCTGCTGCTGCCCCGCGCCCTGCTCTGCCTCGGCCTGCTCGCGTTCTTCGTCGGCCTGTTCACCGGCGACGGCCTCCTGGAACCGGTCGAACAGGGTTTCACCAGCGGCCTGTTGATGCTCCTCACGGGCCCGGTGTCGCTGCTCGTGGCCTGCGGCTCGCTGGTGGCCCTGGCCCGCCCCGGCACGCGCGTCACCGTGCTCCGCCTGTGCGGCCGCCCGCTGCTCACCGCGCTGCTCACGGCAGCCTTCTGCGGCCTCTTCCTGTACTGGGCGGTCAACCACTACGACCACACGCCGGACGACCCCGGCTGGCTGCTCCTGGTGCTCGTCCTCGGCCCGTGGCTCACGGTCTTCTTCGGCTCCGTCCTCTACCTGATCAACCGCAACGCGTTCGGCGTCCGCGGCCACCCGCTCGTCCGGCCGCTGACCAGCGTTCCCCTCGCCTGGCTGACCGCGGTCGCGCAGGCCGTCCTGGTCGACTCCGTCGAGGCGTACCCGGGCTCGACCCCGCTCCCCCCGTACTGGGTCGCCCTGTTCGCCGGCCCCGTCGGCGTGACGGCCACCGCGGTCGTCGAGATCGTGCTGCTGCGCCGTCGGCACGGCGTCGGCTTCCGGGGGCCGCTGCCCGGCTGGCGCCCGCCCTCGCGTCCCGTGGCTCCGGTGCCCCCGGAGATCGTCGAGCACCTCCGCGCCGACGTGGCCGCCGGCGCCGCCGCCCACTGGCGGCTCAGCACCGACCGGGACGGCGTCGTCTGGGCCACGACGCCCGCCACGCACGCCGGTCAGCAGGTCATGTGGCCGTACGTTCCCGCCTTCACCGAACGGCACCGGCCCACGTTGTGGTCTGAGGTGGAGCGGACGGCGGGGCCGCTGCGGGCACGCTGAGGTGTCCCCGGAGCGTTTCGGTGGCAAGGAGTGGAGAAGGCGCCGTGGGAACGCCGTACGAAAGGGGAGGGCCTGTGGATCCGGAGATCGCCGCGTTGGCCGGCTCGGCGGGGACGACGATCGTGACGTTGGCGGCCACCGACGCGTGGGAGCGGGCCAGGGACGGGCTCGTCGCGCTCTGGCGCCGGGTGCGGCCCGAGGGCGCCGACGCCGTTGGCGACGAACTGGCCACCACCCGCGACGAACTGGCCAACACCCCGCCCGAGGACACCGAGACCGAGGGCGAGTTGGTGGCCCAGTGGCGCGGCCGGGTCCGGCGGCTGCTGGCCACCCACCCCGAGGTCGCCGATGAACTACGAGACCTGCTGACCGAGTTGACCGAAGAGCAGGACGGGCCGCCGGCCGCCGGGCCGACCATCACCCAGCACGCCACCGCCTCCGGCCACGCCCGCGTCTACCAGGCCGGTGGCGACATGCGCATCGGCTAGTGCCGTGTCAGCCAAGGTTTGCCCGTCAAGGAGCGGCGTCCGGTGCGGTGCATCGCAAGGCGCCGGATCGCAGCTCATACCTGGCCGTATTCGCGCGATTCGGTAACGCAGCGAGGTGCCGTGCCGGGCGTCGCGACGGGGGCGAACCTTGGCTGATGCGGCACCAGGCCCCGGCGGCCGGCTCCCCGGCGGTCTTTCCGGGCCGCGACGCCGTACCCGGCCCCTCGCCGCGTTGCCCCGGGCCGCTGCGCGGCGCGTCGGGCGCTGCGCGCGCGTGCGGCCGAGTGCGAACCGCGCCGCTGCCGGGCGGATCCTCGAAGACCGCCCGGACGGGCCCGGCGGCCGGCTCCCCGGCCGGGCTCAGCCGTTGACGAAGGCGAGGCTGGTCGCGTCGTAGCGGTCGCCCGCGATCCGCTCCGGCGGGGCGGCGGCCTCGATGGCGGCCAGGTCGTCGGCGGACAACTCGACGTCGAGGGCCGCGAGGTTCTCCTCCAGATACCGCTGCCGCCGGGTGCCGGGGATCGGCACCACGTCCTCGCCCCGGTGCTGCACCCAGGCCAGGGCGAGCTGGCCCGCGGTCACCCCCTTGACCTCGGCCAGCTCGTGCAGCTTCGCGACGATCGCCAGGTTCCGCTCCAGGTTGCCGTCGGCGAAACGCGGCTGGCCGCGCCGCATGTCGTTCTCCGCGAGCCCCTCGACCGAGCTGTAGCGGCCGGTCAGGAAGCCGCGCCCGAGCGGCGAGAACGGCACGAGACCGATGCCGAGCTCACGGCAGACCGAGGCGATCTCCGCCTCCAGGTGCCGGGTCCACAGCGACCACTCGCTCTGCAGCGCCGCGATCGGGTGCACCGCGTGTGCCCGCCTGATGGTCTCCGCGCCCGCCTCGGACAGCCCGAGGTGGCGGACCTTCCCCTCCCGCACCAGCTCGGCCATGGCGCCGACGGTCTCCTCGATCGGCACCCGCGGGTCCACCCGGTGCTGGTAGTAGAGGTCGATGTGGTCCACCCCGAGCCGCCGCAGCGACGCCTCGCACGCCTGCCGCACGTAGGCAGCGTCGCCGCGGATCACGATGGGCTCGCCGAGGCGGTTGGCGAAGCCGAACTTCGTGGCCAGCACCACCTCGTCGCGGCGCCCCGCGACGGCCCGGCCGACCAGTTCCTCGTTGTGCCCCGCGCCATAGAAGTCGGAGGTGTCCAGGAGCGTCACGCCCAGGTCGAGGGCGTGGCGCAGGGTCGCCGTCGACTGCTCGTCGTCCGCCGCGCCATAGGCGTGGCTCATGCCCATGCACCCCAGGCCCTGCGCGGAGACGGCAAGTGCGCCGAGGTGTCGGGTGGGGAGTGTGGTCATGGCGTCGCCTCCTGCGATCGGAACTCTCCGTGCCAGACGCTAGGGGTTGGAGCGCGCTCGAAGTCAACGAGACGGCCAACCAGACGGCCAGCGAGCATGGTCAGTCGTTCCCGTACTGCTTCGTGTCCGGGTGCTCGACCAGCAGGACGTGGGCGTGCTCGTCGGCCACCGGCCGGTGCCGCACCCCGCGTTCCACGACGAACAGCTCGCCGGCCCGCAGCAGGACCGGGTCCTGGCCCTCGAGCTCGATGCGGAGGCTGCCGTCCCAGCACAGGAACATCTCGTCCTCGTCGTGGTGGTGCCAGGGGAACGAGCCCTCGACCCGCGCCAGCCGCACGACGGTGGTGTCGTTCACCCGCGCCAGCTCGTGCTGCTGGAAGGGGCCGGGGAGCGCGGCGATGGCCTCGGGCACGGACCGCGCGGCGGCGTGCGTCGTCGTGTCCGTCGTCTCCACCGTCTCTGTCATCTCTGTCGTCTCTGTCGTCATGCCGTGATCCTCGCCGGGGGCGCGGCCGCCGCCCAGGGCCAATGCCGCAGAATTGGTTCGTCAACCGAGCCAAAGCGGAGAGGTGGGCCATGGCCCTGACACCTGCCGATCTCGCCGACCGCCTGGGCCGCTGGTCCTCGGGTCGCGGCCCGCTCTACCTGCTGCTCGCCGCGCGGCTGCGGCGCCTCGTCGACGAGGGCGAGCTGCCGCCAGGTGCCGCCCTGCCGCCCGACCGGGCGCTGGCCGGCGCGCTCGCGGTCGGTCGCGGCACGGTCGTCGCCGCGTACGAGCAGCTCCGCGTCGAGGGCCGCATCGTCCGCCGCCAGGGCAGCGGCACCCGGGTGGCAGGTCCGGCCCGCCCTGGCCCGCGCGAGACCACCGGCGCGCCCGTCTTCCTCCACCTGCTCGAACCCAGCGACGACGTGATCCAGCTGGCCTGCGCGGCGCCCACCGCACCCCCGTCCGCGCTGCTCGCCGCCTACGAGCGGGCGCTGCCACGACTGGCCACCGTCACCGACGACATCGGCTACCGCCCCGCCGGCCACCCACGGCTGCGCCACGCCGTCGCCGCGTACTACGCGCGGCGCGGCCTGCCCACCGAAGCGGAGCAGATCGTGATCACCAACGGCGGGCAGCAGGCGCTCTCGCTGCTCGCCCGGGCCTTCGTGGAGCCGGGCGGCCGGGTGCTTGTCGAGGCACCCACCTACCCGGGCGCGTTGGAGGCCTTCGGCGAACAGGCGGCGCACCTCCGGGCGTTGCCGGTCGGCCTCGACGGCTTCGAGTCGGCGGTCGCCGCCCCGGCGCGCCGCCCCGACCTCGCCTACCTGGTCTCCACCCACCACAACCCGACCGGCGCCGTCCTGCCGCCGCTCGTCCGCCGCCGGCTGGCCAGGGCCGCGGCCGCCGCGGACGTGCCGCTCGTCGACGACGAGGTCCTGGCCCACCTGACCTTCCCGGGACACGAGACGCCGCCCCCGCTCGCCGCGTACGCCGAAAGCGGCGTCGTCACGGTCGGCTCGCTGAGCAAGAGCGTGTGGGGCGGGCTGCGCGTCGGCTGGATCCGCGCCGCCCGGCCGGTCGCCGACCGCCTCGCCCGGCTCCGCGCCGTCCACGACCTCGGCGGCAACCTGCCCGCGCAGCTCGCGGCCGCCGAACTGCTGCCGGGGTTCGAGGGGCTCTGTGCCGAGCTGGCCGCCGAGCGCCGGGTTCGACACGACCACCTCCGGGCCGAGTTGGCGCGGCTGCTGCCGGAGTGGGAGGTCCCGCCCGCCATGGGCGGCCAGACGCTGTGGGTGCGACTGCCGCACGGCGACGGCGACACCTTCGCGCAGGCGGCGCTGCGGCACGGCGTGGCCGTGGTCCCCGGCGCCGGCCTCGACGCCTCCGGCGGCAGCCGGCAGCACGTGCGCCTGCACTCCTTCGCCCCGACCGAGACGCTGACCGAGGCGGCCCGCCGACTGGCCACGGCCTGGGGCGCCTACGGCGGCGACCACGACGCCGGACAGTCCCCGCGCGCGATGGCGGTGTGACGCGGGCGCGCGCGTAAGCCGGGCTCTGGTTTCGGGGGTAGGTCCATTATGCGAGTGCGCGAGGGCGCCTGTCACCGTTCCCCAGCATGATCTTCGCGTACGTGAACTCCCTTTAGGGTTGCGAACGGGTTGCGAACGTCGAACCCAACACACTTGTCTGACCTGGGAGTCGAGAGTGGCACACGACATCGCGGCGCTGGCGGCGGAACTCGAGGAGATGGCCAAGGCCGACCATCGGCTGGCGATCCGGGGGCACGGCGAGGACCCCGCCGAGCAGCTGGCCTGGCGCCGGCTGACCGCGCGGCACGGCGACCGGCTCAACGAGATCATGGACGCGTACGGCTGGCCGACGGCGGACGCGGTCGGCGAGGAGGCCGCCCGCGCGGCCTGGCTGGTCGCCCAGCACGCCGACCGGCAGCTCGACGTCCAGCGCCGCGCCCTCGACCTGCTTGAGCAGGCGGTCGCGGCGGGCTTGGCCAGCCCGCGCGACCTGGCCCCTCCTCCGCGACCGCACGCTGGTCAACGAGGGCCGAGAGCAGATCTACGGCACCCAGATCGCCGGCGTGCGGGACGGGGCACCGGTCCCGTGGCCCTGCGCCGAGCCCGAGCGCGTGGACGACCTGCGCGCTGAGGTCGGCATCGAGCCCTTCGCCGAGTACGTGGCCAGGCACGCGCCCGCCTGACGCCGATGGCTCGCGGCCGCCTCACATGTCCGGCGGGCACCAGGCCGTCAGGTTCTCCGGGTTGATCGGCACCGAGATGTGTTCGTGCGTGATCAGCCACGTGTCACCTGACCGCCGGCAGCAGACGCTCGACCGCACCCATATCGCACTCCGGAGCCCGTTGGTGCGGTTTCCGGAGTCCAGGTGCAGCATGTGCGCGAACGCGACGTCGTCGCCGGTCGCGACGGTGAGGTCATGGGTCTCCAGGCTGATGGGGCCGTCGTAACCGGCGAACCACCGCTCGAAGTTGCGGCGCACCTCGTCCTGCCCGGCGAACCGCAGGGGCGGCACGACGTCGTAGTAGACGATGTTGTCGGCGTAGAGCGACATGAGGCGATCGACGTCCTTGGCCTGACAGGCGTCGACGCGGCTCTCCAGCAGAGCCCTGACGTCGGAATCGTTCGAGTTCATCGCGTCCTCCGGTGGTGAAACGTCGGTCCACCTGTACGACCCGACAGCCCACCGAAATGTCAGGCCACGCCCTGTTGGCGGGCGCGCGGTGTGGCGCGGGCCTTGGTTGGTAGGGAGTTCGGTGGAGAGAGGGGGTTGAGGTCGTGAGCGTGCGCAACGACGGCCGGGCGGACGGCGAGGGTCGGGTGTATCAGGCGGGTGGGGACCAGCACATCACCGAGCACCACCACCACGCGGGGATGGCGGAGCCGTCCAGCCCTGACTCGGTGCGGTGGCCGCCGGTGGGCCGGGCGCCGGTGGTGCTGCGGGACCGGGGCGAGGTGATGGCGCGGCTGCGGGCGGCCGTCGCGCCGGGCGTGGGCGGTGGGGCGTATGTGCTGCACGGTCTCGGCGGCTGCGGCAAGACCGCCGTGGCGTACGAGGTGTTCCGGCACGCGACGAGCGCCGGCGGTCGGGTCGGCCTGTGTGGGTCAACGCCTCGGACACGGCGTCGCTGCGGGCCGGCATGCTGGCGGTGGCGGCCGACCGGGGCGCGAGCGACGGCGAACTGACGGCCGCGCGCGACGGGTTACGTCCGGCGGCCGACCTGGTCTGGGACTACCTCGACCGTTCCGAACAACCCTGGCTGCTGGTGTTGGACAACGCGGACGACCCGGCGGTGCTGCGGGACGGCGGCTGGCTGCGCACCAGCGCGGCCGGGACCGTCCTGGTCACCTCGCGGCAGGCGGCGGCCCACTGGTGGCCTGGCGCGGAGCGGCTGCACATCGGCGTGCTGCCGAGACAGGACGCGGCGCAGGTGCTGCGCGATCTGGCGCCGGAGGCGGGGACCGAGGAGGAGGCGGCTCAGGTCGCCGACCGGCTGGGACGTCTGCCGCTGGCGTTGACGCTGGCCGGCGGGTTCCTGGCCCACCAGGTGATTGAACGCTGGACCCTGGCCGACTACGGCCGCAACCTCGACGCGGACCCGATCGAACTGATCGACCAGGGCGCGGATCCGGGGGCGACTCCCGCCACATGGTCAGCTCCACCTGGGAGCTGTCCCTCCGGGCACTGGCCGACGGCGGACTGCCGGAGGCGGTGACCCTACTGCGGCTGCTGTCCTGCTGGACCGGCGATCCGTTGCCGTTGTCCCTGCTGTCGGGTCTTGAACTACCCCGCGCGGAAGCCGCGTTGCGCGGACTCCTCGACCAGTCGCTGACCGAGGTCGTCCCCGGCCCGGTGCGGTGCCTGAGAACCCACGGCGTACTGCTCGACAGCGTCGCCAGGGGCATCCCAGCCGAACAACGGGCCGGTCTGGTGGAGATGGCGGCCAGTCTGCTGCTCGCGGTCCTGCCCGAGATTCCCGTGCGCGGCGAAACAGATGAGAGATACGGCTTGCTGGCACCCCACGCGATTGGTCTGCTGCGGCGGGACCGGCGTCGAGGCCGCGGCGGAAGCGTTGCTGCGATTGGTCGTGGCCACTCACCGGAGTGGCGATTATGCGGCAGCGCTCGTGCTGGCAACGGAAGGTTCGGCCCTGTCGCAGCGGGGGTTGGGGCCGGAAGATCGAATCGCCCTTCGATACACCAGGATCGTGTCGGTCGTGCGGTGCATCGACTTGGGCGCGCCGAAGAGGCAGTTGATGAGTACCGGCGGTTGCTTGCGGACGGTGAACGCCTGCTCGGGCCGGAAGACTTGGACGTGTTCGAGCTGTGTCTTGGCTTGGCTAACCCGCTCAGAGCGCTTGGGAGTGGGAGCGAGGGCGTCGCTCTCATTCACCGGGCCGTGATCGGCCGCACGGCCGCCCTGGGGCCCGATCACCCGCTGACCTGAACGCAAGGACCGCTCTGTTGGAAGCCTTTCCGGGCCCTGAGTTGGATGAGCTGGTTTCCACGGGGCCGGCACTGCTAGCGGACTGCCATCGGACTCTGGGGCCGGACGATCCGATCACGCTGGCTGCGGAACTCAACTACGGCGCGGCACTCTTTGAGACCAATCAACTGACCGAGGTGCTGCCTGCCACCCAACGCGCGCTGCTGGCGCGTGATCGTCAGTACGGTGCCGAGTATCCCTTGACTCTCTGGGCCCGCACCCTGCTGACGCAGGTGCTGTCTGGGCTTGGCCGGCGTAGTGAGGCCGTTGAACGCATCAACGCCGCTCGAAGCACGCCGGCGGGTGCTGGGGCCCACACACGCGCTGACCAAGTACACCGAGGAATGGCAGGCTCGAATCGAGCTGACCCAGGTATGGGCACGGGCGGCAGCCACGTCCGTAGATCGACGGCCGTACCGTTGCTGGGGTTCGGGAAGATCGCTGCCCGCCTACCCGCGGCACGCCCCGGCCGCTGTCACAGCCCTCCGGCATGCTCTGCCGCATGAACGAGGACGCCTTCTGGCAGCTCATCCACGACTGCACGCCTGCCACGCCCGACCCCGACGCCGAGCGACTGGCGGCGGCGCTGACGGATCGGCTGGCCGCCGGGCAGTTGGAGGTGATCGTCGGGTTCGCCGAGCAACTGGCCTGGGCGCTCCACCGGTTGGACCGCAGGGAGTACGGGAGCGAGCTGTCGGGCGACAGCTTCCTCTACGCGCGCGCCGCCGTCGTGGCCGCCGGGCGTGGGGCGTACGAGGCGGTGTTCCGTGATCCGGCGCGCTTCGTTCCCTACGCCAGGGATCTGGTCTGGGCGGAGAGCCTGGTCTACGTGCCGGACGAGGCGTACCGGCGCGTCACCGGTGAGGAGTGGGACCGCGACACCCGCTACTCCCACGAGTCCTTCGCCAACACCGCCGGCTGGGCTGTCTCCACGTCGAGGCTGATACGCCGGGCCGCCGTGCCGGACGTGTTCGTCGACGCCTCCGCGATCGACGTGGCCGGCGAGTCCCTGATGGTGGAGTTCGAGCCCGTCTGGACGGTCAACGGCCTGGTCGAGGCCGACCCGGATGGCGAGGGCATCCGCATCATGTGCGGGCAGGAGATCGGTACGGTCGCCGTCACCGCCGAACTGTGGGACGGCCCGCCGCCGTTGGACGTCGAGGGCTGGCAGGACGTCGCCGAGGTCTCCGCCTCCTGGGAGTCGCCGTTCATGGACTTCGCCACGAACCAGCGGGAGGACGACGAGGAGGCGGTGCTGCCGTTGCCCGGCCCGGGGGGCTACCGCGTGCGGGCGCACGGCAGGAACCGTGACGACGGCCACCCGCGCGGGGACGACGACCCGCCTGAGGAGTACCTCGTCCAGGTGTGGGCGGCCCCTGTCGCCGAGCCCACGCTGCACAGGGTGACCAGCGCCACCGGTATCGGGTGGCACGCCAAGGGCTAGATGAGAAGGTGTGGGGACTCAAGGGAAGGGAGCCCTCGCATGGCCGTCATCCACCGCACCACTCTCACGCCGACCAAGCTGGCGTTGCTCACCTCCTGGCTGCCCTCCCGCCCCTGGTATCGCGGTGGCGCGGGCGAACCGGAGTTGGCAAAGGCCGGTGGCTTCCGGCTGGACGACCCGGAGGGCGAGGTCGGGATCGAGTTCATGGTGGTCACCGACGCCTCCGCCGCCCGGCCGACGGCGTATCTGGTGCCGCTCACCTATCGCGGTGCGCCGCTCGACGGGGCGGAGCACGCCCTGGTCGGCACGATGGAGCACGGGGTGCTGGGACGGCGCTGGGCGTACGACGGCTGCCACGACCCGGTGGCGGTCGCCCAGTTGCTGGCCCTGGTCGAGGGCCGGGTCGAGGCCCAGAAGCAGAGCGTCAGCGACACCATCGACCGCGAGATCGCCCGCGCCTACAGGGGTGACGGCACGGACTTCACCGGCGCCGCCGTCGTCGACGACCAGGAGGGCACCGAGCTGCGGGCGCCGGACGGCACGACGCTCCGCCTGTGCCGGGTCCTGGAGGGCGCGTCGCTCCCGCCGCAGGGCGCGGCCGGGCACGTCGCCGGCGCCTGGCAGCTGCCGGACGGGACCGGGGTCCGAGGGCTGTTCGCCGCCCTGCGCGTGGCCTAGGGGTTCACGGCGTTCGGCATCCACGCCCGTAACGGCCGCTGGATCAGTTCGCGGTAGGAGTGGTGGGAGGGGTGGCGCCCGGCGTGGTCGCGCACCCAGTGGGCGACCTGTTCCTCGTCGGCGAGGGGGTCGGAGGCGTTGAGGCAGACCGCGCACTGGGCGCCGAAGACGGTGGGTTCGGCGTCGGGCTCGTCGTCGAGGGCGACGATCCACTCCTCGAACCGGTGGACCGAGCGGGTCACTTGGGGTCGCCGCCGTTCCTGCTCAAACGGTTCGCCTCGCTCTTGGCGTTGACCTCACGCAACCGTTCACGCAGCCGATCGGCGGGGCTCTTCTCCGGCTCGGGGGTTGATGGCGTGTCGTTCATGGATGTGCTCCCCTCCACCTCGGCGCGATGGCAGAGCGCAACCGTAATACTGCGGAGAGGAGCGTCACAACTGTGTGTCGCGATGGAGATGGGGAGATCCTGCGGTGGTTTGCGCCACTGGTCAGCTCAGGCGCACAAACCTGCCGGTCTTGATGCTGCGAAGAAGCGCGTGGAGGCGTGGCAGGTTGGTCGCTGCTATCACATCCGGCGCATCACTCTCTCGTACGTTCAGGAGACTGCCGGAGCGGGCCAGCTCCAGGCAGTTTCCGGCCTCTGACGAATATGACGACTTCTGCCAACGAGTATCCGGCATTTCCGCCTTCCTAGAGGTTGCGCACGATATCCAGAATGAGATCGAGCGTCTTCTCGGGGCTGACAGCCAATTCTTGCACGCGCTCAATGATGGCTCGGTAGTTCTCCAGGTGCGTCTCGGCGTCGAGCAGGACGGATGCGTGGCCGGAGTCCAGTTGGACCGTGTCGAGCGCGGGCACCGCCCCGTCGGCGTAGAGCATGGTGGTGCCCGAGCCCGGGAAGGCGCCTGCGGTGAACGGGACGACGCGCACAGTGACGTTGTCCCGGTCTGCGGCATCGAGTAGGTACTCCAGCTGACTCCGGATAACCTTGCGGCCGCCGATCTGAATCCGAAGAGCTGCTTCGTGGATGATAAAAGTGCAGTGGGGTGCGACCGTCCTGTCCAGAAGGTCCCGACGTCTCATCCGGTGTGAAAGTCTTCGGCGGAGTTCGACGGAGGTCAGGGGTGGAACGGCCGTCGCGAACACCGTCCTGGCGTATTCCTCGGTCTGTAGTAATCCGGGGATGTGAGTCACCTGCATGGAGCGGAGCGCCCTCGCGTGGTGCTCCAACTCGGCGAGGTCCAGCCAGCCGGGCGGGAGCGTCCCGCGATACTCCTCCCACCATCCCTTGACGCGCTCGTCGGCCATCGCCGCCAGCGCCTCCACGTACTCCTTGTCGGGACAGGCGTAGGCGCGCGCGAAGGTGCGCACGCGCTCCGCGCTCACGCCGAAGCGACCCGACTCCGTGTTGCTGATCCGGGCGCGGTCCATGTCCAGTAAGGCTGCCGCCTCACCGCCGTTGAGGCCGGCGCGCTCCCGCATCTTGCGCAGCTCGGCGCCAAGGCGGCGCTGTCGGGCGGTAGGTGCTGACCTGGGCGGCATCCGGTTCCCTCTCGTGTGATGAGTTGCTTGCTCTCCGTACTCTTCCATGAACCGAGGGTCGCAAAGCTGTGACTGGCAATGTAGAAAATATCTTCCTCCGTGCCGTAGGGTCATCCCTGTCTCACGTTGGGTAAGTGGACGAACCCGCTCCGCGCCCAACCGTGTTGGGAGGGAAGCGCAACCATGTCCATCGCCGTCGCCCGTTCGTACCACCTCACCGCGCCGAACGTCGTGGACACCCCGCGGGTCGCGCGGAACCACGTCGCCGAGCTGCTCACCCTCGCCGGGCACGGAGAGCTCGTGGAGACGGCGCGGCTACTTGTCAGTGAGGCGGTAACGAACGTGTACCAACACACCTCCGTCGCGCGGCTCTCGATCCGCACCGACATCGGTTCCGGGCAGGTTCGGGTGGCCGTGAAGGACGCCGCCCCACGCCGCTGGCCGGCCGTCAACGGCCTTGGATCCGACGCCGAAAGCGGCCGTGGCCTGGCGCTTCTCGACATGCTCGCCGCCGCCTGGGGTGTGACCTACCACGGCGCCCCGCGCCCGGAGGCCAAGACGGTCTGGTTCGAACTGCGGTCCGACGGGGGTTGCTAGCCTGCTGTCCTGTTCAGGACACACGGGGGAACGACATGAGTGGCATGCAGGGTTGGCCGGGCGCGGGTTACCCCCCGGCGCCCGGGCCCGGCGGTGGGCCGGCCAACACGGCCGACAACAGCGGCAAGCGGTTCGGGATATGGGCCGGAGTCATCGTGCTGACCGTGGCCGCCTCGTTCGGGCTGGCCGCCGCGACCGGGGCGGACGCCCGTGGCGGCGGGGCCAGCGCCGCGGCTCCTTCCGACCTGCCGACGTTCGACGGCACGGACGGCCTCGAGGACCTGGAGGACTTCGAGACGCCGGGCGACACCGGCCTCGGCGACGGGTCCGGTTCCGGCGGAATCGACGACAGCAGCGGCGGTGGCGGTGGTCTGGAGACCACGGCCCCCACCCCCGAGACGCCAAGCGACCCGACACTCGACGCCTTCCTGGCGGTCAGCCAGGGCGACTGCCTGGCCAACTGGATGACGGACGAGACCACCTGGAGCTCCGACATCCCCGAGGTGGTCAGCTGTGACGACGAGGCCGCCGCGCTCTGGGTCTCGCAGACCAGCGAGTTCGCCGTCGACTGCGCCGCCGGCCCCGGGCAGTCCTACTTCAGCTACACCTCCTACGGCGCCGAGGTGCAGAACATCTACCTGTGCGTGACCCGCCAGTTCGATGTCGGCCAGTGCTTCCTCGGCATGTCGGACGGCAGCGCCAACCTCCTGAGCTGGGTGGACTGTGAGGGGAGCATCGCGCCGCCCTACAGCCAGCTCTACAACGTCACCGCCGTCTACGACGCGCCGGCCAACACCGACGGCGAGGAGTGCCGTTCGGCGTCCGGTGACGACTTCTGGTGGTGGACGCTCGACAATGACTCGGTGCTGCTGTGCGCCGTGATCTACCGCTGAGTTCGGGGGAGATTCGGTGAGCAATCCATATCAGCAGCCGCAGCCGCAGCCCAACGCGTACCAGCCGACCCAGCCCGCGATGCAGCCGATGCCGCCGCAGCCGGGCTACGGCTACCCGCAACCGCCGCAGCCGCAGCCCGGCTACGGGTACCCGCAGCCGGCCCCGGTGCCCGGCGCGCCCGGCGGCTGGCCGGTTCCCGCGCCGCGCAACGGCAACCCAGGGCTCGCGCTCCTCCAGGCGCTCGTCCTCGCCCTCGGGCTGATCCTGGTCTACGGCTTCATCACCGGCGCGGTCGTCGACTTCGATTCGCTGATCGAGGAGGCGATGCGCGAGGGCACCGAGCCCGAGGTCGCCCAACTCACCTGGCTGGGCGCGCTGCTCGGTGGGATGATCGGGTTGCCGGTCGGCAGGTTCGCGCCGGGGCAGCCCGCGCTCTACTGGCTCGCCGGCCTGCTGGCGCTCGGCAGCGTGCTGTTGGGGGAGACCTTCGCCACCGCCGTCCTCGCCTCCGAGTCCACCGACGGGGCGAAGGGCGCCCTCGAGTACTTCTCCGAGGACTTCGGCGACTGCTGGGACGGCTGGACCACCGACGCGCACGGGCTGACCTGGCTCTTCGTGGCCCTCGCCCCGGCCGCCGCCGTGTTCACGGGGTACCTGCTCGGGCAGACCAGGCGCCCCGCGTAGTCTGCCCGACATGATCACGAGCAACACGAGCAACACAACTGACGCCACCCGGGAGGCCGTTCAGGCGCTGCTGGGGCGGATGGGAGAGGGCGACCCGGCGCGGATCGCGGAGTTGTTCGCCGAGCGGGTCGACTGGAAGCTGGACTGGCCGGCGGAGGAGCACGGCCGCGCCGTCACCCCGTGGATCCGGGACCGGTCCACCCGGGCGGAGGTGGCCGACCATTTCCGCCAGATCGGCGAGCACCACGTGTCGGGCGAGGCCGGCAACGTGATCGAGCGGATCCTGGTGGACGGCGCGGACGCCGTCGTCACCGGCGAGATCCGGCAGACGGCCAGGCCCACGGGCCGCCCCTACCGAGCCCGGATCGCCCTGTACCTCACCGTCGAGAACGGCCTCGTCACCCGGTACCACGTGTACGAGGACAGCCTCGCCGTCGCCCAGGCGTTCCAGAGCCACGGATAGAGAGCCACGGATAGAGAGCCACGGATAGAGCCACGGATAGAGAGCTGCGGGTAGGAGGCGGCCGGGACCCGTGCGTTCGGCGGCGCGCGTGGCCGGCTCAGGCCGTCGTGGGCCGCGCGTCGCCGGCCGGTGTCCGGTCGGGCGCCGGCCTCGTGGCGGCCGCGGCCGCGGCCGCCGTGGTGAGTGGGTCGCGGAGCGGGCGGCCGAGGATGTCCACCAGGTCGGAGCAGGTGCCGTCCAGAAAGCGGTGCCGGACGCTGGTCGCGATCGAGGCGAGCATTGGCGGCTGGAACGGCAGCAGTCCCGACCCCTCGTCGAGGAGCCTGCGCCGGTACTCACCCAGGCCGATGCTCCGGTGCGGGACTCCCAGCTGGTCGGCCACCCGCGCGGCCGTGATCGGCGTGCCGACCAGGTCGTAGGCGCGCCCGCCGTGTGGTGCCGGATCCGCCGCGACGATCGCGGCGGCCTCGGCGAGGTCCGCGCGGGCGACCGCGGCCAGGGCGCCGTCGCCGAACGCGGACTCCACGACGTCGTCGGCCCACATCAGCAGACCACCGAAGAGTTCGGCATAGAGGCCGTTGCGCAGGATCGTCCACGGCAGCCCGCACGTGCGCACCAGTCGTTCGGTGGCGCGGTGCGCCAGCGCGAAGGCGAGGTGGTCGCCGGCGCCGGTCAGGCTCGTGTAGACGACGTGCCGGACCCCGTCCTGGACGGCGGCGTCCAGGACAGCCGCGTGCCGCCCGACGACCTGGTCGTCCTCGGCGTAGCCGGCGGAGACCAGCACCAGGGTCGACACGCCCGTGAGGTCGATGCCGGAGGGGGCGTCGAAGTCGAGCCGCCGCATCCCGTCGGTCGGGGTGCGGCTGCCGCCGGTCGCGAGCGCACCGCGGGCGTGCAGCGCCGTGAGGGTGGCCGCGCCGAGATTCCCGTTCGCACCGGTCACCAGGATCATGTCAGTCATGCTCTTCCGTCGTGGTTCTCACCGGTAACTACGCTTGATCCTGATCCGCCGACGTACCGGCCACAAGGAGGCAGTTCGATGTCACCCACGCACACCGGGGTAACCAGCGCGCCCGCCGACCTCGACCCCTGTGGGCGCGCGGATCACCCGGACTGCGGGATCCGCGACGTCCTGGACCGCGTCGGGGACAAGTGGTCGGTCCTCGTGATCGTCGAACTCGCGAGCGGGCCGCGCCGGTTCCGCGAGCTGCAACGCGCCATCGACGGCATCTCCCAGCGCATGCTCACCCTCACCGTACGCAGGCTGGAACGCGACGGGCTCGTCCTCCGCACTGTGTACGCGACCGTCCCGGCCCAGGTCGACTACCGGCTGACCGAGACCGGGGCCAGCCTCACCCACCTGGTCAAGGCGCTCGCCGACTGGTCCCTCAGCCATCGCGCCGTCATCGCCGAGGCACGGCGCCAGTACGACCGCGCCCACCCCGACCACGACATCCGGTAGCCGCCGCGGATGCTCCTGTAGGTGTCAAGCCGCAGGAGCAAGGTCGGTTTGAGTGGTTTGTTGGGCTGGTGTGCCGGTCAGGGCGCGGTAGACCTCGCGGGCGACGAATCGCTTGAGGCAGCGCATGATCTCTGGCTTGGACAGTCCTTCCTTCGTGCGGCGTTCGACATAAGTGCGGGTGCGTTCGTCGTAGCGCATGCGGACCGGCACGATGGTGTGCAGGGCGTTGTTCGCGGCTCGGTCGCCGCCCCGGTTGAGGCGGTGGCGGTGGGTGCGGCCGGACGACGCTGGGATCGGGGCGACGCCGGCCAGGTGTGCGAACGCCGCCTCGGAAGCGCATGCGCTCGGGGTTGTCCCCGGCTGAGGCCAACAGCTGCCCGGCGGTCTCCGGGCCGACACCGAACAAGTCCAGTAGTACGGGGGCGGCCTGCTTCATCAGGGGACCGATCTCCGCGTGCAGTTCGGTGATCTCGGCGTCCATGGCCTGGTGACGGCGGGCCAGGCGGCGCAGGGCCGCCCGGGTCGCGGCCAGCGGGCGTGCCAGGTCGTCACCGGGCCGCAGCCGGGCCAGGGTGCGTATCAGCGCGGTCCGGTCCAGGCCCGCGACCTGCTCACGCAGCATCGCGGGAGCCGCCACGAGCAGGCCCCGGATTGGTTCATCGCCTGGGTGCGGGCCTTGACCGCGCTGCGGCGGGCGGTCCGCAGGGCTCGGACCGCCTCGACCACGCCGTCCCGGCTCTTGGGAGTGCCCGTGGCCCGGCCGGACAGCACGGCCGTCGCGGCGGCATAGGCGTCGATCGGGCCGGACTTGCCCCTCATACGCCGCGTTGTGCGATCCGGCCGGTCACCATCGACGACGGCGCTGCTGATCACCGAGGCGCTGGGCGAGCGGACGCTCCGGTTCAGCGAGCTGCGGAACGAGGTGGAGGGCGTCAGCCACAAGATGCTCACGCAGAACCTCCGCATGCTGCAGCGCAACGGCCTGGTGGCGCGGACCGTGTACCCGATCGTGCCGCCGCGGGTCGACTACGAGCTCACCGAGGCGGGCCGTGGCCTGCGGAAGACGGTCGACGCGATGTGTGACTGGACCCACCGGTATCTCGGTCACATCGACGACGCCTGCCGCCGCTTCGACGCCTGACGTGGCGACGAGGCGGGCTCACACCCCGGGCAGCGGGTCCTGCTCCACCGGGTGCTCCGGCGGGCGCGGGGCCGTGCGGAGGGCGAGCTTGGCGCGGCAGTCGGGGCCGAGGCCCCACAGCCGCGCCTCGCGGTCGTGCAGCGGCCGGCCGCAGAGCCGGCAGGCGACGCGGGGCCGGCCGGCCCCGCCATCCGCGGCCGACGGCTCGGCCACGCCGGGCAGTTCCAGGTCCACCACATCCATGGGCACCGGATAATCCATGGGCACCGGTCTATCACTCGTCCCTCGGCGCGACCAGCGGGAAGAGGCGGGCGATCGCGGCGACGGGCGCGGCGGCCGCCGGTCGGCCGCGCCGGTCCTGGTAGGGGGCGAGGAGGGCGCGGATCTGCTCGCCGAGGCGGGCCAGCTCGGCCGGGGTGACGTGGACGACGGCGGAGAACGCCTCGTCCCGCCGCCACTCCTCGGGCGCGGCGTCGCGGTGGGCGAGCCAACGCTGGTAGCTCTCGTCCTCCAGGCCGCGCGCGAGGAGGTCGAAGCCGGGGTCCGGCTCCGCCGGGGCGCGCAGCCGCCAGGGGCGGATCCGGCCGCCGCCGGTGTGCGGGGCCTCCTCGATCAGGCCGTGCCGGGCGAGCTGGCGCAGGTGGAACGAGCAGAGCCCGGAGCTGTGGCCGAGCCGGCGGGCCGCCTCGGTCGAGGTGACGGTGCCGAGTTCGGCCAGCAGGTCGAGCAGCGCCCGGCGCACCGGGTGCGCCTCGAAGGAGGTGTCGGCCGGGCGGGCGGGGGACTCGTCTTCTTCGGTCACTTTGCAAAGTCTGGTACTTTGCAAGGCGCAGGGTCAAGTCCCGGAGCCCACGAAGGAGTTGCGCCATGGCCGCCGTGTTGGTCCAGGGGGAACCCGTCGACGCCTACCCCGTACCCTCGCCCGAGGCGGTGCGCGGGTCGGTGCGGCTGATCACGGTGATCGGCGAAAAGGTGCTGCACCGGCCCTGCCGCGAGCTCACCGAGTTCGGCTCCGCCGAGCTGGCCACCCTGGTGGACGACATGTTCGCCACCCTCGACGTCGCCGAGGGCGCCGGGCTCGCGGCCAACCAGGTCGGCGTCGATCTGCGGCTCTTCGTCTGGGACATGACGGACGAGTGGGGGGTGCGGCACGTCGGGCACATCGCCAACCCGGTGCTCGACGAGGTGCCTGCCGAGCGGCGCACCCTGCTCGAGGAGCCCGAGGGGTGCCTGTCGGTGCCCGGGCCCTATGTGCCGCTGGCCCGCCCCGACCACGCCGTCGTGCGCGGCGTGGACCTGGCGGGCCGACCGCTGGTGATCGAGGGCCGCGGCTACTTCGCGCGCTGCCTCCAGCACGAGACCGACCACCTGAACGGTCGGCTCTACGTGGACCGGCTCGCGGCCCGCGAGCGGAAGGCCGCGCTGCGGGAGATGGGGACCCTGCGGGACCAGGTCATCGCCCGCCGCGCGGCCCGGGCGGAACGGCGTGGAAAAGGGTGAGAAAAGAACGGGGTGAGGGAGAAGGGGTGAGCCGGCCCGTCACTCCTGGCCGACCGTGACCTCCTCGTCGTTGCGCAGCTGGTTCATCAGCGTCTCGGTCTGCTCCATGTCCCACAGCACCGCCGACTGCCCGTCCGGGGTCTGGAACCCGGGGTCGGCGATCGGGATGTTCATCCGGTTGGCGCCGCGCATGCCCCAGAACATGGAGCGCAGGTCCCACAGCGACATGTCCTCGTCGACGATCAGCGAGTCGAGCGACGCGTTGGCCACCGGGAAGAGGCGGAACGGGTTGAGCAGCGTGGCCGGCGAGGCGGCCTGGTCGGCGAGGGTGCCGAGGAACTCCTGCTGGTTCTGGGTGCGGCCCAGGTCGCCCTCGGCCTCCTGGTACCGCTGGCGGTTGAAGGCCAGGGCCTCGGCGCCGTTCATCTGCTGGCAGCCGGCCTCGAAGTTCGCGCCCGAGTTCTCGTCCTGGATCGGCTCGTCCAGGCACATCTCGACGCCGCCCAGCGCGTCCACGACATTGGCGAAGCCGGCGAAGCCGATCTCGACGTAGTGGTCGATGCGGATGTCCAGGTTGTACTCGATGGTGCGGGTCAGCAGCCAGGGGCCCTCGATGGAGTAGGAGGCGTTGAGCTTCTGCTGCTGCTCGGGGATGCGGTTGCCGGACTCGGAGCCGGTGAACTCGGGGATCGTCACCCAGGAGTCGCGGGGCAGGCTGATCATGGTGCTGCCGTTGCTGCCGACGTGCAGCAGCATCATCGTGTCGGTGCGTTTGCCCTCGACGCTGCCGGTGTGCAGTTCCTGCTGCTGCTCCTCGGAGAGGCCTTCGCGGCTGTCGGAGCCGACGATCAGGTAGTTGGTCCCCTCGCCGGCGGGCGGGCGGTCCTCGACCATCGAGAGGTCGACCTCGCGGCGGAGCCTGGAGTCCGCCCAGAAGTAGGTGGCGGTGGCGACCGTCACCAGCGCCAGCACGAGGGCGAGCGCGGTGTAGCCGATGCGGCGGCCCCAGCGGGGGCGGCCCGGCGGGTGCGCGTCATAGTCGTTGCCCGGCGGTGGGGGCGGGGGTCCCTGGCGGCCCGCGCCCCGGTAGACCTGGCCCTCGTTGTAACCGGAGTCGTATCCCGGGGCGTGTCCCGGCCCCTGGCCGCCGCCCTGCCCGGGCACCGGGCCAGCCGGCTGGTACGCGTCGTGTTGCGGTGAGCGCTGCCGCGGGGGTCTCTGGACGTGGGGCATGACCCGCGCGCCCTCGGGCGTGGGGCGGCGGTTTCGGTTCTGGTCGTCGTCGGTCCATCCGTCGGGCCAGTCGCTCATAACACAGCAGTCTGCCTGCGGTAAGACGACCCGCGGGAGCTGGGGGGCCGACTGTGGCCTACCTGACACAAACGGTCGCACTGGGTGGCCGCGCCGCTGCTGTCTAGGCTGAGGATATGACCGACCTTCCCGGGAAGCCGACCGCGGCCTCGCGCACCACGCTCTCCCACATCATGTCGCCGAACGACGTCAACCTGCTGGGCACCGTGCACGGCGGCGTGATCATGAAGCTGGTGGACGACGCGGCCGGTGCCGTCGCGGGTCGGCACTCGGGCGGTCCCGCCGTCACGGCCTCGATGGACGAGATGGTCTTCCTCGAACCGGTCAGGGTGGGCGACCTGGTCCACGTGCACGCCCAGGTCAACTGGACGGGACGCACCTCGATGGAGATCGGCGTGAAGGTGCTGGCCGAGCGGTGGAACGAGTCACGGCCCGCGAGCCGGGTGGCCACCGCCTACCTGGTGTTCACGGCCGTCGACGAGAACGGCAAGCCGCGCCCGGTGCCGCCGGTGATCCCCGAGAACGACCGGGACCGCGGCCGTTACCAGGAGGCGCAGATCCGCCGCACCCATCGACTGGCGCGGCGCCGGGAGATCCAGGAACTGCGCGACCGGGCGCAGGAGCGGGCGTAGGGCCCGTCTTCCGGATCACAGCCGGGCGATGCGGGCGTGCCGCTGGCGCGGCGCGCGGCGCGGCGGGCGGACGCCGGCGAGCAGGATCAGGCGTGCGGCGCGGTACCGCTGGCCGGCGTAGGGGGCGAGCAGTTCCAGCATCCGCTCGTCGTCCGCGTCCCGCTCGCCGGCCAGCGCGTAGCCGACAGTCCCGGGCAGGTGCAGGTCGCCGACGGTGACGGCGTCCGGGGCACCGTTGCTGCGCTGCAGCGTCTCGGCCGCCGTCCACGGGCCGATGCCGGGGACGGCCTGGAGGCGGGCCAGCGCCTCCGGCAGCGGCATCGCGGCGGCCTCCTCCATCCGGCGGGCCAGCCGCGCGGCGCGCACCACGGCCGCCGAACGCTTGCCGTCCACGCCGGCCAGGTGCCACTCCCAGGACGGCAGCAACGCCCAGGTCCGAGGCTCGGGCGGCACGAAGAGGCCGAGCTCCGCGCCGGGCCCGGGGGCCGGCTCGCCGAAGCGGCGCAGCAGCAGGCGCCAGGCGCGGTAGGCGTCCTCGGTGGTGACCCGCTGTTCGAGGATCGAGGGGATCAGCGACTCCAGCACAAGGCCGGTGCGGGCGAGACGCACCCCGCGGTGGCGGCGCAGCGACTCGGCGACCAGCGGGTGGCGGGGGACGAACGCGGCGGGGTCGTCGTCCGCGCCGAGCAGCGCGGGAAGGGTGTCGAGCGCCCAGTCGGCGCCGGGGCCCCAGGCGGTGGCGGCGACCACGCCCGCCGGCCCGGCCGTCAGCCGCAGGGTGGCCGGGCCGTGTGGGGTGCGGGTGGCGCGCCACAGCGGGCCGTCGGCGGCGGCCCGGAACGCGGGGTCGTACGGCCCGCGCCGCAGCACCATCAGGCTGCGGCGCAGGTCGTACGGGTCCTGGGGAGTCCACTCACGATGCGGCACGCCCGGCAGGCTACGCGACGGGCTGCGGCGTCTCGTCGTCCGGCTGGGTGCCCTGGAGTTCGGTGGCGGTGGTGCGGATGGTGGGCAGCAGGTCGTAGAGCTTTCCGCCCGGGCAGTCCGTCGGGTACGCGTCCTGGTGTCCCGACACGTTGTCGAGCTCCACGGTGGTACCGGCCGGCCACTGGCCGCCGGTGCTCGTGCGGTTGCTCGTGCCGCTCGGGTCGACGCCGTGCAGGCCGAGCTTCCAGGCGACCAGTCGCGACAGCGCGTCGCGGGCGTCGGCGCTCACCCCGGTGTCGTCGTAGGTGCCGAGGACGGCGACGCCCGCGCTGTTGTGGTTGAAGCCGAGAGTGTGGGCGCCCTGCACGGGCTCGGCGATGCCGCCGGCGCGGCCCTCGTAGAGGGTGCCGCACCTGTCGACGAAGAAGTTGTAGCCGACGTCCCGCCAGCCCTGGCTCTCCACGTGGTAGAGGTAGATGCTCCGGATGAGCGACGGCACCTCGGAGCAGGCGTAGTCGTTGCTGCCGGCGGTGTGGTGCACGAAGACGGTCTTGACGGTGTCCGTGTAGACGAAGCCGCTCTCCCGCAGGCTCTCGTCGGCGCCCCAGCCGGCGCGGGTCACGATGGGCGGCCGCAGGCCGTCGTCGGCGGCGCCGGCGAGCGGCGCCGGCTCCTCGCCGGGGGCCGGGGCGTCCCCGGCGCTCGGCGTGCCGGGGACGACCAGTTCGAGGCGCAGCCCGGCCGGCAGTTCGCGGGCCCGCGTGTCCTCGCCCCCGCCGGAGGCGGCCGGCAGTACCCGGACCTGGACGCCGTCCGACGGGCCGACCCACAGCGGCGCGGTGCCGCCGCGCGGCTCGCCGCCGGCCGCCTCGGCCGAGCCCGGCCCGGGGGCGTGGTCGGGCCACGGGTCGAGCTGCCGCCAGTCGGACCAGTCGCCGGTGTCGGCGTCCCTGGTGCGAACCCGTACCTCGCCGTTCAGGGGCGCCTCGGCGTCCGTCCAGACGACGCCGAGCAGCGAGAACGGATCGGTGACGGTGGCCGGCAGCCCCCGCAACCCGGACTGCTCCGCGCCGCCACCCTCGGGTCTCGGGCGGGCGTCAGGCGGCCGGGCGGGGCCGATCGCGGCCAGCGGCCCCAGGGCGAGCGACTGGAGGCCGCCGGCCGGCGGCGGCGCCGGGGCGGTGGACGGCCGCCCGGTGGCCAGGGCGGGCGCGGCGAGCAGGGCGGCCGAGCAGGCGGTTCCGATGAGGGAGACAAGCAGTGCACGCATGGCAATGATCCTGGGCATACCTGGAGAGATCTGTCCATTCGGGGAGTAATCGGATGAGCGCGGAGCGTGCCCGCGGCGGCGCGCCCCGACGCCCGCCGCCGACCGCCGCCGCGGACCGCCCCGGGGCTACCCTGGCGGCGTGAACACCGCCGACCACACCCCCGCCGACCTGCTGCGTTCCGCCCTCGCCGCCGACCCGGGCCGGCCGCTGCTCACCTACTACGACGACGCCACGGGGGAGCGCGTCGAGTTGTCGGCCGCCACCCTCGCCAACTGGGTGGCCAAGACCGGCGGCCTGCTCCAGGACCAGCTGGGCGTGGCGCGCGGCGAGCGGCTCGCCCTGCTGCTGCCCGCCCACTGGCAGACCGCCGTCTGGCTGCTGGCCGCCGCCGCCACCGGCGTCGTCGTCGAGATGAACGGCGACCCGGCCGACGCCGACCTGGTGGTCGCGGGCCCCGACCGGCTCGAGGAGGCCCGCGCCTGCAAGGGCGAGCGGGTCGCGCTCGCGCTGCGCCCGCTCGGCGGCCGCTTCCCGCAGCCCCCGGACGGCTTCGCCGACTACGCCGTCGAGGTCCCGGGCCACCCCGACACCTTCGCCGTCTACGACCCGCCGGGGTCGCACGACCCCGCGCTGGTGGTGGCCGGCCGCGCGTTCACCGGCGGCGAGCTGCTCGCCACGGCCCGCGCCGACGCGGCCGAGCGCGGCCTCGGGTCCGGCGACCGGGTGATGTCGCTGGCCGGATACGACACGTGGGCCGGGCTCTCGGCCGGCCTCTACGCGCCGCTCGCCGTCGGCGGCTCGGTGGTGCTGTGCCGGAACGCCGACCGACTCGACGCCGAGGCGCTCGCCGCGCGCCGGGAGAGTGAGCGCGTCACCCACTTCGCCGACTGACGGTGGCCGGGGCACCAAGGCGCCCCCAGGATCGACACCATGAGGGTGCCGAGACAGCCCGCCTACCACGCGCCGGACCGCGCCGCGGAGCCCGAGTCCACGCCTCAGGCGCCGCGCGCCGGCCGGCGCCGCAGGTGGTGGCGCCGGTCCTGGCGCCGCGTCAGGATGCGCTGGTTCGCCGCCGCGCTGGCGTTGGTGGTGCTCGGCTCGGCCACCGCCGGTTGGTGCTATCTGCGCGGCCTGGACGGCAACATCGTCACCGACGTCACCACGGCCGACGAGCTGGAGCGGCACCGCGCCGAGCGCCCGGCCCGCACCCCGGGCGAGGCGAAGAACATCCTGGTGATCGGCGCCGGCGAACGCAGCCCCGACACCGTGCTCCTCTTCCACCTGGCCGGCGACCGGCGCAGCGCCACCGCGCTCGCCCTGCCACGCGCGCTCGCCGTCGACGTGCCGCGCTGCACGGGAGCCGACGGCGCCCGCCTCGCCGCCCGCCGCGCCACGCTCGACGCCGCCCACGCCTCTGGCGGCGCGGCCTGCCTGATCCGCGCCCTGGAGGGGCTCACCGGCATCCGGGTCGACCACCACCTGATCGTCGACTACGGGGTGCTCGGCCAGATCGCCGACGCCGTCGGCGGCGTCGAGCCCTGCACCCTGGACGCGCTGGCCAGAAAAGTCGCCAGCAGCGGGGTGCTGCTCAATCCCGCCAAACTTTTGCCACTGCTTGACGCTCTCACCTCATCCATCACATCCGACACGGAGCTCAACTCGCTCCGCGAGCTCTACGACCTGATGCGCGAGATCCGCGCCGTGCCCCGCGACGAGCTCCGTTTCCTCACCGTTCCCACGGAAAGGGGCGACCAGAAGGACCTCGCCGAGGCCGACGCCGACGCCCTGTTCACGCTGCTGCGCGAGGACCGGCCGGTGTCGAAGGAGGACGGCGGACCGCCACTTGTGACCTCGGGCGGCGCCGCGGCGAACACCATGTGCGAGTAAAGAGCAAGGCGATAAAACAGTGAAAAGGGGGAGTAGCGGGAGGTTTGGCGTCGCTGGCGGGGGTGGAATGCGTCACCGTCATCGCTGCGCGCGGAACCTGGGGGCTAGTGTGTGCCGTCTGATCCTTGAGCAGGCACACGGAGGGCGCACGGAAACGTGGACGCGCAGGGACGTGGGGGAGCGGGCGATATCGACCCCGCGGATCAGTGGGTATTGAACCCGGAGACCGGCAACTACGAGCTGCGGCTCCCGGGTGCCCGACAGCCGGGGGCGACCGAGGGGAGAACCGGGTCGGCGTCCGGCAGCGGCGCGCGCACACCGCGTAACGCTCCGCCACGACAGCGTCGCGCCCCGTCCGCTCCGGGCGATCGCGAGACGCCGGGCACCGGCGACAAGCCGGTACCCGGGCAGCGCGACCGGCGTGCCCCCGTCAACCGCAGGAAGGGCAGGGGCGCCAAGAAGAAGCGCAGCCGCGGCCGGCGAATCCTGACCTGGGCGGGCGGCACGCTCGCCATGATCGTGCTGGTCGCGGCGCTCGGCGCCTGGTACCTGTGGGAGCGCCTCAACGGCAACCTGACCCGCGTCGACGCCGGCACCAGCGCCGACTACGACGACGACGACCCGGTCAACATCCTCTTCATCGGCACCGACAGCCGCACCGGCGAGGGCAACGACTCCTACGGCGGCGAGGCCAGCGAGGGCAACGACACCACGATCCTGATGCACTTCTCCGCAGGTCGCGAGCACGCGACCGGGCTGAGCATCCCCCGCGACATGATCACCGACATCCCCGCCTGCGAGATCACCGGCGAGGACGGGACGACGGAGACCATCCCCGCCTCCGAGGGCGTGCGGTTCAACCAGGCCATGGGCGCCATGGGCCGCGACCCGAGCTGCGTGGTGAACACCGTCCAGGAGATGACCGGCGTCACGATCAACCACCTGATCATGGCCGACTTCAACGCCGTCAAGGAGCTCTCGTCGGCGGTGGGCGGGGTGCCGATCTGCCTCGAGGAGCCCATCGACGACCCCAAGTCGGGCCTCAACCTCCCCGCCGGCGACCACGTCGTGGAGGGCGAGGAGGCGCTCGCCTTCGTCCGCACCCGCTACGGCGTCGGCAACAGCGGCGACCTGGACCGGATCAAGCTCCAGCAGCAGTTCGTCGCCTCGATGGCCCGGCAGATCACCGACGGCGGGATCCTCTCCAGCCCCACCAGGCTGCTCGAGCTCGCCGACGTCGCCACCCGGGCGCTCACCGTCGACGACGAGATCGAGAACGTGAACGACCTGCGGCTGCTCGCCGAGGACCTGGGCCGGGTCTCGATGTCCGAGATGAACTTCGTGACCCTGCCCGTCGTCGACAACCCCGACGAGCCGGCCGACGCCCGCGCCACCGTGGTCATCGACGAGGCCCGCGCCGCGCCGATCTTCCGGATGATCCAGGAGGACATCGATCCGAACCAGGCCGCGGAGGAGGAGGCCGCGGCCGAGGAGGAGCAGGCCGAGGCCGTCGAGCCGGCGCCGGCCGCCGAGGTCCGGGTCGACGTCTACAACGGTGGCGACGTGATGGGCGCGGCCCAGCAGACCCTGGAGTGGCTGCAGAACGTCCAGGGCATGCCGCTGACCACCAACAAGAGCAACGCCCCTGAGTCGCAGGAGACCACGACTCTGGAGTACGGTGCCGACCAGGCCGACCAGGCCGCCACGCTCGCCGAGGTCATGGGCCTCCCTGACTCGGCGCTCCAGCAGGTCGACGAGGACCGCGGGGAGACGCCCATGGTGCTCATCCTGGGGAACGACTTCCGTGGCCCGGGCCAGCCCATCGAGGTTCCGGCGGAGCTGCCGGAGGACGTCGACAGCATCACGGCGGACGACGAGAACGTCTGCGCCAGTTGAACCAGGCCACTTGAACCGGGCCACCCGGCCTGGGCGGCCCGACCTCCGCCCGGCCGGGTGGAGCCGATGACAGCGGAGGTGGGGGAACCCGTGCGGAACACCGGGATACGCGACGGGGGCGAAGGGGGAGGCGGCCCGGCCGGGCCGGGCGGCCGTGACGAGGGCACGGTCCCGCTGCCGCGCGTCGCCGAGCCGGACGCCGCGGCGCCGGCCGCGACGACCACCGAGGCCAAGGCCGAGCCGGCCGCCGGTGCCGGCCGCGCCGAGACGCGCCGCGCCCGCAGGAAGACCAAGCCGCGCTGGCGCCGGGTCCTGCTGTGGACCTCCGGCTCGCTCGCCTTCCTGGTGCTGGCCGCGGCGGCGGCCGTCTACTTCTACATCGAGCACCTCAACGGCAACATCGAGTCCGACGAGCTGAACCTCGGCAACAACCAGCTGGAGCGATCCCAGCCCAACGCCGACGGCCAGGTCCCGCTCAACATCCTGCTGCTCGGCTCGGACACCCGCGAGGGCGCCAACCAGGAGCTCGGCGGCGGCAGCGAGGGCGGCGAGCGCGCCGACGTCCAGCTGCTGATGCACGCCTCGGCCGACCGCAGCAACATCACGCTGATCAGCGTGCCGCGCGACACGGTCGTCACCATCCCCGAGTGCACCGACCCGGAGACCGGCGAGGTCTACCCGGAGACCCGGGGCCGGATCAACTCCTCGCTCGGCCACGGTGGGCCCGGGTGCGTGGTCGCCACCTGGGAGGAGTTGACCGGCATCCCGATCGACCACTTCATGATGCTGGACTTCCAGGGCGTGGTCAGCATGGCCGACGCGGTGGGCGGCGTGACGGTGTGCGTGGAGGACAACATCCAGGACCCCGAGTCGCACCTGCGGCTGCCGGCCGGCGACAACGTCGTCGAGGGCGAGGACGCCCTCCGGTGGCTCCGCACCCGGCACGCCTTCGGGGACGGCAGCGACGTCGGCCGCACCAGGGCCCAGCAGATGTATCTGAGCAACATGGCCGACGAGCTGCAGAACAGCACCTCGCTGACCAACCCGACCGAGCTCATGAACCTGGCCGAGGCCGCCACCAACGCGCTCACCGTCGACAACGGGCTCGCCAGCGTCCAGGACCTCTACAGCCTGGGCGAGGACCTGCGCTCGGTGCCCGGCGACCGGATCAACAGCATCACCATGCCGTGGCTGCCCGACCCCGCGGACCCGGAGGTCACGGTGGTGCCCGACCCGACCGAGGCCGAGGCGCTGTTCGCCCTGGTCAGGGACGACATAGCGCTGGATGACCAGGACGCCGCGCCCGCCGGGGACCAGGGCGAGGGCGGGTCGGCCTCCCCCGAGGCCACCGCCGACCCACCCGCGGAGGTCGAGGTGCTGGTGCGCAACGGCACCGGCGACGTCGCCACCGGCGAGGCCCCGGTGGACGGCAGGGCCAGCGACATCACGGAGGAACTGGTCGCCCAGGGGTACACAGGCGCCGCCACCGACCTCGCCTCGGAGCCCCAGGCGAACTCACAGGTGCTCTACCCGGACGCGGGGGACAGGGCCAACGCGGAGGCGGTCGCCGAGGCGGTGGGTCTGCCCCACTCGGCGGTCCGGATATCCCCGAGCGCCGAGGGGGTGACGCTGATCGTCGGCAACGACTGGCGGGAGGGCACGGCCTACCCGGAGCCGACCCCCGACGAGAGCGCCGACCCGGACTCGGGCTCGGGCGCGGATTCGGGCTCCGGCTCGGGTTCGGACTCGGGTTCAGGCGACGAGGAGCAGGCCGTCGACGACGACGCCATCCTCTTCGGTGACCAGGAGGACTGCATGGCCGTCAACCCGCTCCCGCAGTACACCTGGTAGGAGCGCGGGCGAGCCGGGAGGGCGAGGGACCGGTCCTGGCGGACCGTGGTCAGGGCTGCTCCGCGACGACCGGCTCGCGCCGGGAGGCGATGACCTGCCGGGCCAGCTTCCTGGGGCTGGTGAGGAAGCCCCAGCCCCAGGAGAGGTGCATGGTGGCGAGTGCCAGCGGGATCCTGATCCGTGCGCCGAGGCCGAGCCCCCTGCCCGCCGGCACCGAGCCCAGCGCGATCGCCGCCAGGTAGCCGCCGGGCACCAGGAGCCCCCACGGCGTCAGCACCGCGCCCACCACCATGCCGGCCGCGATCGCCACCAGCGCCACCGGCGGCGCCAGGTAGCGCGGGTTGATGGACCCGGCGTGGTAGCGGGCCACCACGTGCCGCCAGCGGCCGTAGTTGCGGTACTGCTTGGCCAGCGCCGCGACCGAGGGTCGGGGCCGGTAGGAGACCAGCAGCTCGGGCGAGAACCAGATGAGGCCGCCGGCCTGCCGGATGCGGTAGTTGAGCTCCCAGTCCTGGGCCCTGATGAACTCCTCGTTGTAGCCGCCCTGCCGCTCCAGCACCTCGCGCCGGAACACGCCCAGGTACACGGTCTCCGCCTCGCCAGCCACGCCGCCGGTGTGGAACGCCGCGTTGCCGACGCCGATCTTCGAAGTCATCGCGGCGGCCACCGCGCGCTCCCAGTCGTTCTCGCCCTCGGCGTGCATGATGCCGCCGACGTTGGCCGCGCCCGTCTCGTGCAGCAGCCGCACGGCGGTGGCGATGTAGCCGGGCGAGAGCATGCCGTGCCCGTCCACCCTGACCACCACTGGGTGCGAGGACGCCCGGATCGCCGCGTTGAGGCCGGCCGGCGTCCGTCCCGTCGGGTTGGGGACGGTGCGCACCCGGTCGTCCCCTGCGGCCAGCTCGGCGGCGATCTCGTCCGTCCTGTCGGTCGACGGGCCGAGCGCGATCACGACCTCGATCTCGCCCGGGTACTCCTGATCAAGAATGTGCCGGACCGAACTGCGCAGATGCCGTTCCTCGTTGAGCACCGGCATGATCACGGACACGGCGGGGGTCGGAATGCTGGTCACCGGCTCACGTTACCGCGAACGGGGGACCCCGGAGCGCGCCGGCCCCGAGTCGAAGATCGTATGGACATACGGTGACCGCGGGAGGTGCCCAGGATGCCCGCGACCACGTCACGACCCGAACGCCACCGAGGATTCCTCAGCCGCTGGTCCCTGCGGCTCGCGGCCGCGCTCGCCGCCATGGTGCTGCTGACCAGCGGCGTCGGCCACGCGATGGTCGACTCCGTGGCCGGTGCCGTGCGGCGGGTCGACCCGTTCCAGGGACTGCGGGAACGCCCGGACGCCGGGCGCGGCCTCAACATCCTGCTCATCGGCACCGACTCCAGGGAGGGTCTGACTGAGGAGCAGCGCCGCGGCTACCACGTCGGCGACGTCGGCTGTCACTGCGCCGACGCCGTCATGCTGCTCCACCTCTCCGAGTCCCGCGACCGGATGACGGTGGTCAGCCTGCCGCGCGACACCTACGCCCAGCTGCCCGCCCACGACCTCGTCCTCTCGAAGGGCCACCACGAGGGGCACGCCGACAAGCTCAACGCCGCCCTCTCGCACGGCGGCCCGCCGCTGATGGTGCGCACCGTGGAGTCGCTGACCGGGCTGCGCGTCGACCACTACCTGGAGGTCGACTTCGCCAGCTTCGTGCGGGCGGTGGACGAGGTCGGCGGCGTCGAGGTGTGCACCGCCGAGCCGCTGAAGGACGAGCGCGCCGGCCTCGACATCCCCGCCGGACGCACCATGCTCGACGGCGTCGGCGCGCTCTCCTACGTCCGCGCCCGCCACCTCGACGGCGGCTCCGACGTCCACCGGTTGGAGCGGCAGCAGGAGTTCCTCGCCGCCTTCCTCGACCGGGCCATCAACGACCGCGTGCTGCTCAACCCGGCCCGGCTCGGCGGCACGGTCGACGCGCTCGTGGACTCCGTCGCGGCCGACCCGGACTTCGGGGCCGAGGAGATGCTCGAACTGGCCAGCCTGATGCGGGACTTCGACCCGGCCAACACCGAGTTCGCGGCCGTGCCCGTGGCCGACGACGCCCGCGAGGTCGAGGGGCTCGGCTCCACGATCATCTGGGACCGCCCCGAATCCGACCGCCTCTTCGACGCCCTGCGCTCCGACGAGCCGCCGCCGGCCCCCACCGACGCCGGCCCCGCGGCGGCCCCACCCCAGGAACGGGACGAGGCCTACTGCTGACCCGCCCCGGCCTCCGGCCAGGGACACCGTTCGGCGCGGCCGGCCGTAGGTTGGCAACCGCCCCGGCCGCTCGTCGCCGGCTCCGGCCGGAGGCCGGTGGCGCCCGACCAGGCGCGGGCCTACGGCCGCGCGCGGTGCCGGCCCGGGCCTTGGGCCCGGCGTGGCCATCCGGTCGGCGTGGCCGGCCTACCGCACCTCGATGAACGCGTCGGCGTCGCGCGGCGCGCGACTGCGCGGCCGAGCAGCCGCGTGGCCGACGGCGACGGCGCCCATCGGGTCCCAGTCGTCCGGCAGGGACAGCTCGGCGCGGACCACGTCGCGACAGAACATCGTGGACGAGACCCACGCCGAGCCCAGGCCCTCGCCGGCCAGCGCGACCAGCAGGTTCTGGACGCCGGCGCCCGCCGCCACCACGAACATCTCGCGCTCGGCCGCCGCGCGCCGCTCGTCCGGGTAGTCGTGGGAGCCGTCCATCACCAGGCACGGCACCACCAGGTAGGGCGCGGCCCGCAGCACCTCGCCCCGCCGCACCCGGCGCGCGATCGACTCCTCCGACCTGCCGTCCCGCCGCAGGTCCGCGATCCACGCCGCGCGCATCGCGTCGAGCAGCCGGGTCCGGCTCTCGGCGGACTCGAGCAGCACGAACCGCCACGGGGTGGTGTGGTGCGGGGCCGGCGCCGTCACCGCGGCCGCCACGGCGCGCCGCACCGCGGCCGGGTCCACCGGCTCGGCCGTGAACTCCCGCACCGTGCGCCGCAGCGCCACCGCCTCCCGCACCGCCTCCGACGTGCCGAGGCGGAACATGTCGGACGCGGCGTCCCGCACCAGGTCCCGCGCCGTCGCCGGCCCCTCGGCGACGAGGCGGCCGAGGCCGCGGACCACGGCCACCGGCAGGCCGGCCGTCTTGCCCTTCACCAGCTCGGCCGCGGCGGCCAGTTCGTCCCCGACCGCGGTGATCGTGACGCCCAGCGCGTTGCCGTACGGGTCGACCGTGCCGCGCAGGTCGTCGAGGACGGCGATCCCGGCGGCGCCGATCGCCACGTCCGTCTGCCCCTCGCGCCACGGCCGCCCGAAGGTGTCGGTGATCAGCACGCCGACGTCGACGCCGAGCAGTTCCCGCAGCCCGCGCCTGATCCCGGCCGCCGAGGCGTCCGGGTCCTCCGGCAGCAACAGCACCGTGCCGGCCGGGGTGTTGGACGCGTCCACGCCGGCCGCCGCCATCACGAAGCCGTGCCGCGACTCGACGATCCTGGTGCGCCCGCGCCTGGCCACTATCCGCACGGCCTCCTCGTCGACGGCCGCCTCCCGGTCGTCCGCGAGGCGGACCCGGCCCTCGGCCTTGCTGACGATCTTGGAGGTGACGACGACCACGTCGCCGTCGAGCAGCCCGGAGGCGCCGGCCGTCGACGCGGCCGTGGCGATCAGCTTGACCAGGTCGTCGCCCTCGGCCACCTCGGGGATGCCGGGCAGCGCCCACACGCGGTACGAAGGGGGTTCTGTGGTGCTCACGCCGCCCCGACCTCCTCGGCGAGCTCGAGCGCGGCGGTGGCCATGGCCGCCGCCGCTTCGATGTCGGTCATCATCAGCGGCACCGCCCGGCAGCGGATGCCGTCGTCCTCCACCGCCTTGACCACGTGCGCGTCGATGGTGTCCACCAGCCAGCCGTCGAGCAGCCCTGAGCCGTAGTGCCGGGCCACCGCCGCGGCGGTGGCCTCGACGCCGACGGCCGCGAGCACCTTGTCGGCCATGCCGCGCACCGGCGCGTCGCCGACGATCGGCGACAGGCCGACGACCGGCACCCCCGCCTCCGCGATGCCCTCGCGCATGCCGGGCACGGCCAGGATGGTGCCCACGCTCACCACCGGGTTGGACGGCGGGAAGAGGATGACGTCCGCGGCCTCGATGGCCTGCAGCACGCCGGGCGCAGGCGACGCCTGCTCGGCGCCGACCGGCACCACCGCGTGCGCGGGGACGGCGGCCCGCAGCCGCACCCAGTACTCCTGGAAGTGCACCGCCTTGCGGCCGCCGACCCCGTCGTCGATCAGCACGTGGGTCTCGACCCGGTCGTCCGTCATCGGCAGCAGCCGGACGCCCGGCCGCCAGCGCTGGCACAGCGCCTCGGTGACCGCGCTGAGCGGGTAGCCGGCCTCCATCATCTGGGTGCGCACGATGTGGGTCGCGAAGTCCCGGTCGCCGAGGCCGAACCACTCGGGCCCGACGCCGTAGGCGGCCAACTCCTCCTTGACCGTGAAGGTCTCGTCCGCGCGGCCCCAGCCCTGGCCCTCGTGGATGCCGCCGCCCAGCGTGTACATCACGGTGTCGAGGTCGGGACAGACCTTGAGGCCGAACAGATGGATGTCGTCCCCGGTGTTGCCGATGACGGTGATGTCCGCGTCGGGAGCGGCCCGCTTCAGCCCACGCAGGAAGCGGGCGCCGCCGATGCCGCCGGAGAGAACCACGATGCGTCGCATGCCCGTCAGTCTGTCAGCAGGCCAGGGCGTCGCGCGGCACGGGTGCGGAACGGGACCGCGGGTGCATCCGCATCTGGGTGAGCCCCGGGAAGTAGACGTGCAGGCTGACGGCCGGCTCCAGCGAGGCGTTGACCACCTCGTGCACGAAGCCGGGCGCGAGGACCCGCAGCGAGCCCGGGGTGAGCACCCGGCCGCCCCGGTCGGCGGTCGTCTCGGTCAACGCGCCGGCGAGCACGCCGTAGACGCCGCTCGACTCGCCGTGGTCGTGCCACCCGCTGCCCTGCCCCGGCACCCAGCTCAGCAGCCACACCTCGTACCCGGGCCCGGTGCGCAGCCGGTGGTACCAGCGGCTACTCGGGTCGTACCGCACCAGGGGCGCCCAACACTCCCGGTCCCCGGCCAGCGCGGTGGCCAGGGCGGCGAACTCCGCCACGGTGGCGGGGTGCTCGGGAACGGGCGGCAGTAGATGCGGGATCGCCAGCGGGTTGCCGGCGATTTCGTTGTCGTTGTCCATGGGGTCTGAGGTGTGCCTCGGAGAGCTCGGTTGGTCGAAGTCGGACTCGAAGGATGCCCTACTGGAACGGCGTGGCCGCGCCGACGTCAACTGAACGCGCGACCGCGGCCATTGTTTCATCACTTCCGGTCGCCGCGGATGCGGAATGGTTTATGAGCGGGGTGGGCCGGACAGGTGCCGCGTTGCCCATCCGTGATCCCGCTGTGATCTTCGTCGCTGACGTCCGCCGGTCGCAACAAATCCGGTGTCTCGTTCGTCCTTCCTCACACACGGGACGGACAGGGGAGGGGGAGCGAGGGATACGGCCGGCGCGGGCGGGCGAACGCGCATAATTTGTGGCGATTTGAACACTTTCCGTATGGCTGTGGTGCCACAGGGTGAATCATCGGGTGAATGGCAGATCGTGGCTTGTCCGGGCGGCGACCCCACTTGTAATTTCACTCATGTCGTTCGAGCGGTATCGATAACGACGGCATCACGGGGACGCAAAGAAGACGAGGGGCGCGCATATGACCGAGCTGTTCCAGCAACTGCTGGTCGACGAGGCGGACGAAGAACTCGGCTGGCAGGAGCGCGCGCTGTGCGCCCAGACCGACCCGGAGTCCTTCTTCCCCGAGAAGGGTGGATCCACACGCGAGGCCAAGAAGGTCTGCCTCGCCTGCGAGGTCCGCTCCGAATGTCTCGAATACGCCCTGGCCAACGACGAACGGTTCGGAATCTGGGGCGGATTGTCCGAGCGTGAACGCCGCCGCCTGAAGAAGGCCGCCGTCTGACGGCGGTTTGACGACCGTTCGACGGCCGTCCGGTGGACCGAGGGGCCCTGACACTCCCAGCCGCTAGTGTGGTGCGACGTCCACCACCCTCCAGCGAACCGGGGTCCGCACCTCGATGTCCGTGCAACGTCATCCCGAATTCCCCCAGCACGTCGTCACGGCGGTGCTCGTCTCGCATGACGGCGAACGCTGGCTCCCCGAGGTGCTTGCGGGCCTGCTCGGCCAGGATCGCCAGATCCAGGACGTCATCGCCGCCGACACCGGCAGCGCCGACTCCTCGGCCACCCTGGTCAGCGACGCCATCGGCCCCGAACGCGTGCTCCACCTCGCCCGCCGCACCGGCTTCGGTGCCGCCGTCGCCGAGGCGGTCCGCACCGCGCCCGTGCTCACCCCGGACGACCTGCCCTATCTGAAGCGGCCGAGCGCCTGGGACCCCACCACCCGCACGTGGAACAACGACGTCTACGACCTGCCCGAACTCCCGCACGGCGAACCGGTCCACTGGCTGTGGCTGCTCCACGACGACGCGGCCCCCGAGCCCGACGCGCTGCTCGAGCTGCTGCGTCAGGCCGACGCCAGCCCGTCCGCCGCCGTCATCGGCGCCAAGCTCCGTGGCTGGTACGACCGCAGGCAGCTGCTCGAGGTCGGCGTCTCCATCGCCAACAGCGGCCGCCGCTGGACCGGACTCGACCGCCGCGAGCAGGACCAGGGCCAACACGACCAGGTCAGACCGGTCCTCTCGGTCTCCACCGCCGGCATGCTCGTCAGACGCGACGTCTTCGACCGGCTCGGCGGCTTCGACAAGCGCCTGCCGCTGATGCGCGACGACGTCGACCTCTGCTGGCGCGCCCAGGCCGCGGGACACCGGGTGTTGATCGCGCCGGGCGCCGTCCTGCGGCACGCCGAGGCCGCCTCCCGCGAGCGCCGCACCATCGACTGCGCCGGCCGGCTGGGCGGCAGCCCGCACCGCGTCGACAAGGCCGCCGCCGTCTACACGCTGCTCGTCAACGCCCGCACCGCGGCGCTGCCGTGGGTCCTCTTCAGGCTTGTCCTCGGCACCCTGCTGCGGGTCCTCGGCTACCTCGTCGGCAAGCTCCCCGGGCGCGCCCTCGACGAGGCCGCCGGGCTGCTCTCCACCCTGCTGGTGCCGGGACGCGTCCTCGGGGCCCGGCGCCGCCGCCGCTCCATCGCCGACCCGGGCACCGACCCCAAGGAGCTCCGCCCCTACTTCCCGCCGGCGGGCGCCACCGTCCGCACCACCCTGGAACAGGTCGTCAGCAACGTCGGCGGGCGCTCTGAGCCCGCCGCCTCCTCCGGCGGCCGGCACGGCGCCGTCGAGTCGGGGCCGACCGACGACGAGGCGGACTCCCTGGAGATCGAGCAGTTCGCCCGGATCAGGCGGCTGGCCCGCCGCCCGGGCCCCATGCTCTTCCTGGTCCTCTTCCTCGCCTCGCTGCTCGCCTGCCGCGGCCTGCTCGGCTCCGGCGCCCTCACCGGCGGCGCCCTGCTGCCGGCGCCGGGCGAGGCCGACGCCCTGTGGGACCGCTACCTGGAGACCTGGCAGCCCGTCGGCACCGGTGGCGACGCTTCGGCCCCGCCCTACCTCGGCCTGCTCGCGCTGCTCTCCAGCCTGCTATTCGGCAGCCCCGGGCTCGCCATGACGCTGCTGCTGGTGGCCTCGGTGCCGCTCGCCGGCGTCAGCGCCTACTTCAGCTCCACGCCGCTGGTCATGTCCCGGCTGCTGCGCGCCTGGGCCAGCGTCGCCTACGCCTTCCTGCCCGCCGTCACCGGCGCCCTGGCCTCCGGCCGGATCGGCACCGCCGTGCTCGCCGTGCTGCTGCCGCCGCTCGCCCGCACCGCCGTCGCCGCCGCCGGCCTCGCCAACCCGACGGGCCGCGGCTCCTGGCGCGCCGCCTGGGCCTGCGCCCTGCTGCTGACCGCCGCCACCGCCTTCACGCCCGTCGTGTGGCCCATGGCCGTGCTGCTCGCCGTGCTCGCCCTCGTCCTGCCGCTCCGCCAGGAGCCGGGGCCGCGCCGCGCCCGCGTGTCGCGCTTCGCCGCCGCGCTGCTCACCCCGGCCGTGCTGCTCGGCCCCTGGTCCTGGTCGGTGCTGCTGAGCCCGTCCGACTTCCTGCGCGAGGTCGGGCTGCCGTTCAGCACCGCCCAGGCCGGCGCCTTCCAACTGCTCAACATCAACCCCGGCGGCCCCGGCACCCCCGCCACCTGGCTGCTCGCCGGTCTCGTGCTCGCCGCGCTCGCGGCCCTGCTGCGCGCCGAGCGGCGGCTCGCCATCCTCGCCGCCTGGGCCTGCGCCCTGGTCGGCCTCGTGTTCGCCGTCTGGTCGGACGGCGAGGGCTGGGCGGGCCCCGCCACCCTGGTCTACGGCCTCGCCCTGCTGTCCGCCGCCGTGCTCGGCGCCGACGGCGCCCGCTACCGGGTCGCCGCCCAGAGCTTCGGCTGGCGGCAGCCGGTCGCCGTCGCCATCGCGGGCGCCTCGGCCGCGGGACCGCTGCTGGTCGCCGCCGGCTGGATCCTCTCCGGCGCCGCGGGCCCGCTCGAGCGGGCCAACCCCGTGCAGGTGCCGGCGTTCGTCGCCGAGGAGAGCTCCACCCGCGACCAGGCACGTACCCTGGTGCTGGCCGGCGCCAGCGGCTCGAACGGCGGCTCGCCAGGTCACGTCGACTACACCCTGACCCGCGGCTCCGGCGCCCGGCTCGGCGACGCGGAGCTCGCCGAACTCGTCGGCGACGACACGGACCTGGGCCGCGCGGTGGGCAACCTCGCCGCCGGCTCTGGCGCCGACCAGACCGCCGTGCTCGCCGAGTACGCCATCCGCTACGTGCTGGTCAAGGACGGGTCCCCGCGCGGCCTGCACCGGGTCCTCGACACCACCCCGGGACTCCAGCGGCTCAGCCAGGAGGACGGCAGCGCCCTGTGGCGGGTCGGCAGCGAGGTCTCCCGGGTCACCGTGCTCCCGCCCGAGGAGGGCGAGGGCGCCGACGCCGAGCCCCTACCGGTCCCGGCCGGCGCCGTCGAGGTCCACACCGACCTGCCCGAGGGGCCGGCCGGCCGCGTCCTGCGGCTGGCCGACGCCGCCTCGCCCGACTGGCGGGCCACGCTCGACGGCGCGCCGCTGACCCCCGTCACCCTGGGCTGGGCGCAGGGCTTCGAGCTCCCGGAGGGCGGCGGCCGGCTCGACATCGTCCACGAGACGCCCACCACCCACACCGCGTGGGTGTGGACCCAGGGCTTCGCGCTGCTGGTGCTGACGGTGCTCGCGCTGCCCGGCCGGCGCCGCGAGCTCGACGACGACCTGCCCGAGGAGGACGCGCCGCCCGCCGAGGCCCCCCAGGGCCGCCGGGCCCGCCGCATGGCCGCCGCCGAGGCCGAGGCCGAGCCGACTCCCGCGCCGCCGGCCGAGGACGCGCCGCGGCCGGAGCCCGCCTACGTCCCGCAGCAGGCGGCCCATGCCCAGGACCAGTGGGCCGACCCCGGCTACCAGCAGCCCTATCAGGGCCAGTACCAGCAGCCCGGGTACCCACCCGGGTACCCACCCGAGTACCAGCAGCCCGAGTACCAGCAGCCCGAGTACCGGCAGTCGGAGTTCCAACAGCCCGAGTACCAGGACCCGGCGGCCTACCCCCAGGCCGGCCAGCCGATCCCGCGGCAGCAGGGCCACGACGGCTGGGGCGACCAGGACTACGACCAGAAGTATGTCGCGCCGTATGACTATCCGGGCGACTACGGCGACGGGAGCGACCAGCGGTGAACCGCGCGACCATGTCCCTGCTGGCCGGCGTCGCGGCGCTGGCCGCCGTCACCGGCGCCGCCATGCTGCGGCCCGCCGACGACGTCGAGGTGCGGACCCTGGAGGCACGGCTGCCACGCCCGGTCGAGCGCAGCGCGCTCACCTGCCCGCGGCCCAGCGCCTCCGAGTCCGCCACCACCTGGTACACCGCCTTCACCCCGCCGCCGGACGACGGGCCCCCGGCGTCGGAGAACGAGGGCGAGAGCAGCGCCGCGCTGCTGCCCGCCCCCGAGTACTCGCCGGGCGCCACCGACGACGAGATCACCGAGAGCCCGGACGACGCGGAGGCCGAGCCCGTGGCGCCGCTCGCCGAGCCGGGCGCGCCGGTCACCGTCACCGTCACCGACGCGGGCGCCCCCGCGCTCACCGGCATCGCCGAGGCGGGCCTCGCCCCCGGCTGGACCGTGCAGCAGACCACCCGCGTGGAGGCCGGCACGGGCCGCGGCCTGCTCGGCACCGCCTGCCAGACCCCGGACACCGAGTTCTGGTTCGCCGGCGCGAGCACCGCCGACAGCCGCCACGACTACGTCCACATCACCAATCCGGACGCCGCCGCCACCGTCGTCGACATCGAGCTGTACGGCCCCGAGGGCCGGGTCGAGACGGACACCGCCGAGGGCTTCACCGTCCCCGGCGGCACCACCGTCCCGGTCCGGCTCTCCACCCTGACCGACGAGCCGCTCGGCGACCTGGCCGTGCACGTCACCGCCCGCACCGGCCGGATCGGCGCCCAGATCGAGGCCGTCGACGACCAGCGCGGCGCCGACTGGCTGCCGCCCGCCACCGCGCCGGCCGGCGGCCCCGTCGTGCTGCCCGGCATCCCGGCCGCGGCCACCGGCGTGCGGCTGGTCGCGTTCGCGCCCGGCGACGAGGACGTCACCCTGGAGGTGGGCTTGGCCGGCCCGGGCGGCACCATCACCCCGGCTGGCTTCGAGACCGTGTCGCTGCGCTCCGGCGAGCTCACCGCCCTCGACCTCGGCAACCTCACCCAGGGCGAGGCCAGTTCACTGGTGCTGACCCCCGCCGGCGGCTCGGACGACGGCCGCGTGGTGGCCGCGCTCCAAGTCGTCGGCGGCGAGGAGGACGCCGCCGAGATGGCGTTCATCCCCGCCACCTCCGCCATCGAGGAGCGCGCCACCGTCTCCGGCAACACGGGCTCAGGCACCACCCTGGCGCTGGTCGCCCCGGGCGACGCGGTCGAGGTCTCCGTCACCATCTCCGCCGGCACCGAGGGCGGCGAGCCGGTCACCGAGACCTACACCGTCGACGGCGCGACCACCCTCACCGTCACCCCCGAGATCCCCGAAGGCACCGAGGGCAGCTACGCGATCACCGTGCGGCCGAACGGCGCCCCGCTGTTCGCCGCGCGCACCCTCACCATGGGCGACTCGGCCGACCGCGTCTTCACCGTCCAGACCCTCCCCGACGACCGCTCGGCCGTCGAGGTCCCCGAGACCGGCCAGGACCTGTCGATCCTGCTCGACTGACCCGCCCCCCTGTCCGGCCCCTCATTCCTGTCCGTACCGGGGGTCGACCGACTCGGGCGCGAGCCCGAGCAGGTCGGCCGCCTGCTCGACGCAGACCTCGTGCACCAGCTGCGCGCGCTCCTCACGGTCCCGACTGCGCAGCTCCACCGGCCTGCGGTAGACCACGATCCGATCCGGGCGGCCGCGCCGACCCCGCACCACCCGGCCGAGCGGCACCGAGTCGGCGGCCTCGGCCCCCGCCCCACCGCCGCCCTCCAACCAGGGCACCTCCTGCACCGCGAAGTCCACCGAGGTCAGCTGCGGCAGCCGCCGCCGCAGCCGCTCGGCCGAGTCGTGCACGAGGGAATCGAAGGTCTCGGCGCGGCTGGCCGCGAGCGGCACCTGCGGCGGGGCGACCGGCCCGCGCATGCCGCGGCCGTGCCGGTCCCGATGCCGATGACCGGCCGGGCCGGACGGGGCCGGGGGGACGCTGTTGGATCTGTCCATCAACCATCGACCATAGAGGACGGAACGGCCCGGGGGTCAGAACGCGCACCACCCTCGGCACCGGACAACGCGGAACCTCCAGACGAATCCCCACACCGCGGACACCCCGGCGGCGACACGGCGGGGTGACGCCGCCCCGAGTCGTCGCGGCCCGCTCAGGAGTGCGGTACGGTCCAACATCGTGAGCCCCGTCCGTCGCTGTTCGCGCACCGCGTGCGCCCGCCCCGCCGTGGCGACGCTGACATATGTCTACGCGGACTCCACCGCCGTCCTCGGCCCCCTCGCCACCTACGCCGAGCCCCACTGCTACGACCTCTGCGCGGAGCACTCGGAGCGGCTGACCGCCCCCCGCGGCTGGGAGGTCGTCAGGCTCGCGATCGACTCCGCCGCCGCCCGGCCGAGCGGGGACGACCTCGAGGCGCTGGCCGACGCCGTCCGCGAGGCCGCCCGCACCCCGCCGCGCCC
>NZ_SMKC01000179.1 GCF_004348315.1 Streptomyces sp. 8K308 | reverse complement strand
GGTGGGGACAGGACACCGCACGACCCCCCGCCGCGTCAGGCCAGCGTCGTGCCGACGGCCACGCCGGTGAACGTCGCGCCGAGCCCGAGGGCCACGTTGAGGAGGACGTTCGTCGTCGCCAGCGCCCAGGCTCCCGTCTCGGCCAGCCGCAGGCACTCGTAGGAGAACGTCGAGTACGTCGTCAGCGCCCCGCAGAGACCCGTGCCGAGCAGCAGCCGCAGGTCCTCCGAGGGGGCCGCGCCCGTCAGGACGCCGAGCAGCAGGCAGCCGGTGACGTTGACGGCCAGCGTGCCCCAGGGGAAGACCGCGTCGTGGCGCCACTGCACCGCGCGGTCCGTCAGGTAGCGGAGCGGCGCGCCGACCACGCCGCCCCCGATCACCAGCAGCCAGTGCACGGTCGGCTCACCGCCCCACCACCTCGACGTGCTCCACCGTCGCCAGGCCGCGCCCGGCGAGCAGCCCGGTCAGCTCGGGCAGAAACGCCCGCACCCGTTCCTCCGCGTCCACCACGATCACCGCCACCGGCAGCTCCTCGCTCAGCGAGAGCAGCCGCGCCGTGTGCACCACCGAGGACGCGCCGAAGCCCTCGACGCCCCTGAAGACGCTGGCGCCGGCCAGCCCAGCCCGGTGCGCGCGGTGCACGACCTCGGTGTAGAGGGGGCGTCGCCGCCACGCGTCGTTCTCGCCGAGCAGGACGGTCAGCCGCAGGGTCCTCACGCGTGCCGCGCCAATCGGCGGGTCGCCGCCGCCGCGCCCAGGACGGCGGCGAGCGCGCCGGCCAGGGTGAGCAGCAGGTAGCTCACGGCGGTGAGCGCCCGTCCGTCCGTCAGCTGCCGTTCGATGTCCTGCGAGTAGGTGGAGAAGGTGGTGAAGCCGCCGAGCAGGCCCGTGCCGAGGAACGGCCGCACCAGCCGGTGCGCCGTCCACACCTCCGTGATCAGCACCATCAGCACCCCGATCAGCGCGCAGCCCACCACGTTGACCAGCAGCGTGGTCCAGGGGAAGCCGTCGGCCGGGGTCGGCCAGAGCAGGCCGGCGCCGTATCTGGCCGCCGCGCCGAGGCCGCCGCCGAGCGCGACCACCGTCAGCACGGACCGCTGCCCGCGCCAGAACGACGGCGCGGGCAGCGGCCGGGGTGGCGTGGTGGCGTTGTCCATGTTCCGGCATCCTAGGCCGGGCGGCCCAGAGCGTGTTCTCAGGTCATGCTCGTCGGCTCCGGCATCGGGTCGGCGAGGCCCTCGTCGAGGCCGGCGCCGGTGGACGTGCCTGACGCCTTGCCCGACGCCTTGACCTGGCGTCGGAAGCGCCGCTTGAGGTCGCCGCCGCCCGACTCGTGGCGTTTGAAGTTCGGCTCGGCGATCTCCCGCTGCCTGAACCGGCCCTCGAGCATCGTGCCGAGGCCCATGACCGCGCAGAGTCCCGGTTCCTCGGCCACGTTCACCGGCATCCCGGTCGACTGTCTGATCATCTGGTCGAGCCCCGGCAGCCCGGCCGCGCCGCCGGTGAGCATGACGCCCCGGTCGCCGAGGTCGGCCACCAGGTCGGGCGGGCAGCGGTGCAGCACGGCGCGGATGGTGTCGAGGAGCGCCGTCAGCGGCGGGGTGACGGCGGCGCGCAGGGACCGCGGGTCGATCTTGACGGTGCGGGCCAGGCCGGTGGCGACGTCCCGGCCGGCCACCTCGGCGATCTGGTGGACGGGGTCGGCCAGCGCCTCGTGCAGCGGCCGCACGGCCTGGCTCGGCAGCAGCAGTTCGTGCTCGTTGCGCAGGTACTGCATCAGCGCCCGGTCCACCGTCTCGCCGCCCATCGGCACCTTCTCGGCCGCCACGATCGCGCCGAGCGACAGCACGGCCACCTCCGTGGTGGCCGCGCCGCACTGCACGATCATCGTCGCCTCCGGTTCCTCGACCGGAAGGCCACAGCCCACGGCCGCCGTCACCAGGCTGTCCACCAGCTCGACCCGGCGGGCGCCGACGCCGACCAGCGTCTCTAGCGCCGCGCGCCGCGCCAGCGGGTCGGCGTCGTGCGGGATGCAGACCGCGGCGCGCAGCAGCGGCTTGCGCCGCCAGGCGCGCCGCAGCTTGTTGCCGACCATGGCGCGCAGCATCCGCTGGGCGACGTCGATGTCGACGACGGTGCCGTTGGTGATCGGCCGGATCACGCGGATGTTGGCGGGGGTGCGGCCCGACATCCGTTCGGCCGGGGCGCCTACGGCGATCAGCGCGCCGGTCTGGGTGTTGACGGCGACTACCGAGGGTTCGTCGACGATGAGTCCCGACTGCTTGAGGTAGACGCGGGTGCGGGCGGCACCGAGGTCCACGGCCAGGGTGCAGCGGCGAAGATGATCAAGACTGAGGGTCATACTGGTCATCTTGTGTGTATGTGGGTGGGGATGCCCGTCATTGTGCGCCGACCGGAGTAGACGGCGCGTCAGACGCCGCGTCGGACCTCGCGTCCGACCTCGCGTCAGACGCCGCGTCGGCCCTCGCGTCGGACCTCGCGTCGGACGGTGTGTCGAGCACCGGCCGCTCCGGATCGGCGAACTGCGTCGCGTGCAGTTCCGCGTACCGCCCGCCGGCCGCCAACAGCTCGTCGTGGGTGCCGCGTTGGACGATCCGACCGTCCTCGACCACCAGGATCTGGTCGGCGGCCCTGATGGTCGAGAGCCGGTGCGCGATCACCACCGAGGTGCGGCCGGCCAGCGCCTCGGTCAGCGCCTCCTGTACCGCCGCCTCCGAGGTCGCGTCCAGGTGCGCGGTCGCCTCGTCCAGGATCACCACTCGGGGCCTGGCGAGCAGCAGCCTGGCGATGGTCAACCGCTGCCGCTCGCCGCCCGAGAGCCGGTAGCCGCGCTCGCCGACCACCGTGTCGAGGCCGTCCGGGAGCGCCGCGACCAGGTCGTCCAGCCTGGCCCTGCGCAGCGCCTCCCAGAGCTCCGCGTCGTCCGCGCCCGGCCTGGCGAGGCGCAGGTTGGCGCGGATGGTGTCGTGGAAGAGGTGGCCGTCCTGGGTGACCATGCCGAGCGTCGCGCGCAGCGAGTCGGCGGTCAGCTCCCGCACGTCGATGCCGCCGACGCGCACCGTGCCGGCGTCCGCGTCGTAGAGGCGCGGGAGCAGCTGCGCGATGGTGGACTTGCCGGCGCCCGAGGAGCCGACGAGCGCCACCAGCTGCCCTGGCTCGGCGCGGAACGAGACGCCGTGCAGCACCTGCTCGCCGCCCCTGGTGTCCAGCGCCGCCACCTCCTCGAGCGAGGCGAGCGACACCCGGTCGGCCGACGGGTAGCCGAAGTCCACGTCCTCGAACTCCACCCCGACCGGACCCTCGGGCACCGGCCGGGCGTCGGGCGCCTGCCTGATCAGCGGCTCGAGGTCGAGCACCTCGAAGACGCGCTGGAAGCTGACCAGCGCCGTCATCACCTCGACCCGGGCGCTGGCCAGGGCGGTCAGCGGCGCGTAGAGCCGGGTGAGCAGCAGCGCGAGCGCGACGACGGCACCGGGGTCGAGGCTGCCGCGCAGCGCGTAGTAGCCGCCGAGGCCGTAGACCAGGGCGAGCGCCAGCGCCGAGACCAGGGTCAGCGCGGTGACGAACGTCATCTGCAGCATCGCCGTGCGGATCCCGATGTCCCGCACCCGGCCGGCCCGCAGCGCGAACTCCCGGGACTCGTCGGCCGGCCGCCCGTAGAGCTTGACCAGGGTGGCGCCCGGCGCCGAGAACCGCTCGGTCATCTGCGTCGCCATCACCGCGTCGTGGTCGGCGGCCTCCCGCGAGAGCCTGGCCAGGCGCGCGCCCATCCGGCGGGCCGGCAGCACGAAGACGGGGAGCAGCAGCAGCGCGAGCAGGGTGATCTGCCAGGAGATGGAGATCATCACGCCGAGCGTGAGCAGCAGCATCACCAGGTTGCCCGCCACCCCGGAGAGCGTGTCGCTGAACGCCCGCTGCGCGCCGATCACGTCCGAGTTGAGCCTGCTGACCAGCGCCCCGGTCCTGGTCCTGGTGAAGAACGCGATCGGCATCCGCTGGATGTGGTCGAAGACGGTGGTGCGCAGGTCGAGGATCAGGCCCTCGCCGATCCGCGCGGACAGCCAGCGGGTGAGCAGCCCGAGGCCGGCCTCGGCGACGGCGATCCCGGCGATCAGCAGCGCGAGCGTGACGACCGTGCCCTGGTCGTGTCCCTCCGTGATGGCGTTGACCACCTGGCCGGCCAGCACCGGCGTCGCCACGCCGAGTACGGCGCCCGCGACGCTGAGGACGAGGAACCAGCCGAGCTCGCGGCGGTGCGGGCGGGCGAAGGTGCCGATCCGCCGCAACACGGCGCGGGAGAAGGGGCGTTGGTCCTCGGTCGCGTGCCGGGCGTTGTAGAGGGCGTGCCAGGCGGTCATCTCCATGCTCATGATGCCCAGCGTAGAAGTTCAACATTGCTTGAGGTCAACCCTCGATAGAGGCCGCGTGGACGGGGTGGCGCCATCGCGCCGCCAATGGCGTCGCTTGATGGCGCCATTCGCTTGCCTGTGGCGCCACTATGGTGCCATGATGGCGCGCATGGACCTCACCCCCTACGTAGAGAACCTCAGGCGCGATCTCGCCGTCGCCGCGGAAGCCGGTGGCGAGGAGGCCAGGGCGGTGGCCGAGCGGCTCACCGCGGCCCTGGAGTCGGCCGCCCGCCTCACCCTGCTCAACGCGCTCTCCGCCGCCATGGAGGAGGTGACGCGCGACCTGGCCCCCGGCTCGGTCGACGTCCGGCTCCGCGGCCTCGACCCCGAGTTCGCCGTGACGCCACCGCCCTCGCAGGAGAGCTACCAGGCGCCCCGCGAGGAGCCGCTGGCGCCGGCCCCGCCCCCGCCGCCAGCGGACGGCGAGGAGGGCGGCACCGCCCGCGTCAACCTCCGCCTCCCCGCCCACCTCAAGGCCCGCGTCGAGGACGCAGCCAGCCAGGACGGGCTCTCCGTCAACTCCTGGCTGGTGCGGGCCGTCGCCGCGGCCCTCGACCCGGGCAGCCGCGGCCGGCCATCGGAACGCCCCCGTCGCGTCGGCGGCGACAGCTTCACCGGCTGGGTCCAGTGACCCGCGCTCCTCGACCGGAAGGGACCCCCGCCATGCCGCGCTTCGAAACCCCCAAGCCCATCGCCGTCGGCCTCGAGTTCGACATGGGCTTCGCCCTGATCGTCGCCGGCGACCGCGCCGACACCGTCGTCGAGGTGCTGCCCGCTGACGAGACCGACGAGAACGACGTCCGCGCCGCCCGGCAGACCAGGGTCGACTTCACTGGCGGCACCCTGACCGTGAAGGGCCCGAGGAAGCGCAGCGTGTTCGGCAGGACCGGCACCATCCGGGTCCGCGTCGAGCTGCCCGCCGGCTCCCGGCTGCGCGCCAGCTCCCCGATGGCGGACTTCGTCTGCACCGGCCGGCTCGGCGAGTGCCTCATCAAGACCTCGGCCGGCGACATCCGGGTCGAGCACGCCGACGCCGTCAACCTCCGCACCAGCGTCGGCACCATCACCCTCGACCGGGTCGTGGGCGACGCCGAGATCAGCGGCTCGGGCCGGGTCGACGTCGGCGAGCTCGGCGGTGCCGCCATCGTCAAGAACCTCAACGGCGAGACCACCATCGGCGAGGTCGCCGGCGAGCTGCGCGCCAGCTCCTCCAACGGCCGGATCGCCGTCGGCGTCGCCCGCGCCGGCGTCGAGGCCCGCTCGGCCAACGGCGGCATCCGCGTCGGTGAGGTCACCCGCGGCACCGTCAACCTGCAGACCTCCCTCGGCGACATCGAGGTCGGCATCGCCGAGTCCACCGCCGCCTGGCTCGACGTCACCTCCCGGGCCGGCGGCGTGCACAACGAGCTCGGACCCGCCAAGGGCCCAGGCGAGGCCGCCGACACCGTCGAGGTCCGCGCCCGCACGGGATTCGGCGACATCGTCATCCGCCGCGCCTGACCAAGATCCGCGACGACCCGAGAAGGGAAGCCCCAGATGCCCCCCGCCGCGATATCCGCCCACGGCCTGCGCAAGTCCTACGGCGACAGGACCGTGCTCGACGGCATCGACATCGAGATTCCAGAGGGCACGATCTTCGCCCTGCTCGGCCCCAACGGCGCCGGCAAGACCACCACCGTGGGGATCCTCTCCACCCTCGTTCCCTCCGACGGCGGCGAGGCCAGGATCGCCGGCCACGACCTGGCGGGCGATCCCGAGGGGGTGCGCGCCGCGATCGGCGTCACCGGCCAGTTCGCCGCCGTGGACGACCTGCTCACCGTCCAGGAGAACCTGATCCTGATGGCGGACCTGCACCACCTCGGCCGTGCCGAGGGCCGCCGCCGCGCCGCCGAACTCCTCGACCGCTTGGAGCTGACCGAAGCCGCCGCGAAGCCCGCCACCACCCTCTCCGGTGGCATGCGCCGCAAGCTCGACCTCGCCATGACGCTGATCGGCGACCCCGGGATCATCTTCCTCGACGAGCCGACCACGGGCCTCGACCCGCGCAGCCGTCGCACCATGTGGGAGATCATCCGCGACCTGGTCGACGACCGTGGCGTCACCATCTTCCTCACCACGCAGTACCTGGAGGAGGCGGACCAACTCGCCGACCGGATCGCCGTGCTGGACGGCGGCCGGCTGGTCGCCCAGGGCACCGCCGAGGAGCTGAAGCGGCGCATCCCCGGCGGCCACATCCGCCTCCGCTTCACCGAGCCCCGTGAACTCGCCGCCGCCAGCCGCGTGTTCGACCTGGCGGAGCCGGACGCCGAGTCGCTGACCCTGCGCGTGCCGAGCGACGGCTCCCTCCCCACGCTGCGCGCGGTACTCGACGTCCTCGACGCCGCGTCCGTCCAGGCCACCGAACTCACCGTCCACACCCCCGACCTCGACGACGTCTTCCTCGCCCTCACCGGCTCTTCCCGCCGCCCCGCCGACCCGGAACCGGAGACCACCCGATGAGCACGCTCGCCCTCACCGTGACGGACTCGGCCACCATGCTGCGCCGCAACCTCCGGCGCGCGCTCCGCTACCCCGCCATGACCTTCTCGGTCCTGCTGATGCCGATCATGATGCTGCTGCTCTTCAACTACGCGTTCGGCAGCGCCCTCGGCACCGGCATCAACACCATGGGCGGCGTCGGCGACGGCGAGTACATCGACTACGTCGCGCCCGGCATCATCCTGGTGACCGCCACCTCGGGGGCCGTCGCCACGGCCGTCAGCGTCTGCGTCGACATGACCGAGGGCATCGTCAACCGCTTCCGCACCATGTCGGTCTCCCGCGCCGCGATCCTGGCGGGTCACGTCGTCGGCAGCGTCCTCCAGACCATGATCGCGCTGGTCCTCATCGTCGGCGTCGCCCTGGCCATCGGCTTCCGGCCGAACGCCAACGCGCTCGAGTGGCTCGCCGCGTTCGGCCTGCTCGGCCTCGTCACCCTGGCCCTCACCTGGCTGGCCGCCGCGATGGGCCTGGTGGCCAGGACGCCGGAGTCGGCGAGCAACACCCCGCTGCCGCTGACATTCCTGCCGTTCCTCGGCAGCGCGATCGTCCCCGCCGACTCGATGCCCACGGCGATGCGGTGGTTCACCGAGTACCAGCCGTTCACGCCGATGATCGAGACCCTGCGCGGCCTGCTGATGGGCAGCGAGATCGGTTCCAACGGCCTCGTCGCCCTCGCCTGGTGCGTCGGCCTGACCCTCCTCGGCTACCTCTGGGCCCGCGCCGCCTTCGCCCGCGCCACCCGGCGGTGAGCCGCTCGCCCGGCGGGCGAACTACTCGGCACCGGGTGACTCCCCGTGGAAACCGCGCTGCCCTATGGTCGAGGGTGGCGAGGCGGATCAGTCAGAGGGGGAAGCCGTGTCAGACTCCGACGCGGAAGGCGCACAGTTCATCCATATCGTCGCGGGCCCCACGGGGGTCGGGACGGGCGCGGCGGCCACCGGGCTGGCCCGCGCCACGGGGGCGCCGATCGTGGTGGCGGACCGGATCCAGTGCTTCACCGACCTGGCGACCACCAGCGCCAGGTCGGAGGGCGAGGCGGCCGGCGTCGAGCGGGTCTGGCTGGCCCGCCGGACCGTGGCGGACGGGGACTTCTCGGCCGCCGACGCCCTCGAGTCGCTGATCGCGACGCTGCGGGCGCTCGGCGAGCGGCATCCGTTACTGATCGTCGAGGGCGGCTCCATCTCGCTGCTCTGGGACTTCGCCGAGCTGCTGCCCGAGCTCGGCTTCCGGGCCACGGTGCGGCTGTCGCGCATCGGCGACCGCCAGGAGTACGTGGCCCGGCTGACCCACAGGGCGCGGCGCATGCTGGCTCCCGAAGGGCCGGAGGCGAGCACCCTCGAAGAGCTCGCCATCGCGTGGAAGAACGTCGACCAGCGGTCGTTCGTGGCCTCCGTCAACGGATTCGAGGCGATCCTGGAGTGGTGCGCCACGCACTCCGTGGCCGTGGAATCCCTGGCCTCGGCGGCGCTGAGCGAGGAGCAGGTGGACGAGCTGGCCCGGATGATCGCCATTCGGCACGCCGAGCACGGGGTGCTCCAGGACCGGATCTTCTCCATGGTCTTCGACGCCTTCGAACCCCTGGCCACGCCCTGACGTGACGGCTTGATCTCAAGTGGGCTTGAACTCCTACGGTCGAGTCGTTCAGGACAGGACGTGGGAGAGGAGCGCGGGACATGGCGACGATCAGGGAGTACTCGGCGGAGGAGCTGGCCGCCCAGCCCATCGGGTGGTGGAGCGGCGAGGTGTCCCGCCGGGTGGTCGGGAGCCTCCGGGAGGCGCTGGCCGTGGAGGGGCTGACCCAGCCGCACTGGTGGACGCTCAACCACGCCGCGGGGGAGCCGGGGCGCTGGTCGCGGGCGGCGCTGACCGAGCGGCTGCGGGCCTATGACGACCAGGGGACCGACTTCGACGCCGTCTACGACGACCTCGTCGCGCGCGGCTGGTTGACGGAGGGACAGGACGGGATGCGGCTCACGGCGGAGGGGGAGGCCGGGCGGTTGCGGGCCCGGGAGCGGAACCTCGCGATCCACCGCCGCACCCATGAGGGCGTGACCGAGGCCGACTACGTGACCACCGTGAACGTGCTGCGGCGGATGGTGGCCAACCACGGCGGCGAGGGGAACCTGCCCGACTGAGGCCCGTGGGCCGGTCGCGTGACCGGCCCACGGCCCGTGTTCAGCGGGTCGGTGCCTCAGCAGTCGGTGCCTCAGCAGTGGGCCGAGACGCCCCCGGTCTCGTTGCCCTTCAGCAGGCCGCCCCAGATGTAGTTGCCGTCCGAGAGCCGAACCCACTTGTTGTGCGCGATGCCGCTGCTGTCCGACACGTGGCCGCCCTCGAGCCAGCACACGCCCGACAGGCTCTGGTTCGCGCCGACGGTGTAGGCGACGCCGTAGTCGGTGCCCGGGCCGGTGCGGACGTTGCCACCGGTCCAGGTGGTGATGGAGCTGGCCGCCGACACCGAGTTGGTGGCCGCGGCCCGCTCCAGCGGCGCCGCGCCGCCGGCCACCGCCGTGCCGGCCATCGCCCCCGCGACGAGGGCCAGGCTGGCGACGGCCAGGGTGAGGCTCCGCCGGTGTACCTTGCGCATGGATTCCTCCTCTGTGCGGGCCCTGTGCCCGCTTGGTCGGTCGTGTGGAGGAATGCCCCCGGCGTTCGTTGCGGAAACGAGGCACGCGCGTGCGGAGAGTGACGCTACGCGGGTAGTCAACGCCATGGCTTGGCGGCGACCCGCGCGCGTGCCGGACGGCGTTTGCCGTGCCGGCCGGGCCGCGGCTGAGTACCGTACCGGGGAAGGACGGGGAACTCCCCGGCAGGGCGCTCCGGAAGGATTGCGATGGCACTGACCGCCGAGGACCGCGCCGCCGTCACCGATCTGGTCTTGCTGCACGGACACCTGGTCGACGCCGGCGAACTCGACCGTCTGGACGAGCTGTTCACCGAGGACGTGACGTACGACGTCACCGACCTGGGCGGTGGCCCTCTCCAGGGGCTCGCCGCCATCCGGGAGGCGGCGCTGGCGATGGGCGAGCTGAACCCGGTGGCCCACCACGTGACCAACGTCGTGCTCACCGAGCTGTCCGCCGACCGGGTGCTGGCCCGCTCCAAGGGCCTCGGCGTCCGGTTGGACGGCACGGTCGGCAGCGTGACCTACGAGGACACGGTGACGCGGACGGCGGCCGGCTGGCGCATCACCCATCGCGTCGTGCGGGCCCGCCGCACCCCGCTCAGCGCCGGCTAGGTCCTGTCCTGTCGATCTTGTCGGATCAGCCCGCGGCGTCAGACGCGGTGCATCGCAAGGCGCCGGATCGCAGCTCATACTTGGCCGTATTCGCGCGATTCGGTAACGCAGCGAGGTGCCGTGTATGGCGTCGCGGGCCCGGCAAGATCGGCAGGACAGGCCCTAGCGCGACCGGCGCGCCGGCGGCGCTAGACCTGTGACTCCTCGATCAACCGCAGGGCGAGCGCCTTGAGTTCGGGGCTTGCCTGGGCCGCGTTCCCCGCGTCGAACGGCGGGCGCGGGTCGTACTCGACGGCCAGCTGGATGCCCTGGGCGACGGTGTCGCCGGCGAGTTGGGCGGCCAGGTGGAGGGCCATGTCGAGCCCGGCCGAGACGCCGGCGGCGGTGACCACCTTGCCGCTGCGCACCCAGCGTTCCGGCACGTAGACCACACCGAACTCGGACTCCAGATAGCCGGCCGAGGCCCAGTAGGTGGTGGCGCGCTGCCCGGCGGTGAGGAGTCCTGCGGCGGCCAGCACGAGGGCGCCGGTGCAGACGGAGGTCGTGAAGCGGGTGTGGCGGTGGACGCGGCGGACGAAGTCGAGGAGCGCCTGGTTCTCCATCGCGCCGATGGTGCCGCGGTTGCCGGCGCCGGGGACCACCAGCACGTCGAGGCGGTCGACTTCGGCGAAGGAGCGGTCGGCGAGCACCGCCACGTCGCCGGTGTCGGTGCGCACCGGGCCGCGGCGCTCGGCGACCATCGTCACGGTGGCGTCCGGTAGCCGGGACAGGATCTCGGCCGGCCCGGTCGGGTCGAGCAGGCTGTAGCCGTCGTAGAGCAGGATGCCGATGCGGGGGCCCCGCGCGGCGCCGGTCGCGTTCCGGCCCGCGGCCTGGGCGGCGGCGGGGCCCAGGGAGGGGGCGGCGGCCAGCGCGGTCGCGGCGGCGGCGCCCGCCAGCACGGTCCTGCGGTTCGCGTGGATTCTCATGGCGCCGGAGTCTGGCGCCCGACGGCCGCCCGTGGTCGGGGCATGTCCGTCATCCTGCGGATCGTGTCCCCGGTCATGCCGTAGTGGTCGAGGAACGCCTGCCGCAGCGTGGCGGCCGAGGCGAACCCACAGCGGCGCGCGATGGCGTCGAGCGGCAGCCGGCTGGCGCGCGTCAGGTGCGCGGCCGACTCCGTGCGCACGGCGCGCACGGCGCGCGCCGGGGTGGTGCCGAGGTGTTCGACGAAGAGCCGGGTGAGGTGGCGGGTGCTGACGCCGGCCCTGGCGGCGAGCGCGGCCGGCGACAGGTCGCCGGCCAGGTGCGCGGCGATGTACCCGCTGAGGTCGCGCACCAGCCGGTCCCCGGGCGGCGGCGCGGCCAGGAACATGCTGATCTGCGCCTGGTCGGCCGGCCGGTGCAGGTAGGTGACCAGCTCGCGGGCGACGTTCCTGGCGAGCGTCGGGCCGTGGTCGTCCTCGATCAGCGCCAGGGTGAGGTCCAGGGCGCTGGTGACGCCGCCCGAGGTGTACACGTCGCCGTCCCTGATGTGGATCGGCCCCGGATCGACGGCCACCTCCGGGTATCCGGCGGCGAGTTCGGGGGCGTACCGCCAGTGTGTGGTCACCCGCCGCCCGTTGAGGAGCCCCGCGGCGGCCAGCAGGAAGGTGCCCGTGCAGACGGCGGCGACCCGGCGGCTCACCGTGGCGAGCCGCCTGACCTGCGCGACCAGCGCGGGGCTCGCCGCCGCGGGCCCGTGCCCGAGGCCGCCGACCACGAGCAGCGTGTCCAGCGGCCCCCGCACGTCGGCGAGTCGCCGCCCGCCGCCGAGGCCGATCCCGGACGAGCTCCGCACCGCCCCGCCGCCGAGCGTCCCGAGCTCGACGGCGTAGGGCGGCGTGGCCCGGTGGTGGTTGGCGATGTCGAGGGCCCCGCTCGGGCAGGCGACATCGAGGATCTGGGCGTCGTCGTAGGCGACGATCAGCACGCGGCGCGGCTCAGCCATGCGGCCGATACCATCACGCCCCGTCCGTCCACCGGCAGGCCCCCGGCTCAGGCCGGCGGCTGTTGGCGGGAGGCGAGGCCGGCCAGGAAGCGCCAGAGCCGGGAGCGGGAGCGCCGCGCGGGTGGCGTCGCGGTCGTCGCCTGGGCCGCGGCGGGCGGCGGCGCGGCCTCCACGACCGGCAACGGGGAGGCGCCAGCCAGCAGGCGGAAGCGCACCGGGAGCGACTTCACGCCGTGCGCGTACGGCGAGGAGCGCCAGGGGATCTGGTCGACGGGCAGCATCAGGTCGAGCTCGCAGTGGTCGAGGAGCCGGCTGACGGCCGTGGTGGCGACCATCTCGGACAGCTCCTGGGCCGGGCAGTGGTGGACGCCCGCGCCCCAGGCCAGGTGGGCCCGCGAACTCTTGAGGCCGTCGTCGGTCAGCGCGGCCGCGAACACCGGGTCGCCGTGCGCGGCGGCGACGGACGGCATCACCGGATCGCCGGCCGCTATCCGGTAGCGGCCGAGCCGCACGTCCGAGACGGGGAAGCGCAGCGGCAGGTTGGCCCAGGGCGGCGAGGCCATCTGCACGCGGTTGACCAACTCGCCGTAGGCGCCGCTCCGCAGGCTCTGCCAGGCCTGGTCGCTCGCCCCGCCAAGCGCCTCGAGCAGGGTGTTGGTGACGGCCTGGCCTATGTAGTCGGAGTAGACGATGATCGCGTACAGCTCCAGGGCGATCTGCCGGTCCGACAGTTCGGGCGCGGCGGCGATGAGGCGGCTGGTCAGGTCGTTCCCCGGGTGTTCCCGCTTGTGCTCGGCCAGTTCGGTCGTCGCCGTGATGAGCCGCCTGATGGCCTCGTTGGCGTCCGGTGCCGCGTCGGCCATCCGCCAGGCGTCCATGACCATGTCGTCGCCGCGCTCGACCGGGAAGCCGAAGAGCCGGTTGAGCACCATCAGCGGCAGCGGGCGCGCGAACTGGAGGGAGAGGTCGACGAATCCGCTGGAGCCGCCGGCGGTGAACAGGGCGATCAGCTCGTCCGCGTGCCGCTCGACGGCCAGCCGCAGCTCGATGGCCTGCGGCTGGTCCGGGTCCTGGAAGGGGCGCAGGGCCGACTCGACGGCCGCCCGGGTGGCGGTGCGCCGTTCGTCGTCCTGGTGCAGCAGGTGGTCGACCCGGTAGCCGGCGAGCATGGGCCAGTCCTCGGGGACCCGCCCCTCCCGCAGGGCCCGCCAGTGCCCGGGGTCGACCTTCCAGACGGACTCGTCGCGCAGCACCTGGGTGACCTCGTGGTAGCCGATCACCAGCCACGCGGGGACCCCGTAGAGGTCGACGGGGGCGACCGGCCCGTGCGCGGTCCGCAGCCGCTCGTAGACCAGGGCGGGGTGGGTCTCGTAGTCCCTGGTCATCAGGGGTGCGGTGGGCAGTGAGTCGAGCTCGGACGGGGCGGTCGGGCGCGGTTCCATGACGATGTTCCCTTGATCATCTCCTCGGAGGGCGAACAGCCTAACGGCCATTCGTGGCTTAGCGGGTGATGCGTTCGATAACGACATCGACGGTTCGCGGGCGGCAGATGGCGGCGTGTCAGGACCCGTCGTCGTTCGGCGGGTTTCCTCCCTTGACCGGCCGGATGGGCGTCTCTACCGTCCGCCCTGTCCCAACCGTTCGCAGTTCCGAAGTTCGTTCGAGTATCGGACCTCCTGGAGCCGCCATGCCCCCCACACCCACCCCCAC
>NZ_SMKC01000178.1 GCF_004348315.1 Streptomyces sp. 8K308 | reverse complement strand
CCCTGGGACCCACCCCTCACCACCGCCCTCACCCGCACCGGCCTCCGCGTCGAGGAGGAGTCCGTCCTCGACCTCCTCCTGGCCGACCTCGGCTGAGGGCGGGCGGCCCGGCCCCCGCCGGGCACCCGCGTCCGCCGGCGGCTGATCCCATTTCCCCGCGCCGGCCGCGGAAGGCGAGGGCTCCGCCCCATCCGGCACTGTTACGCTCCGCCGTCTCATCCCGAGCTCCGACCGGGCGCGGCATAAGCACGTGGCATGGGAAATTAACCCAAAATGGCCAACCTGGAGGCCGGGCACTGTAGCGCGTGCAGGCCCCTTCGTAAGCTGAATCGCGGTACACGCGTGTGCGGGCGTGTGCCTCGGACACGTGCACGGAGGCAGTCATGGCGCGTCCCTGGGAGGCCGACCCGTCCGCGTTATTCGCGCGGCGGCTCGGCAGGTCGGCCAAGGAACTCGGCAACACCGACGGCAAGACCGGCTGCCCGGACATCTGGCAGCTGGACAACGGCGACATAGCCGTGATCGGACGCGACCTCACCGCCGACTACCGCTCCCGTCTCCCCGAGGGCGTGGGGTTGGCACCGGACGAACGACTCGTCATCCTCCCCGGCAACATGCTGAGCGCGGCGAAAGCGGACATTCCCGATGATTGACCTCCATCCCCCTCGCCTCGACCGAGCCCAGGGGGTGCGGCTCGACCAGCCCGCCTACTCGGCCGACTTCTGGCAGCGCTACACCCGACTCGACCGACGCGACTCCTGGAAGCTGGAGCGCGGTCAGCACTTCGTCGAACAGGACAGCCCCAGCAGAGCGGCCCTGGGCCGAGGCGACTGGGCGGAGGCGCTGCGCCTCCTCGAAGGCCGGCGGGCCGGCCTGCGCGAGGAAGCGGAGCAGGACAGGCGGCTCGGCACCGTCTTCCACCGGGTGCGGGTGGTCGAAAAGCCGTTCACGCCGTACATCCAGTGGGAGCTGCACTCCCTCCTGCTGAACGCCGAGGACGGCGGCGAGGACATTAGGATCGTCGAAGCGGGCTAGCTCCACGCCCTGGAAGTCGATCGTCCGTTGCCCGAGTTGGTCGTGCTCGGCGGGGAGACGCTCTACGAGGTCGTCTACACCGACGAAGGCGTGCTCGACGGCTGTGTCCGCTTCACCGACCCCCAACTCGTCGACGACTGGCAGGACCTCACCCGCGCCCTCTTCGAACGCGGCGAGGACCTGTCCTCCTACTTCGCGCGAGAAGTGGCTCCCCTTCCCCCGCCCCGGCTGACCACCGAGGAGGAGTAACGATCGACGAGCGCGACGCCGCCGGCCATCCCAGACCCCGTCAACTGCTGGGCGACATTCGAGGCTCGTCAACCGGACCGAGGAACTTGAACGGCTCGACGCCGTTCTGCCCGGCGTCGAGGGCGCTCCCCTCGTCGTATCGCTCTGCGTCATCGCGGGCACGGCGGGCGCCGGCAAGACGTCGCTGGCCCTGCGCTGGGCGCACCAGGCACAACACCGTTTCCCCGACGGGCAGTTGTACATCAACCTGCGTGGCTACGACCCGGACGACCCGGTCACCGTCCACGAGGCACTGCACCGCTTCCTCACCGCCCTCGGCGTCCCGGCCGAAGCCATCCCCGCCCAGCCGGACGCGGCGGCCGCCCTCTACCGCTCCCTCCTCGCCGACCGGCGCATGCTGATCGTGCTGGACAACGCGGCCACCGCCGCCCAGGTCCGCCCCCTGCTCCCCGGCAGCGCCGGCTGCCTGACCGTCGTCACCAGCCGCAGCCGCCTGTCCGGTCTTGCCATAAAGGACGGTGCGCACCGCCTCACCCTCGGCACCCTCCCGGAGCCCGAGGCCGTCGCCCTGCTCCGCGCCGTCACCACCGGATACCGGCCCGAGGACGACGCCGCCAAACTGGCCGATCTCGCCAGGCTCTGCGCCCGTCTCCCCCTGGCCCTGCGGATCGCCGCCGAGCGAGCCGTCACCCATCCCCACCTGAGCCTGGACGACCTGATCGCCGAGCTGCGCGACGAGTCCGCCCTCTGGGACGCCCTCAGCGTGGTCGACGAGGACGAAGCGGCGGCCGTACGCACGGTCTTCTCCTGGTCCTACCGCGCCCTGCGACCCGAGGCCGCGCGGCTCTTCCGCCTGCTCGGCCTCCACCCGAACCCCCAGTTCAGCCTGCACGCGGCCGCCGCACTCGCCGGCGCCCGGGCCAGCCGCGCGCGCCAGCTCCTCGACATCCTGGTCGGCGCCCACCTGCTCGACCAACCGGCCCCCGACCGGTACGAGTTCCACGACCTGCTCCGCGCCTACGCCGCCGACCAGGCCCGCCGCGAGGAACCGGCGGCCGAGCGCACGGCCGCGCTGCGGCGTGTCCTCGACTGGTACCTGCACACCGCCGACGCCGCCCAGAGCCGGCTCGACCCCGCCGAGAACCACCAACCCCTCGACCCACCGGTTGAGTTCGTCACCCCCCTCGCCTTCCCCGACTACGACACCGCCGCCGTCTGGGCGGAGCGCGAGCACGGCAACCTCGTGGCCTGCGTCAGGACAGCCGCGAGCGCCGGGCTGGACCGCCACGCCTGGCTTCTGCCCGCCGTCCTGTGGAACGCCAAGGCGCCCTCGTCACCCACCGTCGACCTGTTCACGGCCTGCCGCATCGGCCTCGCGGCCGCCAGGCGCGAGGGCGAGCGGGCCGGGGAGGCGACCCTGCTCGAAGACCTGGGCATGTGCCACGCCCGGTTCAACCAACTCGCCGAAAGCGAGCACTGTTACCGCTCCGCCCTCGCCATCCGGCGCGCTTTCGGCGACCGGTCGGGCGAGGGAAACTCCCTCAACCTCCTCGGTCTCGTGCAGCTGAGCCGCCGCCACCTGCCGGACGCCCGCGACCACTTCCAGCAGGCGGCCACCATCTTCCGTGACGTCGGAGCCGGTTCGTACGCGGCCGTGGCCCAGGCCAACCTCGCCCTGACCCACTACCGGGCAGGCCGACTCGCCGAGGCCGAGGAGGCCGGCCACCCGGCCCTGGCCTTCGAGCGCGCCGTCGGCAACCGGCTCAACGAGGGCAACATCCTGTGGACCCGCAGCGACATCCACCGCGAGAGCGGCCGGACCGAGGAGGCGCTGCGCCTGGCCCAGGAGGCCGTCGACATCGCCCTCACCCTGCGCAACCAGTTCGCGGAGGCCGTCTGGCTCCTCGCCCTCGGCGACGCCCAACTGGCCCTCGGCCAGCAGGGCGACGCCCTGGCCTCCTACCAGCGCTCGGCCTCCCTCAACCGCCGGCTGCGCAACCGCAGCCGCGAGGCCCTGGCATGGCTCGGCGCCGGCCGGACCTACCAGGCACTCGGCCGACACGACGAGGCCGCCGACTTCCACCGCCAGTCCGCCGCCGCCTTCCGCGAACTCGCCGACCCCTGGCACGAGGCCCTGGCCCTCGAAGCCCTCGCCGACGCGCTCGACCCCGAACACCCCGACCAGGCCGCCACGCACCGGGCCGAGGCGCTACGCCTCACCGCCCCCTACGACGACCCCCGCGCCACCGGGTTCCGCGACCGCGTCGAGCGCCGCCTGCGGGGTCGGTAGCCGAGCGCGTCCGATATCTTACATTCCGCGTACAGGCGTCACGTACGGAGGGGAACAGGCTCGTGGGCTGGCACGAGGAGTGGGCGGAAGCCCAGGCATTCGCGCGCGCCGAGATCGCCGCGCAGCGGACGCCGGGCGAGGGTCCGGTCGCCGCACCCGACCTGAGCGTCCCCGTCGACCAGTTGCTCGCCTCCGCCGCCGCCTCCGAGAGCGCGCACGAGGACCTGCGGCCCGTCCTCGACCGCGCCATCGGCGACACCGCCGCAGCCACCGAGTCCCTGCGGCAGTGGACGCTCGGGGAACAGCTGGGGCAGAGCGGAGCCGGCTGGGGAGCAGCCCTCAGTGACATGGCCGACCGCCTGCCCGAACACGCCACAGGACTGCGCGCCATCACCTCCGCGATGGTCGGCCTCGACCAGGAACTCCGCGCCACCTTCCGCGGCTGGGGCACCGTCTGATGCCCGCGATGTACCGCGAACTGCTGACACAGGACTTCTACCCGCTCGGCACGGCGGTCTCCGCCTGGCGCCGGCTGGCCGAAGCCTGCCAGGAGGCCCACGACGGCTCACTCGCCCGCGTCTCCCAGCCGCTGATCGACGCGGAATGGGCCGGTCAGTCGGCCGACACGGGCTTGCACGCCATGGCCGTCACCCAGTCGATCCTCACCACCGCCAGCCGGAACGCCCTGCTGCTCGCCGCCATCCTGGACGAGGCACGGGCCAGGATGCAGGCGGCACAACAGCGCCTCAGGAACGCCGTCGCCGACGCGGAGGACGCCGGCCACCGCGTCAGCGAGGACGGCACCGTCCTCGCCCGCCCGGGTGAGCCGAGTCCCGACGACTTCGCGGACCAGGACCGACTCCTCCGAGAATCCATTGAGGTGGCCGGCCACCAGGCGCGGATCGACGAAGCCATCCAGGAAGCTCGGGACGCCAGCAACCAGGCAGGGCGCGCGCTGCGCGAGCTCGACCCGTTCACCCTCGACAAGGAGTACGGCGCCCACATCGCCGACCACGCGGCGGCGCGGCTCGCCGAGACACACGGCATCGGGATCTCGGCCGACGACATCCCGACGGACGGGCCCCCGGCGGAGGCGGCACGCTGGTGGTCCGGCCTCACCGACCTGGAACGCGACCTACTGCTGGCCTCCTACCCCGCGCAGATCGGTGCCCTCGACGGCCTCCCCGCCGAAACCCGCGACCAGGCCAACCGCGCCGCGCTGGATGCCCAGCTCAACGACTATCGGGCGCGGGAGGATGAGCTTGGCTATCACGACCGTTTCATCTACGACGGCCTGACCAGGCTCCAGGAGACACTGGACAGCCGCACGAACGCGCCGGCCGAACAGCGGCTGTACCTGCTCGGCTTCGGCACCCAGGACGACGGGCGTGCGATCGTCGCCCAGGGCAACCCGGACACGGCGGCGCACACGGCGGTGTTGGTACCGGGGACGACGACGGATCTCGGGAGTATGCAGGGGCAGATTGATCGAATCGGGACAATGCAGCAGGCGGCTCGGCAACGCAATCTGGGTGAGGTATCCGTCATTTCTTGGCTCGGTTACGACGCCCCGGAAATCTCGGACAGCGTGATGACACGGGAACGCGCCAACGAGGCAGCCCCGGAACTCCGTGACTTCACCGCAGGCCTCAGGGCAGCTCATGATGGACCCAACAACCATCTCACCGTGGTGGGTCACAGCTATGGCTCAACCACCGTTGGCGCTGCGGACGCCGGGGGCGAGGGGCTGGGAGCCGACGACATTATCGTCCTGGGCAGCCCCGGCATGACGGTGTCGAACGTCGACGAGTTGCACATCTCCCCGGACAGACTCTGGGTGGGTGCGGCCTCCGACGACCCGGTGGCGCACAACCTCTCCGGCCTCACACTCGGCCGTTCGCCACAACATTTCTGGTTCGGCGACGTTCGGGAGATGCCTGTCGATACCTCAGGGCACAGCGCCTACTGGGAAGCCAGTAGCCAATCTCTGAAGAACATGGGACGCATCATCGCTGGTGAACCTCCACTGGATGTGGCGACGGAATGACTACGAATAGTTCGCAGAGGCTGATGAAGACGCAGGGCGTAGCTTTTGCAGCGGTGGCTGCACTGGCCTTGGGAGGCTGTGCAATGAGCAGCGCGGATACTGGCGGAATCAACGACCCTCTTCCTCGTATGAGCCGGTCGGAGGCAGAGGAATGGGCTGTCCACTGGGCTGATTCCATGGCTCGAACGGCCGACGCCGACATCGTCAGTGACACGGAGATGGCCAGTTTCCACAACTGTGTCGGGCGTGACGACGAGGTGGCTGACGACGGGCGGTTCTTTCTCATGTACTCGGTGCGCGCCGACATCGCACCAGAACGCAGAGCAGAAGCGGTCCGAGCCATCCGCGACAGACTTGAAGAAGCTGGGCTGGAGATCCAGGGCTTTCGCTCAGACCCAGAAGTGACTCCCGCCAATGCGGTGGACGCCTGGCATCCGGAAGACCATCAGTCGGTCACAGCGGAGGACAACGGGGATGCCCAGTTGCTTCTCACAGTGGAGACTCCATGCCTGTTGCCCCCCGGCGTCGAACAGCAGCAGTTCGGCTAGCCATCGACGGTTGGACTGCCCTCGTTCCGTCGCCGAACCCTTCCGTGGCCCTCGGGGCGCGCTATCGGCAGGTCCGTGATGCCCAGATCCCTCCGCATGGTCTGCCGCGCCTCGTACAGGCCCTCCGACCCCCGACCCAGTAGCGACGCGGCGTCGTCGAGTTGTTCGGGCGTGGCCTCCGGGGTGAGCAGGCGGTCGAGGCGGAGGAGCAGGAAGTAGGTGTCGCCGCCCGCCTTGAGGACGGCGTCGGAGGCGACCATCTGGGCGTCCGCGTAGGCCAGGCGCAGGGCGTCACGGGCCGTCGCGAGGTCGGGTGTCTCGGGGGAGGGGCGCGTTCCCTCGGCCAGCCAGCGGTGGTGACGGCTGAGCGCCAGGTGGAACTGGCGTAGCGCCTGGTTAAACGTGGTGTAGGAGGACCGCCGTAGTTCGAGCAGTTCGCGGCGTTCGAGGGCCTGGCGTTCCGCTTCCCGCTCGCCGGCCTGGCGGTCGAGTTCGAGTGCCTTGGAGCGGAGCGCACCCCGGTGGGCGAGCAGGCCGGACAGCAGGGTGCCCAGGACTCCGACGACGGCGACGACGAGCGAGCTGACCGTGGGATCCATGGCGTCGACCATAGCCACCGCGGCAGGCGCCCCGGGCGGTACCGTCCAAGGGTGAGCTTCGACCCCGCCGATCCGGTGTTCCTCGACGACCCCTACCCGGCCTTCGCCGCGCTTCGCCGGCGCGGGCCCGTGCACTGGCACGACGGGCTCGGGCTGTCGGTGGCCGTGTCGCACGAGGCATGCGCCGCCGTGCTGCGCAGCAGGGACGCCGGACGGATCTGGCGGGACAAGGAGCCGGCGGCGGCGTTCCCGGCGTTCAACCTGTTGCACCGGAACTCGCTCCTCGAGAGCGAGCCGCCGCGGCACACCCGGCTGCGCCGGCTGGTGTCGGCGGCGTTCAACCGGGGGCACACCGCCCGGCTCGAGCCGCGCCTCAGGGCGGTGGCCGGCCGGATGGTGGACGGGCTGGCCGCGGCCATCGCGGCCGACGGCGCGGCGGACCTGCTGACGCACCTCGCCGGGCCGCTGCCGGTCGAGGTGATCGCCGAACTGCTCGGCGTGCCGGCCGAGGACCGGCCGTGGCTCCAGCCGTGGTCCAACGCGATCGTCAAGATGTACGAGTACGGCCTGCCTCCGGAGGGCGCGGCCGCCGCCGAGGCCGCGGCGGCCGAGTTCGTGGCGTACCTGCGGGAGTTGGCCGCGGAACGCGCGGCCGTGCCCGGCGACGACCTGATCAGCGACCTGGTCGCGGTGCGGGACGGCGGCGACCGGCTCTCCGACGACGAACTCGTCGGCACGGCCGTGCTGTTGCTGATGGCCGGCCACGAGGCCACCGTCAACGTCATCGGCAACGGCGTGCTGGCACTGTTGCGCCACCGCGACCAGTGGGACCGCCTGGTCGCCGCGCCGGCGGAGCTGCTGCCCACCGCCGTCGAGGAGTTGATCCGCTACGACGCGCCGCTGCAGCTGTTCGAGCGGACGGCCGTGGCACCCACGACCGTGGCCGGCTACCGGCTGGAGCCCGGGCAGAAGATCGCCGCGCTGCTCGGCGCCGCCGCGCGTGACCCGGACGTCTTCGCCGAGCCCGACCGGCTCGACATCGGACGCTCGCCCAACCCACACCTCGGCTTCGGCGCCGGCATCCACTACTGCGTCGGCGCGCCGCTTGCCAGGGCCGAGATCTCCGCCGCGGTGGAGGCGTTGGTCACCAGGCTGCCGGGGCTGCGGCTCGCCGAAGAGCCGGCCCGCCGCCCCGAGTTCGTCATTCGGGGGCTGCGGAGCCTGCCGGTCACGGCTCAGCCTCGGTAGGAGCCGCGGCGCCGAGTGGGCATGATGCCGGCGGTGAGCGCCTTCTTGACCTGCCCCGGGTCACCGGCCCAGCACCGCCAGCGCCAGCACCGACGCTGGCACGGCGGTCAGCGCCAGCACCGTGCCGGTCGCCACGAACGTCCGGACCGGCACCCGCACGCCGCCCGCGTGGCAGCGCTCGAACCACAACAGGGTGGCCAGTGACGCCCAGGGGGTGATCACCGGGCCGACGTTGGTGCCGGTCAGCAGCGCCAGCAGCTGGTCCTCGTTGCCGACCGGCACCGCCGACTCGCCGGCGAGGTAGACGGGCAGGTTGTTCAGCACGTTGGAGAGGCCGGTGCCGACGCCCGCCGCGCGCAGCATGCCGAGCAGACCGTCGTCGGTGCCCACCGCCGAGGCCAGCAGTTCGTGCAGGCCGTGCGCGTTGATCGTCTCCACCACCAGGAACATCCCGGGCACCAGCACCAACAGCCGCCACGGCACGAGGGAGACGCGGAGCACGGCGGGCCGGCGCACCGCGAACGCGGCCACCGCGACGGCCGCCGCCGCGCCGGCGGCGATCCACAGCGGCGCGTCGGCCAGCAGGATGGCGAGGAGGAAGCCGGCGCAGGTGAGACCGCAGATCCGGAACAGCGCCGGGTCGGCCGGCCGGTGCGCGGCGGGCGCCTCGTACGCCTCGGCGCCGCGCCGGCCGCGGCGCCAGAAGAACGCCCACAGGCAGGCGGCCGTCACCGCGACGGCCGCCGCCTGCGGGGCCCACATCCGGCCGGCGAGTGCGAGCGGGGAGAGCGCGACACGGTCGGCGGCCAGCAGGTTCGTCAGGTTCGAGACCGGCAGCAGCAGGCTCGCGGTGTTGGCCAGCCACACCGTCGTCATGGCGAGCGGCACCGTCGCGATCCCGACGCGCGCGGCGAGCGCCAGCATGACGGGCGTCAACAGCACGGCCGTGGTGTCGAGGTTGAGCGCGATCGTGGTGAGGGACGCGAACGCGACGCAGAGCAGGAAGAGTCGGAGGTAGCTGCCGCCGCCGGCCCGCGCCACGCGTGCCGCGACGACGTCGAACACCTCGGCCAGGCTGACGAGTTCGGCCAGCACGATGACCGTGCCGAGGAACGCCAGCAGCGGCGCGACGCGTGCCATGGCGTCTCCGGCCGCCTGCGCGGGCAGCGCGCCCGTGGCCAGGAACAGCAGGCCGAGCGCGAGCAGGGCCGCGGCCAGCCAGTCGAGCGGATGGAGCGGGAGTGGGAGGGGGAGACGACCTGAGAGCGCTCTCATCTCATGCCCTTCATGTCGTGTGCGTGGAGGGCCGGAAGGAGTCCCCCATGCTCTCCCGCCGCAACGTCTTCCGGGGCGCCGCGCTCGGCGCGGCCCTCGGCGCGTCGACCCTCGCCCTCCGGCCCGGGCTCGCGCACGCCGCCGCCCCGCTGCCGTTGACCGTCGTCAACCGCACCGGCCAGTTCGCCAACGCCTCGATCTGGGTCTACATCGTCGGCAACGACGGCACCCGCCAGGTGCGCGTCGCCCCCGACGGCCGGCTGCTGCCGGTCTCGCTGTCCGACAACGGCCCCGACGGCTACACCGACTACGCCATACCGCTGGCCGCCTCCGGCGACACCACGATTCAACTCCCGTACCTCTCGGGCCGGATCTACGTGGCGCTCGGCGAGAAGCTGAGGTTCCGCGCGGTGCCGGACGGCAACGGCAACCCGGCCCTCGCCTACCCGGCCGGCTGGGTGCCGTCCGACCCCAGCTACCAGGTGCTGCACGACTGCGCCGAGTTCACCTACCGGCCGGACGGCATGTACTGCAACACGACGATGGTCGACATGTTCAGCGTGCCGCTGGCCATCCGGCTCACCGGCTCCCGCGACCAGACGGCCGGCACCCTCCGCGACGGCGCCCGCACGGCCGCGTTCTCCGAACTCGCCGGCCACCCCACCTTCGGGCCGCTCGTCCTCGGCGACCGCCGCGTCCTCGCGCCGGGGCATGGCCTGGACGCCGGCCTCTTCCCGCGCGACTACTTCGCGCCCTACGTGGACCGCGTGTGGTCCGAGTACGCCGCCCGCGACCTGCGGGTCACCACCAACGCCGGCACCTTCACCGGCCGGGTCAGCGGCGACCGCCTGGTCTGCAACGGCCCGGGCCAGGTGTCCTTCGCCCGCCCCGCCACCCGCGACGTGCTGTTCTGCGACGGCGCCCTGCACGCCCCCAACGACCCGATCGTCGGCCCGGTCGCCGCGATCCTCGCCGCCGCGCTCAACCGCACCACCGCCATCAGCCACCCCAGCCAACCCACCACCGCTCCGGCCGACTTCTACCGCGGCGACCCGGCCCACCACTACGCGCGCGTCCTGCACGCGGCCGCCGTGGACGGCCGGGCCTACGCCTTCGCCTTCGACGACGTCGCCGGCTTCGCGCCGTACATCGAGGACAACGCGCCGAGCCGGATGACCCTGACGCTCACCCCGTTCTGACGGGACCCGCCGCGGCCGGCACGGGTGCCGGCGCCGGCCGCGCGGGGGATTGACGTCCGAGCCGGACGTGTCCATCTTCGACCGTGGCTGGGAGCGCTCCCGGCACGTCGAAGGGTGGTCACATGTCGCACCAACGCCCGCTCGCCCGCCGCACCTTGATCGCGGCCGCCGCCGCGAGCCTGGTCGCCGCCACCCCGGCCACCTCGCTGGGTTCCGAGGCCCGGGCGCGGTACCACACGGTGGGCCGGATCAGGCGCGCGGCCGGCGGGTTCGCGGAGTACAGCTGGCCCGGCGTCTCCTTCGAGGGCCGGTTCCGCGGCACCGGCGTCGGCCTCGTCCTGGACGACGCCGACAACGACTACGACATCCAGATCGACGGTGTGACGGCCACCACCCTGGTGACCCCCGGCCGCACCACGGCCTGGATCCACGACCTGGTCGACACCGAGCACACCGTGCGGCTCGTCAAGCGCACCGAAAGCCCGTGGGCCGTGGGCAGGTTCGGCGGCTTCGTCGCCGCCCCGCGCGGCGCGATCCTCGCCCCGCCCCGGGCGCGGAGCCGCCAGATCGAGTTCATCGGCGACTCCAACACCGCCGGCTACGGCAACGTCTCCGACACCCGCGACTGTTCGACCAACGGCGGGGTCAACCGGAACACCAACACCGACCTCGCCTTCGGCGCCCTCACCGCCAGGAGCCTCGGCGCCGACCATCAGATCAACGCCTACTCGGGCCTCGGCATGGTCCGCAACTACGACGGCCACAGCCCGGACGTCGACTACCGCACCTACTACGACCGCGCCCTGCTGAACGTGGCCGGCGACGTCTGGCGCCGGCCGCACACCTGGCGGCCGCAGCTCGTCGTGATCGGTCTCGGCCTCAACGACTTCTCCACCCCGCTCCGTCCGGGCGAGCGGTGGGCCACGGAGGACGATCTCGTCGCCGACTACGAGCGCGCCTACCTGCGCTTCATCGACGGCCTGCGCGCCCGGTACGGCCGCGACACGTTCATCGTGGTCAGCGCGGCGGCCCTCCACAACACCACGGCGTTCGCCCGGGCCGCCCAGCACGTCGTCGAGGTCCGCGGGCGACGCGGCGACCGCCGAGTCGGCTACTGGTACTACGACGACCCGGCGCTGGACCACCTCGGCTGCGACTGGCACCCCTCGGCCCACGACCACCGGATCATCTCCGGCCTGCTCGACGCCTACGTCGCCACGCTCCCGCTGCGCTGGTGACGAGCCGGGCGACCGGCCGCTCAGGCGGCCCGCCGACCGGCTTCCGCCGCCGGCTCGGCCTCGGACGGGATGCCGACGACCTCCACCCGCACGCCGTACGACTCCAGCGTGCGGGCCGCCTGGACGAGCGCGACCTGGGCGAAGGGGAAGAGCGTGGCCGGGGTCAGCCCGACGCGACGCTTGAGACGGATGGCGAACACCACGCGCTGCGGGCGGAAACCGTCCGGTAGGCGCCTGCCCCTGCCCAGTGCCGTCACCCGCTCGGCGAAACCCTTGCGTGCCTCCGGCTGGTGCAGCAGCGCCTCGACGGCCACCATGCCCTGGCTGAAGAGATGGCTGAGCGGCGACGAGCCGCCCGCCTGCTTGACCATGACCAGCGTGTTGTCGGGTGCGAGAAGGTCGCAGATCTCGACGCCCCGGGACCGGTGCAACGGGGTGGTGACGAGCTTCTGGTCCAGGCAGACGAAGCCCGGGTGGTCGCCCGCCATGTCGTTGTACGCACCCTCGTCCATGCCGTCGGGCCAGACCGGCAACGTCAGGGACGGGCACGCCGGCATCAGCCGCTCGACCGCGGCTCCGAGCCTCGCGAGATAGGCGGCGTCAAACTCGTGCCACACGCCCTCCACCAGGACGAAGCGGCCCCCGTCCCGCCCGAGCAGGTCGGCCTCGACCAAACGGGCCAGGCGCTCCCGGCGAATGACATCGCCCGCCCTCGCCCGACTGTCCCGGTAGAGGGTCACCACGGCCTCGCGGAGCGCCGCGGCCCGCCGGCCGGGGCGGTGGAAGCGCAGCCGCCCCCGAATGTAGTCCAGGTCGAAGACGTTGCTCCGCCACTCCTCGCCCGAGTCGAAGCGGACCCCGATGGCGCGGGCCATGCCGAAGTCCGCCAGGCAGTCGTCGGGGACGGCCGCCCCGATCAGCACGCCGTCGAGGGTTCCCAGCGCCTGGTCCAGGCGCGCGTCGAGCCGCCCGACCGTGTCGGCGTCCCTCAGCGCCACCACAGACTCGACGAACTCCAGCTCAGGAAGCGGCGGTTCCTCCCGGCAGGTCCTGGCGATGGCGCGGATGTCCGCGACCAGCGACGCCGGAACCGCGCCGTAAGGCAGCCGTAGCCCGGCGCCGCCCTCGGCGCCGTGCACCCGGCTGCCCCCGGCGCGCTCGACCGTCAACTCGGGCCTGACCAGCCGCCCTTCCATGCGCTGGACCAGTTTGGTGACCCTGTCCAGGTCCAGCGTTCTGACCGGCGCGCCGCCCGGCGTCACGGAGATGTCGGTGCGCCCCCGCCCCGGAGTACGGGAGACGGCGGCGCGAATGTCGTCCGGGTCGATGCTGCGGATCACGAACTTCAGGCCGAAGCGCCGGTCCTTGAACCGGTCCCGCACCAGCCGGAAGCCCTCGCCGTAAGTCAGCGCGAACACCTCGCGGTCGACGATGAGCAGCACCAGGGCCGCGCCACGCAGCGAGGGATGGCTCACCGGCCACCCGGTGAGCTGGGAGAAGTCGGCGCACCAGCTCGACTCCTCCTTGCTGAAGCACCCGTGCACCGCGACGGCGGTCACGCCGAAGTCTTCGAGCACGCGGAAGTCGGCGCCGATCTCGTCCAGTTTGGCGGCCGAGAGGGCGTCGAACATGCCCTCGACGGTGGGGTCAACGCCGACGAGCCGATACAGGGTGCGGACCGAGGTCGGCACGGGGGAGAGCGCGGACATGGGTGTGCTGCTCCTGCGGATGTGGGCACCGTGGAACACGGTGCGTGACGGCGTGGGGCGGTGCGGGGTGCGCCGGATGGACGTTCGCGTGGCGCGGGGGCGGCGGTGACCAGGGGGAACCGCGCGCGCTGGAACCAGACACGACAAGAGGACGATCGAAGGTGACGATGGGTCAGCCGCGACCTGGCACTCACCGTAGCCCCAGCCACTCGATAACGCAAATTATTGGAAGAGATTGGAGTCTTGAGGCGTTGAGTGGGGGCCGGTACGCTGGCCCCATGGCCGAGTCGCTCGAAGAACTGGAAGACCAGATGGCGGAGTACCGCACCGCCATCAGCGTCGCCAAGCGCCGTGGCGACCAGGCCGGCGCCACCCAGCTCCGCGCCGAACTGCGGGAAATCGTCAAGAAGTACGACCGCCGCCTGGAGCTGGACGAGATGGAGGAGCTGAAGGGCGCGGAGGCGCCAGCGCCGCGAGGCGGGAACGTGGAGCCCCCTCAGCC
>NZ_SMKC01000177.1 GCF_004348315.1 Streptomyces sp. 8K308 | reverse complement strand
GGGTGGGCGGCGGTGGCCAGGCCCGCGCTCTCCGGGGCGCCGCCGACCGCGCCGCCCACCGCGATGGCGCCGGTGCCGTCGGGTGCGAAGGCGAGGGCGGTGACGGTGGTGAGTCCGGTGTCGGCGGTGGCGAGCACGGTGCCGTCGGCAACGGCGCGCAGCACGACGCGGCCGGCGGGTGCGACGTGCAGCAGCAGCCGGCCGGTGGCGTCGAGGGCGACGGGTCCGAAGGCGTCCTCGCCCTCGGGGACCCGGAGCAGCACCCGTCCCGTGCTGGTCTCGACGACGGCGACGACGTCGGAGCCGCCGGTGCCGACGGCGAGCCGGCGGCTGTCGGCGGAGAAGGCGAAGCGCACCAGGTCGTCCATGCTGAGGCAGCCCTCGTCCGGCTCGCCCGCGCCGTTCCCGCTCGTGGCGGCCGCCAGGCGGGGGACGATCCGCCACAGCGGCTCGCCGGTGCGGGCCGACCAGGCACGCCAGCCGCCCTCGACGGCGGTGACGACGGTCTCGCCGTCGGGGCTGACCTGGAGGTCGTACGCCTCGTCGTGGTAGTCGCCGCCGTCGAGGTAGCGGACGAGTGGGGCGTCGCGCGTGGTGTCCCAGCGGACGATGTCGCCGCCGTTGTGGTGCCATTCGGCGGCGGCGGCCAGCGCGAGCCAGCGCAGCCCGGGTGGGGCGGCGACGGCGGTGACCCCGTTGTAGAAGTAGGCGCCGTCGAGGTGGATGGCGTCGGGGTCCCCGGCGCCGGCGGGTTGTTCCGACCAGTCCTCCGGCCAGTCCTCGGTTCCGTTCGCGGCCCAGTGCTCGGCCGGGTCCTCGTGCGGGTCGTCGCCCCAGTCCTCGGCCCGGTCGTCGTCGCCCCAGTCCTCGGCGACGGGCGCCGGCACGGTGCCGGTCTCCACGCTGTCGAGGCGGCCGAGCCTGCGGGTGCCGGCGAGCGCGTGGTGGGGGCGGTGGTCGCCGCCGACCCACTGGGCCCACCAGTGGTCGGGCATGGGGCGTTGGGCGGCGGGCCAGCGCAGCACCTCGGGGGTGAGCTCGGCGAGTTGCTCGGGGGTGAGGCGTTCGAGCAGGGGGCAGAGCCGCTGCCAGCCGGCCTGGTCGGGGCGGGCGGCGAGGAGCGCGCGGATCTCGGCGGGGTCGGCGAGCGGAGCCGTGGTCATGCGCTGGGCTCCAGCTCGTGGGCGCGGATCTCGGTGGTGGTCGCGACGACCAGGGCGCGGCCGTCGGTGGCGAGGCTCCAGGCGGTGGAGCGGCCGAGGTCGGGCACGGTGGAGAGCGGCCGGGCGGTCAGCAGGTCCCAGACGGTGACGGTGCGGCCGGTCCTGACGGCGGCCCGGGCGCCGGCGGCGCCCCAGACGGGGCGGAGCACCTGGCGGCGCGCGTCGCCCGGCAGCGGGCCGAGGGCGCGGCGGTCGACGATGCCCCGGCCGGGCACGAGCAGCACGGCCATGGCGGCGCCGTCCGCCTCGCCGACGACGGCGAGGGTGGAGCCGTCCGGGCTGAACGCGAGACCGCCGCACCAGTCGAGTCCGGCGGTCCTGGTCTCGGTGTGGCCGGTGGCGAGGTCGAGCACGGCGATGCCGGCCGGGGCCGGGTAGGCGAGCCGGCCGCCGGCGTGGTCGAGGGCGACGGCGGGGCTGCCGGCGATGGCCGGTGGGTCGGTCAGCCGGCGGCCGTCGGTGGCGGCGAGCGCCAGCACGCCGCGGCGGCAGCGGTCGGCGCAGGCGAGGGTGGAGCCGTCGGCGCTGGCGGCGAGCTGGGGTCGGAGGCAGTCGCCGAGCGCGGTGTCCCGCGCCCGGCCGAGCGAGCGGCGCCAGCGTTCGGCCGGGCCGTCGAGCGCCCAGTGGGCGAGCTGACCGACGGGCTGCTCCTCGGTGCCGCTGAGGGCGACGGTGAGCGCGCCGCCGTCCGGGCTGAGCAGCAGGTCGCGGACGAGCCCCGGTTGTGGGCGGCGGACGGTGGGCGGCAGGAGCAGCGGCCGGCCGCCGAACTCGGGGTCGAGGACGAGCAGTTCGCCGAGTCCGTGGAACCAGGGGGCGGTGGTGGCGACGGCGACGCGGCGCAGCCCGTCGCTCGCCGCGACGGCGGCCACGCGCTGCGCGGCGGCCGGGCGCCCGGGCAGCGGGCGGCGGGTGTCCAAGTCCCCTGGTGCGCAGAGGTGCCGAACTGCCATGGCAGGGACCTTAGACCGCGTCGCCGACCGTGCGGGCGGCGTTCGGCAACCTTCTGGCAACGGAATCGCCAAGGCCCGACGTACGGCCGCGCTCGGCGGCAACCTTCCCGGGGGCGGCGGCGACTGTGGCGTATGCGAGAGAGCTCTGGAGGACCGCTGCTGGCCTTCGCGCTCGCCGGCGTGTTGACGCTCGGCGCCGGTCCTGAGGCGGCGGCCGAGGCACGTCCCGAGGCCGGGCCGGCCGCGATCGCCGCCACGTCCTTCGGAGCGCTGACCGGCTGGGCGACGGCCGGCGAGGGCACCACCGGTGGGGCGGGCGCCGCGCCGGACAGCGTCCATGTGGTGGAGACACGGGCGGAGTTGGCGGCGGCGCTGGCCAACGGCGGGGATCCCACGGCGCCCAAGGTGATCCTGGTGCGCGGCTCGATAGCGGGCAACGAGGCGGACGACGGCCGGCTGTTGGAGGCGGCGGACTACGCGCCGGGCTGGGACCTGGAGCGGTACATGGCCTGCTTCGGGCCCGAGGGCACGGAGTGGAGCGACTCCCGGTACCCGTGGTGCGGCGAGCAACGGCGGCTGCGTACCACGGGGTCGAACGCACAGAAGCGGCAGATCCAGCTGACCGTGCCGAGCAACACGACGCTGCTCGGGCTCGGCCGGGACGCCCGGCTGCTCGGCGTCAACCTGTCGATCAACACCGGCCGCAACATCATCGTGCGGAACCTCGAACTCGAGGCGCCCGTCGACCACTTCCCGTCCTGGGATCCGTGGGACGGCGAACAGGGCGCCTGGAACGCCAGGTTCGACGCGCTGTCGGTGGTCACCGGCAGCAACATCTGGATCGACCACTGCACGTTCGGCGACGGGCGGTTCCCCAACGGCGAGGCGCCGACCGGCTTCCACGGCGAGCCGGTCGAGCGGCACGACGGGCTGCTCGACATGGAGGACGGCACGGACTTCGTGACCGTCTCCTACAGCCGCTTCACCGACCACTCCAAGACGATGCTGGTCGGCTCGGGCGACGGACGCGGCGACCGGGACCGCGGCCGGCTGCGGATCACCCTCCACCACAACCTGTTCGAAAACAGCGCGCAGCGCAGCCCGCGGGTGCGGTTCGGCCAGGTGCACGTGTACAACAACTACTTCACCGGCTCGACCGACGACTCCGACTACCCGGTGCAGTACGGGATCGGCGTGGGTCTCGAGTCGATGATCGCCTCGGAGTACAACGCCTTCGACTACGGCGGGCCCGGCGCCTCGGCCGAGTTGGCGCTGGCCAATCTCAACGGGCACCAGTTCTCCGACCGGGGCTCCTGGTTCCGGGGCCGGCCGGCCGACCTGAACGACGTGGCCAGGCGGCAGTTCGAGGCCAGGGCCGCCGAGGCGCGGGCCACACCTGAGCCGCCCGAGTGGGCGCTGCGCGAGTTCACCACGGACGTGGGCTGGGATCCGGCCGACCGGTACGACTACCGGCCGCAGCGCGATCCGCGCGCGGTGCGGGCCACGGTGCTCGCCCTGGCGGGGGCGGGCCGACTCGCCGTGCCGTGGCCCTGGTGAGCGGGCGCAAGCCCCCGGGGCCACGACGTCGGGGCGTCTCAGCCGCGCAGCACCACCGGCAGCTCCTGGTGGCCGTTGACCCCCAGGGACGGGACCCGCACGGGCGGCCGGTCGACCAGGGTGAGGTCGGGGAAGGCGGCGAACAGGCGCCGCAGCGCGATCTCGGCCTCCAGCCTGGCGAGCGGCGCGCCCGGGCAACGGTGGGCACCGACGCCGAAGGCGATGTGCCGGCCGGCCTCGGGGCGGCCGGGCCGGAAGGTGTCCGGGTCGGGGAAGGTGAACGGGCAGCGCTGGATCGCGGCGATCGGGACCAGCACCGCCTCACCGGCGTGGATCACCGCGCCGCCGGGCACGGTCACGTCCTCGGTGGCGTAGCGGAACATGATGTGGCGGGTGGGCGACTCCCACCGCAGCGCCTCCTCCACCACGTCGGACCACGGGTCGTCGCCCGCGCTTTCGCGGGCGCGGACCGCGGCCATGGCCTCGGGGTGGGTGAGCAGCCCGCGCACCGCGTGGGAGATCAGGTTGACCGTGGTCTCGTGGCCGCCGATGACGGTGATCACCAGGTTGCCGACCACCTCCGCCTCGCTGAGCTCCCCCGCGTCCATCGCGGCGACCAGGTCCATGGTGAGGTCGTCCTGGTCGCCGGCGGCCCGTTTGCGCTCGATCAACGCTGCGAGCATGGCCGGGAAGCGCTGGCCGACCGTGGCCTGCACCTCGGCGACGGTGGCCTCCGAGTTGATGGCGGCCACCGAGAGCTCGTGCAGTTCGAGACGCAGCTCGCCGTCCTCGGGGACGCCGAGCAGGTCGCAGATCACGTCGAGCGGGAGCGGGAGCGCGTACGCGGCGCGCAGGTCGGTCTCCTCGCCCGAGGGACGCCCGGCCAGGTCGGCGAGCAGCCGCTCGACGATCTCCTCGACGCGCGGCCGCAGCTCCTTGACCCGGCGCGGCGAGATGGCACGCTGCACGGGCAGCCGCAGCCGGCGGTGGGTCTCGCCGTCGGTGGTGAGCAACCCGCGGCCCTCGACGATGAACAGCAGCGGCCAGTCGGCCGGTATCTCGCCGCGCTGGTAGGCGCCCCAGTGCTCGATGTCCTTGGCGAAGCGCGGGTCGCTCATCACCAGGGACGCGGTCTCGCGGGTGGTTACCGCCTTGGCCACCACGCCACCAGGGAGCGCCACAGGGGCAACCGGCCCTGCCGCTCTGAGGGCCGCTCCTTCGTCTCCGTGGAGGTCGGCTGGGGCGGGCTCGAGGTGAACGGCATCGTGTCGCGTGTCCATCGGGTCGCGTCCTTGGGCTCGGCTGGCGGGCGGGGGAAGGTCACGGGGAGCGCGGCGGGCGTGCGGGCCATGTAGGGCAGGTCCCAGGCCAACTTCTCCCTGGGCACGGCCAGATCGATGCCCGGCAGCCGGTCCCACAGCACTTCGAGGCCGGTCCTGACGATCAACCGGCCCAGGTCGCGGGCGGGGCAGCCGTGGTCGCCCGCGCCCCAGGCGAGGTGGGCGTTGTTGGTGCGGGAGACGTCAAGGCCGGCCGAGCGCATCGTCATGCCGGAGGCGCCGAGACTGACGATGGCCATGTCGCCCTGGTCGAGCCGGTAGGGGCCGAGCTTGGTGGGCTGGGTGGCCCAGCGGCCGAACAGGTTCTGGATGGGGGAGTTGACCCACATCACGTGGTTCATCGCCTCGTCCATGGAACAGCGGTTGGCCAGCACGTCCGCGTAGAGGTCGTCGTTGCTGACGAGTTCGAGCAGGGTGTTGCAGATCCAGGTGGTGCTCGCGCCGCGGCCGGCGACGATCTGGAGCCACACCTCCTCGCGCAACTGGTGCTCGTCGAGCCCGGAGTCCCGGTTGTGGTGGTGGATCCAGGAGACGAGGTCGGGTCCTGGATGGTCCCGCTTCTCCGCCACCAGGGCCGCCATCAGCCCGTCGAGGTCCTGGGCGGCGCGCGCGGCTTCCGGCCCTCCGCTGAGCATCTCGTGGATGGCGGTGCCGGCGGCGAGCGCGCTGACCTCGTCCATGCCCATGAGCCGCATCATCACCAGCAGCGGCAGCGGGAGCGCGTAGTCGGCGAGGATGTCGATCTGAAGCTCCTCGGCCGGCGAGGTGGGCGCCTCGCTCTCCTCCTCGCCCTCGGCCAGGACCTGGCCGCCGGGCAGGAAGGCGTCGATCAGCTGGTGGGCCAGGGCCTCGATCAGGTCACGGGCCTTGACCAGGTCGAGCTCGCCGAGGGCCTGGTTCCCGGCGGCGGCCATGCGGGTGTGCTCGGCCCCATCCGCGTAGAGCCGGCTGCGGCGGTAGACGATCTGCGGGACCAGTGGATGGTCCAACGGCAGCGTCCCCTCGGCGAGATCGCGGTACCAGCGCGAGTCCCGCGCCCAGACCTGGCCGTGGTTACGCAGGATCTCCAGCTGGTAGACGTGGTCGAGCACCAGGTAGCCGCGGAAGGTGCCGTTCTCGTCGAGCGTGACCGGGGCGATGGGCCCGAAGTCCCGGCGGAGTGCCTCGTAGTAGGCCAGGGGGTCCCGGGTGTACTCGGGGCCGTAGAGCGGCGCACTGCGCAGCGGCCAGGGCACGGTCCGCTCGCGCCAGGGGGCACCGTCCGGGTTCGTGGGGGCGGAAGTCGAGTCGGAATCTGACACGGTGATCAGCCTTCAGTGATGAGCGCGGAGAGGCAACAGATGGTTACGGAACCGTTATTTCTCGCCCGCGGCGGGTGAGCGGGCGCCCGGCCACACCGCGGCCGCGGATCCGGTGTCGCCGGCGACGGCGCGGGGGACGCTCGGCGGTTCCGCACAGCGAGCCGGCTGTTGCCGCGCTTCCCGCTCGGACTCCTACGACGGGCCCTGCCGCCATCCACGGCCCCGTCGCCGCGCAGCGGCCAACGCCGAGGCCGGCGGCCGGAGTTCGGCCGCCGGCCTCGGCGGGGTGTGACGGTGTCGGTGCGGCTCCCGTGCGGGGCTACGCGCGTCGCGAGGGCTGACAGGCCGTCAGGCGGTGCGCCGGCCGGGCCTGGGCGGGGCCTAGGAGGAGGCGCGGCGCACCAGCTCCGTGGGCAGCAGCAGGTGAGGGCGGTCCTGGTCACCCTCGTTGATCAGCTGGAGCAGCGCCCTGGTCATCGCCCGGCCCATGCCCTCGGTCGGCTGCCGGACGCTGGTCAGCGGCGGGTCCATGTGCCGGGCCAGCGCCGAGTCGTCGAAGCCGACCAGCGCCACGTCCCCCGGGACCAAGCGCCCCAGCTCGCGCAGCGCGCGCCGGGCGCCCATCGCCATCGGGTCGGAGGCGCAGAACACCGCGTCGAGCGCGGGCCGCCGGCGCAGCAGCTCCCGCATCGCCGCGTGCCCGCTCTCCTCGGTGAAGTCCCCGCCGGCGATCAGCTCGTCGTCCGGCTCCTTGCCGGCGGCGCGCAGCGCCTCCCGATAGCCCTCGAGCCGGCAGCGCGCCGCGTACATGTCGGACGGCCCCGAGATGGTCGCGACAGTGGAGCGGCCACGGCCCAGCAGGTGCTCGACGGCCAGCTGAGCGCCGCCCACGTTGTCGCAGTCCACGTAGGGCACCGGCTCGTTCTCCGAGCGGCGGCCGGTCATCACCACCGGCAGGCCCATCTCGGCCAGCTGGTCGGGCAGCGGGTCGTCACCGTGCACCGAGACCAGCAACACGCCGTCCACCCGGTCGCTCGCCGCGTACTGCGCGAACCGCGCCCGCTCCCGCGGGGCACGGATCAGCGTCAGCAGCAGCTGGATGTCGGTGTCGGCCAGCTCGGCACTGACCCCGCGGATTATCCCCGAGAAGAACGGCTCCGAGAACAGCCTCCCCTCGGCCTCCGGCACCACCAGGGCGATGGCGTTGGACCGGTTGGCGGCCAGCGCCCTGGCCGCCTGGTGCGGCACATAGCCGAGGTCCGCGATCGCCTGTTCCACCGCCGCGCGGGTGCGGTCACTCACCCGCGGGGACCCGTTGATCACCCGGGAGACGGTCCCCCTGCCGACGCCGGCGCGAGCGGCCACCTGTTCAAGGGTCGGCCTCCCGTCACGGCCGGTGCCGCGTCTTGCCACTGCCATCGCATCCCTCCGTTTGCACCCCAGGATCCAACTACATCACGGAATCCCCGACGATCCGCCCTACCGCTTGACACACCGGCGACGGCTCAGGAACCCTTCAACCCATCACTTTTGGGAGCGCTCCCATACCATCGAGACCCTACAGAACCCGTACGTTCCGAGCCCAGGGCACCCCATCCCCCACATGCCGCACCAGCGCTGGGAAGGCAACGTCAGTGTGCGCCAGGAGGACGACCCGTCATGCGCAATGAGGCCATCGCACGTCGACCGCACCGCCGAAGGACAAGAGCACTCACCCTGGGGGTCGTCGCCACCCTCGCCATCTCGACGCTCGCCGCGTGTTCCAGCGACAGCGAGGACGGCGAGGACGGCCAGATCACCTTGCGGGTGGGCGTGTTCGGCCAGTTCGGCTTCGAGGAGGCCGGACTCTACGACGAATACATGGAGTTGAACCCGGACATCAGGATCGAGCAGGACTCGATCACGGATGGCGGTGACTACATCGCCCAGCTGCGCACCCGGCTGAGCCAGAACAGCGGGCTCGCCGACATCCAGGCCATCGAAGTCGGCAACATCGCCGAGATGACCAACGAACTCAGCGACGCCTGGGTCGACTTCAACGAGTTCGAGAACGTGGACCCGAGCCACTTCATGCCGTTCAAGCTGGAGCAGGCCACCGACCCGGACGGCCGCCTCATCGGGCTCGGCACCGACATCGGCCCGACGGGGATCTGCTACCGCACCGACTACTTCGAGCAGGCCGGCCTGCCCACCGACCCGGCCGAGGTGAGCGCGCTCTTCGCCGGCGGCTGGGAGGACTACCTGGAGGTCGGCGAGCAGTTCCAGGCCAACGCGCCGGCGGACGTCTCCTTCGTCGACGGGTCGCCCGGCGTGTTCAACGCCGTGGTCTCCGCCTACGAGGAGCGCTACACGAACGCGGCGGGCGAGACGGTCTACGCCGAGAGCCAGGGCGTCTCGGACGCCTGGGACCTCGCGGTCGACGCGTCGGAGCGCGGGCTGACCAGCCAGCTCGAGCAGTTCACCGACGAGTGGAACCGGGGCATGGCCAACGGCGCCTTCGCCACCCTGGCCGCCTGCCCAGCCTGGATGCTCGGCTACATCCAGGGCCAGGCCGGCGACGCCGCCGCCGGCCTGTGGAACATCGCCGAGTCGCCGGCTCCCTCCAACTGGGGCGGCTCCTTCGTCGGGGTCCCGCAGGCCAGCGAGCACCAGGAGGAGGCCGTCGAGCTGGCGGCCTGGTTGACCGCGCCCGAGCAGCAGGCCAGGCTCTTCGCCGAGCGGGGCAGCTTCCCCAGCTCGGCCGAGGCGCAGCAGCTGCCCGAGGTGCTCAACGCCACCAACGACTACTTCCAGGGCGTCCCGATGGGCGAGTTCTTCTCGGCCGCCGCCGCGGAGATCCCCTCCAGCCCGATCGGCCCGCACGACCTGGAGATCCAGGAGGCCATCACCCAGGGCCTGGTCCAGGTCGACGCGCAGGGCGAGTCGCCGGACGGCGCCTGGGAGAACGTGGTCAGCCTGCTGGACAACCAGCTCGCGGAATAAGCGGACCGACCGGGACAGGTAGATGACTACTGACCACCGCCAGGCCGCGCCCCCCGGCACCCCGGGGGGCGCGGCCCCGCGCCCGACAACCACCGACGACCGGGGGCCCAAGGCCCCGGCCAGCCAGCACGACCCCCAGGCGGCCAAGCGGGCCGCGCGCCGCTCCCGTCGCTACCGATGGGACATCAAGTACAGCCCGTACGCCTTCATCTCGCCCTTCTTCCTCTTCTTCGCGGCCTTCGGTCTCTTCCCGCTGCTGTACACCGGGTGGGCCTCGCTGCACCAGGTGTCGCTCAGCCGGCCCAACGAGATGGAGTGGGTGGGCTTCGACAACTTCACGCGGCTGTGGGACGACGAGTTCTTCTGGAACGCGCTGCAGAACACGTTCACCATCGGCATCATCTCGACGGTGCCGCAGCTGCTGATGGCGCTGGGCCTCGCCCACCTGCTCAACTACCGGCTGCGCGGCAGCATGTTGTTCCGGGTGGCGATGCTCACCCCGTACGCCACCTCGGTGGCCGCCGCAGCGCTGGTCTTCGCCATGCTCTACGGACGCGACTACGGCGCGATCAACTGGGCGCTCGGGCTGGTCGGCATCGACAACATCGACTGGCAGTCGGGCACCTGGACCTCGCAGTTCGCGGTGTCGTCGATCGTCATCTGGCGGTGGACCGGCTACAACACGCTGATCTACCTGGCCGCCATGCAGTCCATCTCCAACGACCTCTACGAGTCGGCGGCGCTTGACGGGGCGTCACGCTGGCAGCAGTTCCGGCACATCACGCTGCCCTCGCTGCGGCCGACCATCCTGTTCACCATCGTCGTCTCGACCATCGGCGCCACCCAGCTCTTCGGTGAGCCCATGCTGTTCGGCGGCGGCGGGGCCGAGGGCGGCGCCAGCGGCCAGTACCAGACGCTGGGCCTGTACCTGTACCAGATGGGCTGGTTCAACCGGCACCTCGGTCGCGCCTCGGCCATCGCCTGGACGATGTTCCTGCTGCTGATCCTCATCGGACTCGTCTACTGGGCGCTCACCCGCTGGATCGGCCGCGCCGCCGGAGAGGAGGAGTGATGGCGACCACCACGGACACCACCAGGATCGAGGCCGAGGCCGACGTCCAGCCGGCGGCGCGCCGCACCCGCAGGGAGCGCCGCGCCGGCACTGCGGGGCGCCAACTGCACGGCGGCTGGCTGACGTACACCATCCTGATCGTCTTCACCATCGGCTCGCTCTACCCGCTGGTGTGGCAGATGTTCGCCTCGTCGCACACCACGGCCCGGCTCGCCGAGCCGACTCCGCCCTTCTGGTTCGGCGGCCGCCTGTTCAGGAACCTCGAACAGGCATGGACCGACGGCAACATGGGCACGGCCATGCTCAACACGCTGTTCGTGGCGGGCGCGATCACGGTCTCGACGGTGCTGTTCGCCACGCTGGCCGGCTTCGCCTTCGCCAAGCTCCGCTTCCGCGCCAAGAACTTCCTGATGCTGCTGGTCATCGGCACCATGATGGTGCCGCCGCAGCTCACCGTGGTCCCGATGTTCATGGCGATCGCCGAGCTCGAGTGGACCGGCCGACTGCAGGCGGTCATCCTGCCCATGATGGTGAGCGCGTTCGGCGTGTTCTTCATGCGGCAGTACCTGGCCCAGGCCCTACCGAACGAGCTGGTCGAGGCCGCGCGGGTGGACGGCGCGAACAGCCTGCGGATCGTCTGGCACGTGGTCTTCCCGGCCGCGCGGCCGGCCATGGCGGTGCTCGGCATGCTCACCTTCGTCACGGCCTGGAACGAGTTCTTCTGGCCGATCATCGCGCTGACCCAGCAGAACCCGACGGTTCAGGTCGCGCTGACGAACCTGGGCCGTGGCTACATCCAGGACCAGGGCGTGATCATGGCCGGCGCGTTTCTGGCCACGATGCCGCTGCTGATCGCGTTCGTGCTGTTCGGCAGGCAGATCGTCGGCGGCATCATGAATGGAGCGCTCAAGGGCTGAGCCTCCAGGTCTCGCCCTGTTGATCTCGTCGGATCAGCTCGCGGCGTCAGACGCGGTGCATCGCAAGGCGCCTCACGCGGCGGAGCCGCACATCGGCAGCAGCGCAGCTCATACCCCGGCCGTATTCGCACGCAGCGCCCGATATGCCGCTCCGCGGCGTGGGGTAACGCAGCGAGGTGCCGTGTATGGCGTCGCGGGCCCGGCGAGATCGGCAGGGCGGGGCCTAAGTTCGCCGGGCGGGCCGCCGCCCGGCCGGCGGCCCGGCACCCCCCCGGCGCGCGGCGTTCGATACCCTCATCCACGAGCTAGAATGGGAGCGCTTCCATGACTGAAAATGACCCCACCGAGGCCAACGCGGGCCTGATCTTCCCCTCGGACTTCCTCTGGGGCTCGGCGACGGCCAGCTACCAGATCGAGGGAGCCGCGCGCGAGGACGGGCGCACCCCGTCCATCTGGGACACCTTCGCCCGCACCCCGGGCAAGGTGCTGGGCGGGGACACCGGCGACATCGCCTGCGACCACTACCACCGGTGGCAGGAGGACATCGACCTCATGGCCGAGCTCGGGCTCGGCGCGTACCGCTTCTCGGTCTCCTGGTCGCGGGTGCAGCCCACCGGCCGGGGTCCGGCTGTGCAGCGCGGGCTCGACTTCTACCGGGCGCTCGCGGACGGCCTGCTCGAACGGGGTATCACCCCCTCGCTGACCCTCTACCACTGGGACCTGCCGCAGGAGCTCGAGGACGCGGGCGGCTGGCCGGTGCGGGACACCGCCGAGCGCTACGCCGAGTACGCCCGCATCGTGGGCGAGGCGCTGGGCGACCGGGTGCGGCTGTGGGCCACCCTCAACGAGCCGTTCTGCAGCTCGTTCCTCGGCTACGGCTCGGGTGTGCACGCCCCCGGGCGCACCGAGCCGGAGTCCGTGCTGAAGGCCGCGCACCACCTCAACCTCGGTCACGGCCTGGCGGTGCAGGCGCTGCGCTCGGTGCTGCCGCGCGACGCCCAGATCGGCATTTCGCTCAACCCGGGCGTCATCAGGGCGCGTTCCGACTCCCCCGAGGACCAGGACGCGGAGCGGCGGATCGACGCGCTGCACACCCGGATCTTCTCCGACCCGCTGCTGCACGGCGGTTACCCGGACGACCTGAAGCGAGACACAGCGCGCGTCACCGACTGGTCCTTCGTGCGGGACGGCGACGAGGCCGCGATCCACCAGCCGCTGGACTACCTGGGCCTCAACTACTACACGCCGACCGTCGTCTCAGCGCCCAACGATGGCCGCCCGGCGGCGCGCAACCACGCGCACGGCGTCTCCGACCACTCGCCGTGGGTCGGCTCCGAGGAGGTCGAGTTCCACCTCGCGCCCGGCGACCGCACGGACATGGGCTGGGTCATCGACCCGACCGGCCTCACCGACCTGCTGCTCCGCTTCAGCCGGGAGGCGCCGGGGCTGCCGCTCTACGTCACGGAGAACGGCGCGGCGTTCGACGACAAGCAGGACGACTCGGGCGCGGTCCACGACCCGAACCGCATCGCGTACCTGCGCGGCCACCTGGCCGCCGTCCACGACGCGATCGGGCTGGGCGCGGACGTGCGGGGCTACTTCCTCTGGTCGCTCATGGACAACTTCGAGTGGGCGTACGGCTACAGCAAGCGGTTCGGAATCGTGCACACGGACTTCGAGACGCTGAAGCGGACGCCGAAGTCCAGCGCGCGGTGGTACGCCGAGGTGGCGTCGTCGGGTCGCCTGGCCTAGCCCGCTCGCCCTCCAGGCGGAGGGCCGCTCGCCCTCCAGGCGGGGGCAGGAAACGTCGGTGCCGGCGGGACGGTGTCCGTCCGCCGGCACCGGCCGCGGTTCCCGGGGAAGCACGCCCCCGGACTCCGGGAACCACGGGCCGTCGGCGGCGCCACCCGGCGCCGCCGACGCGCCCGCACGGGCGGCGGAACGGCACCAGCCGTCCGGTCCACGGCACGGCTTCCGCACCGACGCCACCCGACGCAGCCCGCGGGCGCGCAACGGCACGGACGGCTTGGTGTCGCCGTGCGGCGACGGCGCGAACTGGGTTCACGAAAGCGCAGCGGCCCCGGGCTTCCGCCGGTCGTCCGCGCGCGGCGCCTGCGCGAGTGCCCGCAGCCGCGGAGCGCCGCGCGGCGACCGCGCCGTCACGGCGACCCACGGCGCCGCTTCCACACGGACACCACCCGACGCAGCCCCGCGGGCGGCGGGGCTGAACCGGCGTCCGGGCTCATGACCCGGTACGCACGCCGGCGCGGGTGCCTCCGCCCGGCGCGGAGCGCCACGTGGCGACCACGCCGTCCAGGGACGGCTTCCACACCGGCGACCCGACGCAGCCGACGCAGCCCGCGCGGGCGACGGAAGAGCAACGGTTGGGCCCGCGAGACCGCGGCCCGGACTGCCGCCGGTCGTCCGCGCGTGGCGGCGGGCAGGTCACGGTGGGAGCCGGCCCGATACGCACGCCGGTGCGGGTACCCCGCCAGGCCACGGAACGCCACGCGGCGAATCGACGCAGCCCGCGCGGGCGGTGGGGCCGCGCCGGGGGGCCGGGCACACGGTGCCCGCCAGGCGTGGAGCTGCCGTGCGGCTCGGACTTTGGTCGGGCGGGGTGGTGTCAGGAGAGGTCGGGGG
>NZ_SMKC01000176.1 GCF_004348315.1 Streptomyces sp. 8K308 | reverse complement strand
CAGGTGATCGAGTCGATCAACCAGCCCCTCAAGGGCCAGCTTGACCTGGAACGACACGGCGGTAAGAGCCCGGCAGGAGTGGCCGTTCGGATCCTGACGCGTGTCCTCGCACTCACCGCGGCGATCTGGCACAACGACAAGACCGGTCAGCCGGTGAAGCGATCACTGATCGCCTATGACTACTGACCGCAACAACACCCCTTGGACTCATTCATCTAGGCCCCCTCCTGCTCCTCCTCGATGCGGCGGTTCCACTCGGGCTTGCTCGCCTGCCAGCCGTCCTCGTCCTTGCCGCGCCGCCAGTAGCCGGAGACCGAGAGCTGCTCGCGGCCGAGGCCGCGGTCGTGCCGCAGGTGGCGGCGGAGCTCGCGGACGAAGTGGGCCTCGCCGTGCAGGAAGACATGGCCGCGGCCGGGCGGGAACTCGGCGGCGGTGACGGCGGCGACCAGGGCGGAGCCGGGCGCGCCGGCCGGCCGGTCGAGCCAGGTGATGTCGACCGATCCTGGCGAGTCCAGCTTCTGCTCCTCCTCGGGGCCTCCGACCTCGAGGAAGACCCGGGCCGGGGCGCCGATCGGCAGCGCGGCGAGCGCGGTGGCGATGGCGGGCAGGGCGCTCTCGTCGCCGATCAGCAGGTGCCAGTCGGCCGTGGGGTCGGGGGCGTAGGCGCCGCCCGGGCCCGCCAGGTGCAGCTCGTCGCCCGGGCGGGCGGTGGCGGCCCAGGGGCCGGCCAGGCCCTCGTCGCCGTGGTGGACGAAGTCGATGGTCAGCTCCAGGGCCACCGGGTCCCAGCCCCGCACGGTGTAGGTCCGCGTCCGCGGCCACTGCTCGCGGGGCAGGTCGCGGCGGACGGCCACCAGGTCGAAGGGTTGCGGATAGGCGACTCCGGGCGCCGGGAAGAGCAGCTTCACATAGCTGTCCGTGTACGGCCCGGTGGCGAAGTCGCGCAGCCCGTCGCCGCCGAACACCACTCTGATCATGTGAGGGGTGAGGCGCTCTCTGCGCAACACGAGTGCGCGGTGGGTCCTGGGGGCCTTGGGGATCTGCCGTTCGGTCACGTGCTCTCCTCACTCTCCAGGTTAGGGTCGCCTAACTCGGAGGGCGCGTCAAATGGGCCCACCCCGGCGAGCCCGCCGCGACCGTGGGCTCAGCCGACGGCGCTCACCTCCACCGGGGTGGTGAGCACGCGGGCGCCGGTCAGCACCCGGGTGGTGCCCGTGATGGCGAAGTCGCAGGTCAGGGGCAGGTCCTCGCTCGAGTGTCCGACGGCGACCGTGAAGGTTCCCGGCTCCACGACCCGGCGGTGGTCCACGCCCGTGAACGAGGTGCGGTCGGCGTGCAACCGGAAGTTGACCCTGGCGGCCGCGCCCGCGGCCAGCGCGACCCGGGCGTAGCCGACGAGTTCCCTGACCGGGCGGGTGATCTGGGCCGTGTGGTCGGAGAGGTAGAGCTGCACCACGTCCTCGCCGTCCAGGGCTCCGGTGTTGCGCACCGTGACCTCGACGGCCAGTTCGCCGTCCACGGGGATGTCGCCGGCGCTGAGGGTCAGGTCCTCGTAGCGGAACTCGGTGTAGGAGCGGCCGTGCCCGAAGGGGTAGCGGGGCGAGGGGTCGAGGTTGGAGACGCCCTCGCTGAACCGGCCGAGCGGCGGGGCGAGGTAGGTGCCGGGCTGGCCGCCGTGGTGGTTCGGCACGCCGACCGGGAGGTGGCCGCTGGGATTGACCCGCCCGGAGAGCACCCCGGCGACGGCGGCGCCGCCCTCGGCGCCCGGCAGGAACGCCTGGATGACGGCGGCGCAGCGGTCGGCGAAGGCGCCGAGCGCGTAGGGGCGTCCGGAGACGACGACCAGCACCAGGGGGGTGCCGGTGGCGAGCAGCGCCTCGACGAGAGCGGCCTGGGCGCCGGGCAGCCGCAGGTCCGCGGCGTCGCAGCCCTCGCCCGAGGTGCCGCGGCCGAAGAGGCTGGCCAGGTCGCCGACGGCGGCGACGCAGACGTCGGCGCGCTCGGCCGCCTCGACGGCCGCCGGGATGCCGGCCGGGTCGGGGTCGAGGACGGCGACGCCCCTGGCGTACTCGATGTCGGCGTCCCGCAGTTCGGCGCGCAGCGCGGTCAGCAGGGAGTCGACGGGCAGTCCGGTGCCGCGCTCCCGGTAGCGGGAGAGGACGTGGTTGGGGAACGAGTAGCAGCCGAGGAGGGTGCGCGGGTCGTCGGCGCAGGGCCCGGTCACCGCGATCCGGCAGGCGGTGGCCGGCAGCGGCAGCGCCCCGTGGTTGTCGAGCAGGATCACGGACTTCTCGGCGAGCTCCCGGGCGATGGCGCGGTTGCCCGCGGGGTCGAGGTCGGTGCCACCGCCGCCCGTCTCGGCCGGCGCGGCCCGCCAGTCGGGGTCGAGTAGCCCGAGGGCGATCTTCTGCCGCAGCACCCGGCGCGCCGCGCGGTCGATCAGCTCGACCGGCACCAGGTCGGCGACCTGGGCGTAGGCGTCGGTGGCGGGCAGTTCCACGTCGATGCCGGCGCGCAGCGCCAGGGCGCCGGAGTCGGCGCGGCTCGCGGTGACGCGGTGCATCAGGTCCAGGAAGGCGACGGCCCAGTAGTCGGAGACGACGGTGCCGGTGAAGCCCCACTCGTCGCGCAGCACGCCGGTGAGCAGTCCGTGGTGGGCGGCGGCCGGCAGCCCGTCGATGTCGGCGTAGGAGTTCATCACGGAGCCGACGCCGCCCTCGCGGACCGCCATCTCGAACGGCGGCAGGATCACGTCGGCGAACTCGCGGGGGCCGATGGGGACCGGCGCGTGGTTGCGGCCGGCACGGGAGGCCGAGTAGCCCGCGAAGTGCTTGAGGGTGGCGATGACGCCCTGCTCCTGGAGGCCCCGCACGTAGGCGGTGCCCAGGGTGCCGACCAGGTAGGGGTCCTCGCCGATGGTCTCCTCGACGCGCCCCCAGCGGTAGTCGCGGACGACGTCGAGCAGCGGCGAGAGGCCCTGGTGGACGCCGACCCCGCGCATGTCGTGGCCGATGGCGGCGGCCATCCGGCGGACCAGTCCCGGGTCGAAGGTGGCGCCCCAGGCGATGGCGGCCGGGTAGACGGTGGCGCCGAGGGTGGTGAAGCCGGTGAGGCACTCCTCGTGGGCGATGGCGGGGATGCCGAGCCGGGTCCGCTCGGCGAGGTGGCGCTGGTAGCCGGCCAGCCGCCGGACGCCCTCGGCCGGCTCCACCGGCTCGCTGCCGAAGACCCGGGTGAGATGGCCGAGGCCGTGCGCGGCGGCCTCCTCGAACGGGCGATGGCCGGCCTGGAAGGCGCTCTGCATGGGGGCGACGTCCGCGCCCTCGGCCTGGGCCTCCGCCACCACGCGCGGCCAGTGGGCGCCGAGCTGGGCCAGCTTCTCCTCGGTGGTCATGGCGGCGAGCAGCGCCTCGACCCGGTCGTCCGGGGAGAGTGAGGGGTCGCGCCAGGGCACGGACTCGGACATGGATGCTCCTTCGGCCCCGATGAAAAAGTTTCAAGTTGTTTACTAAATACTCGCACCGTAGGTGGCCGACAGGCCGCCGTCAATACAGCCAAGCATCCCCGAAACTATTTCGCTGCCCCTCGTGTAGGGTGGCGGTTGGATACGGCGAGGCGGAGGCGATGGCGCGAACGAACGGCACCCGGGCGACCCTCGACGCGGTCGCGGCCGCGGCCGGGGTCTCCAAGGCCACGGTCTCCAAGGTGCTCAACGGGCGGCCCGGCGTCTCGGGCCAGACCCGGGAGCGGGTGCGGGAGGCCATGCGTCGGGTGGGCTACACGCCCACCACCGGGCCCCGGGATCCGGCGCCGACCGGGACCGTGCAGGTCGTGTTCGACACGCTGGCCAATCCCTACGCGCTGCACGTGCTCGGCGGGGTGGTCTCGGGCGCCGACGAGCTGGGCGCCGAGGTCGTCACCAGCGTGCTGCGGCCCGACGGCGGCGAGCGGGTGCGCCCTCCGGGTCCGGCCTGGCTCGAACAGCTCAGCGCCCGTGGCCGGGCCGGCCTGATCCTGGTCACCTCGGAGCTGACGGCGGAGGAGATCGCCACCTGCCACCGGCTCGGCCTCGGCCTCGTGGTGGTTGACCCGCTCAACCCGCTGGACGAGAGCCTGGTGAGCGTCGGCGCCACCAACTGGGCCGGCGGCGTGCAGGCCACCGAGCACCTGCTCTCCCTCGGCCACCGCAGGATCGGCTATGCGACCGGCCAGGACCGCTCGGTGCCGGCGCGCGAGCGACTGCACGGCTACCGGGAGGCGCTGGAGTCCGCAGGCGTCCGGCCGGACCCCGAGCTGACCCTGTTCGCGTCGTTCGCCCCGGACGCCGGGCGCCGGATGACGGAGGCGCTGCTCGACCTGGCCGACCCGCCGACGGCGATCTTCGCCGGCAGCGACAGCATCGCTATGGGCGTGCTCGCCGCCGCCAGGGACCGGGGGCTCCGGGTGCCGGGCGACCTCAGCGTCGTCGGCTTCGACGACACCTTCGGCACGCTGTGGACCGACCCACCGCTGACCACCGTCCACCAGCCGCTGCGCGACATGGGCCGGGTCGCCCTCCGCACCACCCTGCAGCTGGCCAGGGGCGAGACCCCCGACTCGCACCACGTGCAGTTGGCCACGCGGCTGCTGGTGCGCGGCTCGACGGCGCCGCCGCGCCGGGCCTGAGGGCCGGGCGCGGCGCGGTCAGGAGGTCGCCGACAACTCCTCGCCGTTCGCCGAGAACTCCTCGCCGTTTGCGGGGACGCCGGCGCCGCGCCAGGTGAACGGCAGGCCGCGCGCGGTGACCAGGTCCGGGCCGTCCATCAGCTGGAAGTGCAGGTGGGGCTCGGTGGAGTTGCCCGAGTTGCCGCAGCGGGCCACGAGTTGGCCGGCGGTCACCCGGTCGCCTGGGCGGACGGTGAGCGAACCACGGCGCAGGTGCGCGTACATGGCGTGCACCCCGCCGCCGAGGTCGAGGATCAGGTGGTTGCCGACGACGCGGCCGGGGCCGGCCGTGTCGCGGACCAGCCCCTCGATGAACAGGTAGGCCAGGGCCGGGTAGGAGTTCCGGCTGAGGTGGTCGCGGTGCCGGTCGGCGGCGTGCACGACGGTGGCGTCGGCGACCGCGAACAGCGGCTGGTCGAAGGCAGGAAAGGCCCGGTTGCCGCGGACGATCGGCCACCAGCCGAAGGCGGGCGACGGGCGGTCCCCGGGCGCGGCCGTGATGTCGATGGCGTGGGACTGGCCGTAGGCGCTCGTGCCGTGGCTCGGCACCCTGTCGGCCGGGCTGTTGAGCGCCGACCAGCGACCGGTGACCGGGACCCCGACCTCGGTGGCGGGCGGCACTGCCGTCGCGGCCTCGCCGCCCGCGGGCGGCGCCGGCCGGTTCACCACCTCGGCGGCGATGCCGGCCAGCATGGCGCCGCCGAGCAGCAGCCAGCCCCAGAGCATGCGGAAGTCCAGCCAGACGCCGGCGACCAGCTGGACGAGGAAGGCGGCCATCAGGCCGCGCCGGAGTAGGGCGAGGGTCTTGAGCATCGGCTCGGCCTTTCGGTGTCGGCGGCGCGCGGGTCAGGGCCGGGCGGTGGCGAGGGCGACGAGGAGCGGCACCACCCGGCCGGGCGGCACCTCGTAGCGACCCCTGGCGGCGGCGTGCAGCCAGCCGGCCGCGGTCAACTGGCGCAGGTGGTGGTAGATCTGGCCGGTGGTGCCGAGGTCGTCGAGCGCGGCGAGCTCGGCCGCGGTGTGCCGGCCGCCGAGCACCTCGCGCAGCAGCCGCAGCCGCACGGCATGGCCGAGGGCGGCGAAGGACTCGGCGGCCTCCGACCAGTCGTGGTCGAGCAGCGTTTCGGTCGTCTGCCCGTCCTGCCAGTCGAACCGCTGGCCGGTCGGGAGCCGGACGGTGCCGGTGAACAGGACACCCCCGGCGTCCGCGCCGGCCTCGGTGAGCCGGGCCCTGAGCCCGTCGAGCGCCCAGAAGTCGCCATCGGCGGCCGGGGCCGCCGGCCCCCGTCGGTCGCCCGCCTCCTCCAGCGCCGCCAGCCGGCGTTCGAGAGCGGCGACCCGTTCCTCGAGATCCATGCATTGAATATACGTAAGTACGTAATCACTGGGCAAACGGAGGCGGCGACCGGCCCCTCGTCCCGAACCGGTCGCCGCCTCCTCCGGGGTGGCGCGGGGGTCTGCTCAGCGGCCCAGCGCCTTGCGCAGTTCGTCCTTGGTCATCGAGGAACGGCCCTCCACACCACGGCGCTTGGCCTCCTCGTAGAGCTGGAACTTCGTGGGCTCCTTCGCGCCCTGGTGCGAACGCGCGCCGCCGCGCTGGTACGCGGACTTCGTGTCCTTCGTCGAGACCCGGCCCGACGACTTGGCCTCCCCCGACCGGGCCCGCAGCTTGTTGACCGTGCGGGACGCGATCTCCTTGGCGCGGCCGGAGGACGCCCCCCGCTGCTTGGCGCCTTCCTTGATGTGCTCGTACTGACGCTCCCGCTTGCGGCTCGATCCTGCCGGCATGACACCTCTCCTCGTCCGAGGACCATTTCCGCGGCCGAGTACCCGGCCGCGAAAACGCCAAACGGCGTCAGGGCAGCCCGGCGGCGAGCAGCCGCGCCACGGCCTCGGCGGTCCGCGGCTGGCGGGCCAGCAGCTGGCCGGCGGCCGGCTCGGCCACGGGCCGCCACGCCGGGTCGAGGCCGAGCAGGTCGGCCACCGCCTCGCAGCTGGCGGGTCCGGCGGCCAGCAGCTCGGCGACCGGCCCGGCCGCGACCGGCTGGGCGGCCGGCGCCGGCGACCTCCGCCGCTCCGCCGACCACGGCGGCACCCAGCCGTCAAGGGCGGGCAGCGTGGCCGGGAAGGTGCGGCCCGCCTCGCGGACCAGTAGCGGCAGCAGGCCACCGCCGTCGGCACGCAGGGTGGTGATCAGGCGGGGCAGCCAGGGCGGCAGCACCGCGTCCGGCAGGTCGGCGAACGCTCTCGACACCACCTCCACCACGAACGGCGCCAGCGTCGGCACGGACTCGAGGGCCTGCACGAACCCGCTCACGTAGCGCGGGAAGGCGGGGATCACCAGCGGGTTGGTCAGCAGCTCGGCGCAGCGCTCCCGCAGCTCGTCCTGGGAGAGCAGCCCGAGCCGTGACTTCGCCGCCCACAGCAGCGCGACCTTCTCCGGCACCTCGGGATGCGCCTGGCGGACGGCGAGCTCCAGCTGGGTGTGGTCGCAGCCGAGCGACAGCGCCAGGCTCTCCATGCCGAAGAGGAAGCCGAACATGGCGCCCACCTGGCGGACCCCGGCGTCGTCGTCGGCTAACGCGGTGGGCAGCAGGGTGCAGTAGTGCGCGTAGCCCGCGGTGACGAACTCCTCGCACCAGCTCGGCAGTGCGGGCTGGGTGACGCGGTAGTGGGCCAGCAGCCGGCGGACCTGGCGCACCACCCGGGGTGCGTGGTCCACGGTGCGCTCGGCGGCGAGCAGCTCGACGGCGCGCGCGCCGAGCTCGTCGGCGAGCCGCCCACCGCCCAGGTACAGCACGGCCTCCTCGACGCCCTCGAGCGCGGCCGCCGCGGTGGCGGTGGGGGCCCAGGCATCGCGGCGCAGCCGCTGCTCGAGGACCTGCTCGATGGTGACGCCCTCGTAGCCGAGCTCTACGATGGCACGCTGCTCGCGCCCGATGGCCAGGTCCCAGCTCTCCTGGATCGAGCGCTCGCCGAGCCGGCGCGCCCCCATGATCGGGCGGGCCACGTCCCCCAGCAGGCGGCGCAGGATCCACAGCAGGTCCGGGCAGGGCCGCAGATCGAGGTCGAGCAGCGCCCGCTGGTTGGTGCGGGCCTGGAGGTTGAGCCCGAGGGGCGCGAGCCGGTCGAGCACGTCACGCGCGAGCGGCGGGAGCGCGTCGTAGCCGACGGACCCGATCCGGTCGCCGCCGAGCAGGATCCCGCAGAGCCGGCGGACGTCGCGCCGGCCGGGCACGGCGCCCTTCTCGATGCAGGTGACCGCAGCGTCCTCGAAGTCGTAGGCGGTGGGGCGGTCGCGACCGCGCACGCCGGCCAGCAGCACCGAGGTCTCGTAGACGGCGATCGCGTCGGCCGTGCTCGCGAGGTAGCCGTTGCGTCGGGCCAGCCGGACGATGTCCACGCACCAGCCGAGCAGCTCCTCCGCGTCGAGCCCCTCGGGCTCGGGCGGGGTGCCGAGGAATCCGGCGAGACGGTCGGCGGGCGGCGCCGGCCGGTCAGCCGCGGCGGTGGCCCGGCCGCGCCGGGGCCGACCGCCGGAGGCGCCGCCGCCGGACGCGCGGGCCCTGAGCCGGTAGGGGGTCACGCGGTGCCGGGTGAGCGCCCGCTCCCAGGCGGCCGCCGAGAGGGACACCGCCCCCTGGGCCAGGCCGAACTGCGCCTCGATGGCCGAGTAGCTCGAGGGGATGAGCCCGTACCGCCAGGTGGTGCCGGTGCGCGGGCCGATCTCGTACGGCGGGGCATCGGCCGCGAGCCCGAACTGCTCCACCCGGCTCGCGGCGTGGAAGGCGCCGCACACGTACAGGCAGCGCGCCGGGTCGGCGCCGGAGGTCGCCAGGTGCTCGCGGATCCTGGTCCCCATGTGGCGCTCGCGGTCCTCGTCCCGCGCGTCAAGCTCGGGTCGCTCCGGGCGCAGCCGCCGGAACAGGCTGCCGATCATCACCATGACCTGGCGGTGAGGTTTCGTAGTCGGCGCCGGCCAGCGGCCGCTCCACGTACTGGTCCCACCACTCGCTCCAGTGCCGCACCCGGCCGTGGTGCAGCAGGTGCTCCTCCAACTCCGCGAAGCGGGGGCGCAGGTCGCCAAGCTCGATGCCGACCGCGTCGCCGTGCAGGGCGGCCTCGGCGGACGCCACCCGCTCGTCCTCCTCCCGCTGGTCCCGCTCGTTCCCCTCGTTCCGCTTGTCACGCCGCAGCCACTGGAAGACGTGGTCGGTCGAGCGGTCGACCAGCACCAGCTCCACGCCCGGGGTCCCCAGGGCGTAGGCGATGGCCTGGTACTCGGCGGATGCCTCGGTGATGGGCGCGACCACGCTGAGCGGCGCCCAGTCGGGCGGGAAGCCGTCGAGCTCGGTGGCGAACACCTGGAGCGCCACGGGGAGCCGACAGTTGCGCAGTTCGTCGAGGAGCGGCCGCAGGTCCTCGCACAGCTCCAGGTGGATGACGGTGGGACTCTTCTCGCGCAGCCGCCTGGCCATGGCGAGCGCCGAGGCCGGCGAGTGGTGGCACACCGGGAAGATCTCCGGCTCCTCGCGCAGCGCGCGGTCGACGTCGTCGACCATGCCGGCCAGGATGTCGGGCACCGCGCCCGCGCCGCCGGCGAACTCGTCGGCCGCGGCCAGCAGTTGCTCGCGCAGGGCGGCGAACGGCGGGGCGGTGACCGGCGCCGCCCCCGAGGTGGTCGGCCGGCTCATGACAGGGTGGCGATCGCGTCGCGGCCGCCCTCGAGGAAGTCCTGCCAGGGGCCGCCCTCGTCCTTCCTGGCGCGGGGCTCGACGACACCGTGCCAGAAGGTGTTGAGGACGGCGAGGTCCTCTGGGCTGCGCCTGGCCAGCGAGCCGACCAGGGAGCCGGCGAGGGTGCGGGCGCCGAGGGCGCGCTCACCGAAGAACTGGCTGTGCAGGATGGCGTCCTCCAGGACGCCGATCTGCTCCGCGGTGGAGAGCGAGGACTCGAGCCGCTGGTCGCTGGTGGCCGAGGCGGCGGCGGCTCGCAGGTCGGCGAAGCTCTGCAGCAGGATGTCGAGCAGCGAGGGCGGCACGTCGAGCTCTATCCGGTGCCGGCGCAGCAGCTCGCTGGTGCGGAACCTGACGATCTCGGCCTCGCTGCGCTTGTTGGTGACCACCGGGATGCGGACGAAGTTGAAACGACGCTTGAGCGCGGCCGACAGGTCGTTGACGCCCCGGTCGCGGCTGTTGGCGGTGGCGATCACGGAGAAGCCCGGCTTGGCGAAGACGACGTTGTCGCCGCTGCCGCCGTCCAGTTCGGGGATGGACACGTACTTCTCGGACAGGATGGAGATCAGCGCGTCCTGCACGTCGCTGGTGGCCCTGGTGAGCTCCTCGAAGCGGCCGATGACGCCGCGCTCCATGGCGGTCATGATCGGCGAGGGGATCAGCGACGCGCGGGACTGGCCCTTGGCGATCACCATCGAGTCGTTCCACGAGTACTTGATGTGGTCCTCGGTGGTGCCGGCCGTGCCCTGGACGACCAGGGTCGAGTCGCGGCTGACGGCCGCGGACAGCAGCTCGGCCAGCCAGCTCTTGCCGGTGCCCGGGTCACCGATGAGCAGCAGCCCGCGGTCGGAGGCGAGCGTGACGATGCACCGCTCGACGAAGCTCCGGTCGCCGAACCACTTCCGCGGTATCTTCCGGTCGAGGCCGTCGGCCCGCTCGGAGCCGAGGATGAACAGCCGGACCATCCGGGGGCTGAGCCGCCAGGAGAACGGCTTGGGCCGTCGTCGACGGACTCCAGCCAGTCCAGCTCCTCGGCGTACTTGACCTCGGCGGGGGCGCGCAGCATGTCGGTGTCGGTCATGGGTGCTTCCTTCGTGGGAACGTTCACGGACGCGGTCAGGTCAGGCGAGGAAGTTCTTGAGCTCGAACACGAGCTTGCGGATGTGGCCCGAGATGACGGGCGTGCCCAGGTCCTTGAGGCGCTGGCGGAACCACGGGTTCACGCTGGCGCCACCCGAGCCGTTCACCGAGCCGACCGGGATGACCTTCACGCCGGAGCGGCGCAGGGACTCGAAGTCGGTCATCAGCGCCTGGTTGTCGTAGAAGTCCGAGATCCACACCAGCACGGTGTTGCGCGGGTCGGCGATCTTCGGCCGGACCCCGGCCATCGCGACGGTGCCGTTGGTGCCGCCGCCCAGGGTGGTGCGCAGCAGGGTCTCGAAGGGGTCGTGCACCCAGGTCGTGAGGTCCAGCGCGCGGGTGTCGTACGCGACGAGGTGGACGTCGACCTTGGGGAGCCCGGCGAAGATCGAGGCCAGGATGGTGCAGTTGGCCATCGCGTCGACCATCGATCCCGACTGGTCGACCACCACGATCATCCGGGCCGGCGTGGTGCGCCTGGCGGTGTGCCGGTAGAACAGCCGGTCCACGTAGAGCCGTTGGTCCTCCGGGCTCCAGTTGGTGAGGTTCTTCCAGATGGTGCGGTCGAGGTCGAGGTTGCGGAACACCCGCTTGGGCGGCACCGACCGGTCGACGGTGCCCACGCTGGTCTGCCGCATCTGGGTGCGCAGGACCTCGGCGACCTGGTCGACGTAGGAGCGGATCAGGGCCTTGGCGTTGGCCAGCGCCACGCCGGAGAGGTTGGCCTTGTCACGCAGCAGCTGCTCGATCAGCGACATGCTGGGGGTCAGCCGGCCGGCGAGCGCCGAGTCGGCGAGCACCTCACGCAGCCGCATGCGGGAGACCAGCTCGCCCTCGATGCCGGCCAGCGTGCCGGCCAGCTCCGCGCCGCCTCGGTGCCCATGGCGCGCCGGCACCAGCCGGCGTCCCGCTGCCAGTCGGCGAGTTGCTCGGCCGTCACCGGGCCGCCGCCGGTGGCGAACACGTTGAGCAGCAGCTTGGAGACCAGCGCCGCGCGCCTGGCCTGCTCGGGCGGGTCCTCCTCGGCGCCCGCCACGCCCTCGGGGCGCTCGGCGCGGTCCGTGAGGTCCTGGAAGGCGTCGGCCAGCTCGGGGAAGCGCTGCACCAGGTTGTCCACCGAGAGCGCCGGGGCGAGGAGCGCGGGCGGCAGCCCGAGGTCGTCGACGGCGGCCACGCTCGCGGACTCGAGGGCGGGCTGCTCCTCGTGGTCGAAGAGGCGGGACAGCAGGCGCCAGTAGAGGACCTGGCGGCGGTTCCGGTACGGCTGTGCGCCGTTGACGTCGGTCATTTCCGCAGCAGCCGTCCCGCTCGCTCGCGCAGCACGGCGACCGGGTCACCGGCCCGCGCCTCCGCTTTGGCGATCCTGGGGTCGGTGACGCCGAGCGCCCAGTCCCCGCTGTGCGCCTCGACGGGCGCGCGTTTGACCGTGGCCTGGAGCGCGAGCGGCTGGAGCAGCCATCGGTCGCCGTCCCGACGCAGGAGCCCGATGCAGGCCGAGGAAGCCGCCACGAGCCGCGGCGTGAGTGGCCCGCGCGCCGGCAGCCGGCGCGCGTCGAGCGGGAGCGTGATGCCGTCGAGCCCGAGGGTGACGCCGTCGGAGCCGTAGCCCTCGACCAGCACGGGCTCGGCGATCCGCACCGGATGGCGCTCCAGTGGCGGCACCGGCGGGGCGACGGCCAGGGGCAGCAGCACCCGCGCGGTGGCGAACGGATCGGTCGGCTCGCCCACGGTCGCCCGGGTGTCGTCCCAGAGCAGGTCACCGCCGGGCAGCAGGGGCAGCTCGGCGATCTCGAGGGCCCGGCGCTCGGCGAGCGCGGCGAGCAGCGCCGGGTGGCGGTGCGGCAGCCGCCAGACGGCGGGCCCGGTGATGGTGTCGACCTTGCCCGCGCTGACCGCGGTGCGGACCAGGCGCGGTGGACCGCCGGCGGCGGGCTCCAGGATGGCGTGCGCCTGGACCTGGGCGACGGTGCCGTGCTCGTGCGCGTCGGCGCCGAGGATCAGCAGCCGGCCGGAGACGGTCTCGGCCGGGGCGGCCGGCTCACCCTCCCGGGCGAGCAGCAGGGCGCGCGCCCACAGGTCCGCCCAGCGCCTGAGGGGCAGCCGCTCCATGGCGGCCACCGGGGACGCGGCGCGCTGCTCGGCGGCCAGGCCGTCGAGCAGCACCGCGAGGCGGCGGCGGGCGGGGTCGGCGAGCAGCGCCTCGACGGCCTGGTCGGCGGCGGAGACCAGGTCGGGGCCGACGCCGCGCCAGCCGGCGATGGCCAGCTCGCGCAGCCAGGAGCGGCCCCCGGCGAGCGGTCCCCCGCCGGGGGCGGGTGCCTCGGCCGCCGGCTCCCGCCACTCGGCCCTGGTACGCCCGAGCGCCGCGTCGAGCGCGGCGAGATCGGCGTCGTGCAGGGCGCCGAACAGCGCGGTGCGGGCGCCCGCCAGGGCGGCCAGGTGCTCGTCCGTCACGGAGCCGGCGGCGATCTTCTCGGCGGCCTCGGCCACCGCGGGCCCGAGCGGGCTGGCGGCGAGGGCGGCGGCCAGGTCGGTGAGCGCGGCGGCGCGCTCACCGTCGAGGCGGGCCAGGCCGTCGCCCAGCGCCGCGTCGAGGCCGGCCACCAGGTCGAGGGCGGCTGCGGCCCCGGCGTCTCGGCCGCGCGCAACTCGGCCAGCTGCGCTCCCAGCATCAGCGCACCGCCTCGGGGGCCGGGAACCAGTGGAGCTCGGGGAGCGGCGCCGTGTGGTCGGGCAGCTCCAGGTAGGCCAGGTGGCGCAGGAAGCGGCTGAAGACAGCGGCCGACGCGCCGGCCTCGCGACCGCCGTCGAGGCCGGCGAGCAGGTCGCCGTCGGGGCCGACCTCGGCGTGCAGGTAGCGGGCCACGCGCTCGAGCCCGTACCGCAGCACCGCCTCGTCGACCACCGCCTTGAGGTGCTTGCACGGCCGCTGGCCGAGACCGCCGCAGGGGCGGTTGTTGTTGGTGCCGCAGCTGAAGCCGTGGGTGCGGGCGGCGATCGACGACACGTGGACCCGCGCCAGGTCGGATCCGCTCGACACCACCCCCTGCAGCCGCCCCTCGGCGAGCTCGACGAAGGGCACCTTCGCCAGCTTGCGGGGCCGCGCGGGCTCCACCACCCGGACCGTGCTGTCGCGCTCCCACGCGACCTTCCCCACGTCCTCGACGTCGACGTTCACGACCATCGATCTCCCGCCCGGCGCGCCCGCGCCATCGCCCATGCGTGTGAGGATCGACGCGGGTTCTCCCCCGCCGCGTCGATCATGGGGACAGCATGGCGAAGGCCACTGACAATCCATCAGAACACCGAGCGTGGCCGCTCAGCGCATCATCGGATCACCGGATTCGTCACAGAATCATCCTTCACGCCGTTGTTGGGGTGTTATTGACACCGACTCGGGAATTTTCCCTAATAGGCGGAGCGGCCCCGCCACTCGACAGCCAAGGAGTCCCCCGTGACGACCTCCGTG
>NZ_SMKC01000175.1 GCF_004348315.1 Streptomyces sp. 8K308 | reverse complement strand
CACTACCAGCAGCCGGGACCGGCCTGGGGCGCCCCGCAGCACGGCGGCCACGGCGGTCACTACGGCCACCACCGCCGCAAGGGCGGCCTCTCAGGGCTCTTCTTCTCCTCCTGACTTCTCCTGAGGCTTCGCCCGCCGAATTCTCTTCCGACCCGCTGTCGGAGCGGGCGTGGCGGTAGCGTCACGCCCATGCATGCGATCACGATTGCCGCGCCCGGAGGCCCCGAGGCGCTGGTGTGGACGGAAGTGCCGGACGCCGAGCCGCGTGCCGGCGAGGTCCTGATCGAGGTGGCGGCGGCCGGCGTCAACCGCGCCGACGTGCTCCAGCGGCAGGGGTTCTACGACCCGCCCCCCGGCTCCTCGCCCTACCCGGGCCTGGAGTGCGCGGGGCGGGTCGTGGCCGTGGGGGAGGGCGTCGCCGACTGGCGGGTCGGCGACGAGGCGTGCGCGCTGCTGACCGGCGGCGGCTACGCGGAGCTGGTCGCGGTGGAGGCCGGGCAGCTGCTGCCGGTGCCGGCCGGCATGGACCTGGCGACGGCCGCCGCGCTGCCCGAGGTGGTGTGCACGGTCTGGGCCAACGTCTTCATGTCCGCCGGGCTGCGGCCGGGCGAGACGCTGCTCGCGCACGGCGGCGGCAGCGGCATCGGCACCATGGCCATCCAGCTGGGCCGGGCGGCCGGGGCGCGGGTCGCGGTGACGGCCGGCAGCGACGACAAGCTGGCGCGCTGCGCGGAGTTGGGGGCCGAGGTGCTGATCAACTACCGCGAGCAGGACTTCGTGGCCGAGCTGGCCACCGCCACGGAGGGGCACGGCGCGGACGTGATCCTCGACATCGTGGGCGCCAAGTACCTGGCCAGGAACATCGAGGCGCTGGCGACCGGCGGGCGTCTCTCGATCATCGGGCTGCAGGGCGGCGTCAAGGCCGAGCTGAACCTGGCGCGGCTGATGGCGAAGCGGGCGTCGGTGACGGCGACCTCGCTGCGGGCCCGGCCGGCGGGGGAGAAGGCCGCCGTGGTGGCGGAGGTGCGGGAGCACGTCTGGCCGATGTTCGCGGACGGCCGGCTCCGGCCCGTGGTGGACCGGCGGCTGCCGCTGCCGGACGCGGCCGAGGCGCACCGGGTGCTGGAGGAGAGCGGCCATATCGGGAAGATCGTGCTGACACGCTGAGCCACCCCTCGGCCCGGATGCGGCTTTTGTGTTGATATGTGACGCTGGTTACCTCATCGATTACATCATCGGACAGAAGCGTGAAGGATCGGGCCTGTGAGGGTGTGGGCGGGTTACGCAGTGGCCGTGGCGGTTGTCGCGGCTCCCCTTCTCCCCCAGCCGGCCGCCGCGTTGGGCCCCCCGGCGGCGTCGGCGCCTGAGGTGGAGGACCGGGACGACAGCCGGCGCTCGGCGGAGCAGCCGATCCTGTGGTGGGAGCCGGCGCCCACCACCCCGGGCCCGGTCCGCGACGACGGAGATCCCGCGCCCGTCGCGGCCCGCCGCACGGGCGGCGAGGTGCTCCCGGTCCTCCCGCTCGGCGCCGGCCTCGCCTGCCTCGGCCTCGGCCTCGGCATCCTCGGCTATCGGCTCCGCCAGTAGCCGGACGGAACGCCGCGCCGACCGCGGCGCCGGAGCCGGCGCGGCGGCTGACGCCGCTCGCCTCAGGCGCAATGCCAGTGACTTGAGGGTCGATTCGCGCGTCTGACCTGCGGGAACGTCGCCCTACGGCGCTCTCGAGAGCCATAAAGTCACCGGTACTGGGCCTAGGCGTTGAGGTAGGCGAGGACGGCCAGCACGCGGCGGTGTCCCGCGGTGGTCGTGGGGAGCGAGAGTTTGCTGAAGATGTTGCCGATGTGTTTGTGTACCGCGTTCTCCGTGATCACGAGCTCGGCGGCGATCTCCCCGTTGCCCAGGCCGCGGGCCATCAACGTCAGGACCTCGCGCTCGCGGGCGGTGAGGCTGTCGATGGGACCCCTGGCCGCCGCGCTGGTGAGGAGTTGGGCGACGACCTCCGGATCCATCACCGTGCCGCCGGCCGCCACCCGGCGGAGCGCGTCGACGAACTCGGCGACCCGGCTGACCCGGTCCTTGAGCAGGTAGCCCACCGCACCCGAGCCGTCCGACAGCAGCTCGCGCGCGTAGATCTTCTCCACGTACTGCGACAGCACGAGCACCGGCAGCCCGGGACGCTCCCGCCGCAGCTCGAGCGCGGCGCGGACGCCCTCGTCGTGGAAGGTCGGCGGCAGCCGCACGTCGGCGATCACCGCGTCCGGCTGGTGCCGGCCGACGGCCGCCAGCAGCCCGGGGCCGTCCGTGACCACCTCGGCGACCTCGATGTCCCTGGTGGAGAGGATGAGTTCGAGCCCGGCGGAGAGCAGCACGTTGTCCTCGGCGATCACGACCCGCACGGCAGCTCCACGGTGATCTCGGTCGGGCCGCCCGCCGGGCTGCTGACCAGCACCGAGCCGTCGAGCGCCGCCGCGCGCCGGCGGATCCCGACGACGCCGGTGCCACGCGCCTCGTCGACGCCGCCCACGCCGTCGTCCGTGACCTCGACGAGCAGCCGGTCGTCCGATCTCGTCAGCCGCACCCTGGCGCGGTCGGCGCCGCTGTGCTTGGCCGCGTTGGTCAGCGACTCGGTGACGATGAAGTAAGCGGCGGCCGAGACCGCGGGCGGCAGCTCGCCGAGCTCCCCGCGGTCCACCTCGACCGGGACGGCGGACCGCGCCGCCACCGCGTCGATCGCGCCCTCCAGGCCCCGGTCGGCCAGGATCGGCGGGTAGATCGTGCGAATGACGTCCCGCAGCTCGGTCATCGCCTCCTCGGCGCCCTCGTGCGCCTCCTTGAGCAGCGTGGCCAACCGGCCGTCGTCCTCGGGCAGCTGCTCCCTGGCCACCCCGAGCCGCATCGCGATGGCGACGAGCCTGGCCTGCGCCCCGTCGTGCAGGTCGCGCTCGATGCGGCGCAGCTCGGCGCCGTGCGCGTCGAGCACCCCGGCCCGCGACTCGGTCAGCTCGCCGACCCGCTCGGCGAGCCGCTCCTCGGCCGAGGGCTCCAACCCGGCCACGCAGACGCCGGCGTGCCAGCGGGCGATCCTCGGCAGCAGCCACCAGGTGAGCGCGGCGCCGACCAGCGACTGGCCGAGGTCGAGGGGTATGGACGCGAGCCCGACGTTCCCGAAGGACGACTCGAGGTCAAGCAGCGGCCGGATCGGCGCCATGATCACGCCGCCCACCGCCATGCCGAGGAAGAGCACCGCCACCAGGCCGCCCAGCAGGCCGGTGCCTATCGCGGTCGGCAGCCAGCGCAGCAGCCGCCGGGCCTCGGGGGAGCGGAGTGTGTGCCGCCAGGCGGCGACGAAGCCCCTGGGCGGCGCGGACCGCGCGGCGGACGACGACGCGTCGACCGGGATGCCGAGCAGCGTGGCGGCCCGGCGGCGGTGCCAGTCGGCCGACTCGCCGAGGGGGCGCAGCATCCAGGGGAGGCCTGAGGTGAGCACCCCGACCACGAGGAGCGGGAGCACCGTGAGCAACGCCATCGCCGCCGGGAAGGCGCCGAGCAGGTAGGCGGCTCCTCGCCTTACCCCACTCCATCGTTCCTGCCGTTCACCCATGGGACGCAGTCTGCGGCATCCGCGGCGACGAGCGCACTACAGCTGGATCTACTGTTTCCCCTCGCCCTGGCTCGTCCATGGCCTGTCCTGGTCCGCCACCGACGCGCCTTGCGCCGGCTCAACATACTCGGTATACATACGCGGTATGTCCATTCGCTACGGCCTACTCGCCCTCCTGGAGTCCGGCCCCCGGTACGGCTCCCAGCTCCGCACCGAGTTCGAGTCCCGCACCGGAGCCACCTGGCCGCTCAACATCGGGCAGGTCTACACGACCCTCCAACGCCTGGAACGTGACGGCCTGATCACCCCCGAGGGCGGCGGTGACGCCAAGCAGCAGCTCTACGCCATCACCGAGCCGGGACGCCGCGAGCTGGCCGAGTGGTTCTCGCGCCCCGTCGACCGCACCCAGCCCGCCAGGGACGAGCTCGCCATCAAGCTTGCCATGGCCGTCGGCACGCCAGGCGTCGACGTCGGCGCGATCATCCAGGCCCAGCGGAGGCACACCCTCCAGGCCATGCAGGACTACACCCGCCTCAAGGCCCGCGCCCTCGCCGCCGGGCCCGACACCAGCGACGAGATGGCCTGGCTGCTCGTCCTCGACCAACTGATCTTCTTCGCCGAGGCGGAGAACCGCTGGCTCGACCACTGCGAGTCACGCCTCATCCGCTTCGCCCGGGAGCGGCCCGCCAGCGGCGCGGCCCCGGCACCGAGCGACCCGGCCGCCGGGCCCGGCGAAGCCGGTGTTCCGGTGGGGCGTGGCGGGGGCGTTTATCCAGGACAGAACACGACCGAGGGGGGAACCTCGTCATGACCGAGACGCCCATGCGTGAGTCCGGCTCAGCCGTGCTCGAACTGCGTCAGCTCGCCCGCGTGCACGGCAGCGGCGTCGCCGCCGTGCACGCGCTGCGCGGCATCGATCTCGCCGTCAGGGCCGGTGAGTTCGTCGCCGTGATGGGCCCCTCGGGGTCCGGCAAGTCCACGCTGCTGACGCTCGCCGGCGGGCTCGACACCGCCACCGGCGGGCAGGTGCTGGTCGAGGGCCAGGACCTCGGCGCCCTCAGCCGCACCCAGCTCGCCAAGGTGCGCCGCACCCACATCGGCTACGTCTTCCAGGACTACAACCTCATCCCGGCCCTCACCGCAGCCGAGAACATCGCCCTGCCCCGCGAACTCGACGGCACCTCCTCCCGCGTCGCCCGCCGCGAGGCGCTCGCCGCGCTGGAGGAGATCGGCCTCCCCGAGGTCGCCGAGCGCTTCCCCGACGAGATGTCGGGCGGCCAGCAGCAGCGCGTCGCCATCGCCCGCGCCCTGGTCGGCGACCGCCGACTCGTCCTCGCCGACGAGCCAACCGGCGCCCTCGACTCCGAGACCGGCGAGACCGTCCTCGCCCTGCTGCGCCGCCGCTGCGACGAGGGCGCCGCCGTCGTGCTCGTCACCCACGAGTCCCGCTACGCCGCCTGGGCCGACCGCCTGATCTTCCTGCGCGACGGCCGGATAGTCGACGAGTCGGCCGCCGGCACCGCCGAGTCCCTCCTCACCAGCGAGGCCGCGAGGTGAGTCGACTCAACACCTGGCGCCTCGCGCTGCGCATCGCGCGCCGCGACGCCCGGCGCGCCAAGGGCCGCAGCGCCCTGGTGATCGCCATGATCGCGCTGCCGATCCTCGTGGTGTCGGCCGCCGACCTGACCTTCCGCACCGCCGAACTCTCCCCCGCCGAGACGCTGACCCGCGAACTCGGCCTGGCCGACGCCCGCTACCAGATCGCCACCCAGGGCTCGCCCGTCCGCCAGAACCCCGAGGGCGACTACGTCGAGTACGACGAGAACGCCGACGACATGGTCTGGGAGGACGACCCGAGGCCGGACGACGAGGTGCTGGCACAGGTCGAGGGCGCGCTCCCGCCCGGGGCCACCGTGCTCCCCGACGCCACCGCCTACCTCACCGCCTCGACCCGCACCGGCCTGGCCAATGTCGAGCTCCGCGAGATCGACGCCCGCGACCCGCTCACCGAGGGCATGCTCACCCTGCTGCGCGGCGACTTCCCGACCGAGCCCGGCGAGGTGGCCGCCACCCAGGCGTTCCTCGACGAGTCCGGGCTGCGGGTCGGCTCCGAGGTCACCATCGGCGACATCGGCGAGCCCTACCGCATCACCGGCGCCTACGAGCTGCCGAGCGACCTGGACAGCGAGCAGGTCATCGCGCTTCCCGGCGCCGTCCTGCCCCACCTGGAAGGCGACCGCCCGGCGCGGGCCACCGCCACCTTCCTCGTCGACGTCCCCGACGGCGTCGTCGACTGGCCGACCGTGCTGAGCGCCAACGAGCAGGGCCTGACCGTCATCTCGCGCGACGTCACCCTCAACCCGCCCCCGGCCGACCAGGTGCTGGTGAGCGAAGGCTTCAGCGACTCGTCGGTCGACGCCGAGGCCATGGTGGTCATCGTCACCGTCGTCTCCCTGATCATCCTGGAGATCTGCCTGCTCGCCGGCCCCGCCTTCGCGGTGGGCGCCCGCCGCGCCCGCCGCCAGCTCGGCCTGGTCGGCGCCAACGGCGGCGACCGCGGGCAGCTGCGCGCCATCATGCTCGCCAGCGGCGTGGTGCTCGGCGCCGGCGCGGCCGTCGTCGGCACCGTGGGCGGCGTCCTGTTGACCCTGGCCACCCGCCCGCTCCTCGAAGGCATCGGCGGCGCCCGATTCGGCTCCTGGGACTTCAGGGTCCTGGAGATCGGCGCCGTCGCCCTGCTCGCCGTCGTCACCGGACTGCTCGCCGCCGTCGTCCCGGCCGTCAACGCGGCCCGCACCGACGTGCTCGAATCCCTCACCGGCCGTCGCGGGGTGCGCCGCGCCGGCCGCGCGCTGCCCACCATCGGCGCCATCGCGCTGGTCGGCGGCGCCGCGATCGCCATCCTCGGCGCCATGACCATGGACGACGCCAGCACCGTCGCCGTCGGCGCCATCATCGCCGAGCTCGGCGTCGTCGCCCTGACCCCGCTGCTGGTCGGCGGCTTCGGCCGGCTGGCCAGGCGGCTGCCGCTGTCCGGCCGGCTCGCGCTGCGCGACGCCGCCCGCAACCGCGGCCGCACGGCGCCCGCCGTGGCCGCCATCATGGCCGCCACGGCCGGCGCGGTCGCCGTGGCCACGGTGTCCGTCAGCGACGCGGCGCGGCAGGAGGCCGAGTACGAGCCGGCGCTGCCCGCCGGCGGCGTCGTGATCTCCACCTACTCGCCGGCGGAGCGGGCGCTGCTCGACCCCGCCAGGCAGGTGATCGAGACCGAGATGCCTACCACTGACCGGGCCGACGTCTGGCGCGTGGTGGTCAACGCCGACTGCGACGGGTACGTCGAGGACTGCGGCTACGTCCAGCCGAGCGTGCCCGAGGAGAACGAGTGCCCGCTGTGGGTCGCCGGGAGCGAGAGCCTGGACACGGCCGAGCGCCGCGAGCTGGCGGCCGACGACCGCTGCGCCGGGAGCGGCGGCACCGTGATGGGCGGCGGCGGCCTCACGGTCGCCGATCCCGAACTGCTCGACGTGCTCGGCATCGAGGACGAGGGCGCGCGGGAGGCCCTGGAGCGCGGCGAGGTCGTGGTCTTCGCCGGCCGTTACCTCGACGCCGACGACCGGGTGACCATCGAGACCTACGCCACCTATCCGGAGGAGTGGGACGAGGACGGCCAGTCGCTCACCCGACCGGACGACTCGGTCACCCTGCCCGGCCACCGGGTCACCGCCGAGAGCTACGGCTTCGAGCTGCTGGTCTCCCCGGCGGCCGCGGAGGCCGCCGGCCTCGTCACCGTGGCGGACGGCAGCTACTACGCCACCGACCGGATGCCCACCGGGGCCGAGCAGCAGGCCGTCGCCGGCGCCCTCGAGGACCTGGCGACCCGCGGCGGCGTCGTCGGCGGGCTCGCCACCTACGTGGAGGACGGCTTCGAGGCCGACACCTCCATGGAGATGCTGATCCTGTCGCTGGCCGCCGGCCTTCTCGCGCTCGGCGCGGCCGGCATCGCCACCGGCCTGGCGCAGGCCGACTCGGAGGCCGACCTGACCACCCTCGCCGCGGTCGGCGCCTCGCCCCGGGTCCGGCGCACCCTCTCCGGACTCCAGTGCGGGCTCGTCGCCGCCATGGGGGTGCTGCTCGGCGGTCTTTCCGGCCTCATCCCGGCCATCGCGCTGCGGATCGCCGACCACCGGTCCAACCTCAGGGGCTGGGAGGAGGCCTGGGACAACGGCTGGGACCCCGGCATCAGGCCCGAGCTGTTCATCGAGCTGCCGTGGACCACCTTCGGCCAGCTGATCCTCGTCGTGCCGCTCGTCGCCTGCCTGGTGGCGGCCCTGCTGACGCGCTCCCGGATCACCCTCGCGCGGCGCGCGGGGTGACCGGCGTTGCATGATGGGGGTATGACTCAGCCGAGGAACGAACCGCCCCAGGAGAACGCCCAGATCCTGGTCGTCGGACCCGACGGGATGGCGCTCAGCAGCCCCGCGCCCAAGCGGAGCGGTGAGGACGACGAGGGCCGCTCCGAGATCCCCGTGACCGAGATGGTGGAGCAGCCGGCGAAGGTCATGCGCATCGGCAGCATGATCAAACAGCTGCTCGAGGAGGTGAAGGCCGCCCCGCTCGACGAGGCGAGCCGGGTCCGCCTCAAGGAGATCCACGCCAGTTCGGTCAAGGAGCTCGAGGAGGGCCTCGCGCCCGAGCTGGTCGAGGAGCTGGACCGGCTCTCGCTCCCGTTCACCGACGACGGCGTGCCGACCGACGCGGAGCTGCGGATCGCCCAGGCCCAGCTCGTGGGCTGGCTGGAGGGCCTGTTCCACGGCATCCAGACGGCGCTTTTCGCCCAGCAGATGGCGGCGCGGGCGCAGCTGGAGCAGATGCGGCGGGCGCTCCCGCCCGGCGCGTTCGGCGACGAGCAGGAGCAGGGCCCCGACGCACACGGCGGGGCGCGGTCCGGCCCCTATCTGTGACGCGTAACCGGTGACGCGAGACCCCCGACAACCGGCGGTGCCGGCCGAGGCCCGAGGGCCCTGGCCGGCACCGCTTCCGTTGTGGCGCGTCAGCTCCAGGTGATCAGCCGCTTGGGGTGCTCGAGGATGGCCGCCACGTCCGCCAGCACCCGGGAGCCCAGCTCGCCGTCCACCAGACGGTGGTCGAACGAGAGCGCCAGGGTGGTGACGTGCCGTGGCTTCACCTTCCCCTTGTGCACCCAGGGCTGCTCCCTGATCGCGCCGAACGCCAGGATCGCGGACTCGCCCGGGTTGAGGATCGGCGTCCCGGTGTCGATGCCGAACACGCCGATGTTGGTGATGGTGACCGTGCCGCCCTGCATGTCGGCCGGTGGTGTCCTGCCGTCCTTGGCCGTGGCCACCAGCGCGCCGAGCGCGCTGGCCAGCTCGGGCAGGGTCTTGGCGCCGGCGTCCTTGATGTTCGGCACGACCAGCCCGCGGGGGGTCGCCGCCGCGATGCCGAGGTTCACGTACTCCTTGTAGACGATCTCCTGGCGCTCCTCGTCCCAGGAGGCGTTGATCTCCGGATTGCGGCGGATCGCCACGAGCAGCGCCTTGGCGACCAGCAGCAGCGCGTTGACGCGCAGCCCGGCCAGGTCCGGGTCCTGCCGCAGCCGCTCCACCAGACGTACGGTCCTGGTGACGTCGACCGTCACGAACTCGGTGACGTGCGGGGCGGTGAAGGCGCTGCCGACCATGGCCTGCGCGGTCGCCTTCCGCACCCCCCTGATCGGCACCCGCCGCTCCCTGATCTGCGCCAACGACTGCGGCGCGACGTCGGCGGCGACGGTCCCCTCGGCGGCGGCCTGAGCCGGTGCGGGTGCCGGTACCGGCCGTGGTGCGACGGCCGCGTGGACGTCTTCCCTGGTCACCACGCCGTTCGGCCCACTGGGGATGACGGTCGCCAGGTCCACGCCGAGGTCCTTGGCCAGCTTCCGCACGGGAGGCTTGGCCAACGGCCGCCCGGCGGGCGCCTGGCCGGCGGCTACGCCGCCGCCCTCGACGCCCTGTGGCACGGCGGGCCCGCCGTAGCCCCCGGCGGCGTCGTGCCCGCCGGGGAGGTGCGCGGGCGCCCACGCGCCAGTGCCGTTCGCCTGGCCGGCGACGACCGGTTCCCCACCGATGGTGACCTCGGGCCGGTGGGCCGGGGCCCAACCCGGCTGCGGGCCTCCGGCGCCAGCCGGCTGGCCCGGGCCGCCGAGGCCGGCCGCCTGGCCCGCGGCCGCCGGCGCGGCCGGTGCCGCGACCCACCGCCCACCGACGGCCTGGCCGCTGGCGGCCGGTTCGCCTGGCCGGTGTTGGCCCGTGCCCGCACCGGCCCGCTCGCTCGCTGCGCCGGCCGGTGCCGCCGTGCCGGCGGCCTGGCCGGGGCCGCCCGGCCCACGGCCCTCCGGGCCCCCAGGCCCGGCGGCAGCCGGACCCGCTTGGCCGCCGGTGGCCTGGCCTGGGCCGCCCTGCCTACGGCCGGACGGGCCGGCCTGGCCGGCGGCAGCCGGCCGGCGGGGGCGGCGCTTCGGCGTGGCGGTGGAGACGCCGTAGCCGACCAGGACCGGTTCGCGGCCCCCGCCCGCCCCGCCGCCTTCGGCGGCGTCCGCGGCGGGCGGCTCCTGCTCAGGCTCCCCCGCCAGGGGGTCCGTGTCGACGGTGATGATCGGCGTGCCGACGTCGACCGTCTGGCCCTCGGGGAAGAGCACCTCCCTGACCACGCCGTCGTAGGGGATCGGCAGCTCGACCGCCGCCTTGGCGGTCTCCACCTCCACCACCACCTGGCCGTCGCTCACCGTGTCACCCGGCTGAACGAGCCACTTCAGGATCTCGGCCTCCGTGAGCCCCTCGCCCACGTCCGGCATCCGAAACTCGCGGAACCGCTGTGCCGCAGCCATCGTCACGACTCTCCTCAGCCTCTCGCCTCAGTACGCCAAGGCGCGGTCGACGCTGTCCAGCACCCGGTCGAGCCCAGGGAGGTACTCCTCCTCGAGCCGTGCCGGCGGATACGGCGCGTGGAACCCGCCGACCCGCAGCACGGGGGCCTCCAGATGATAGAAACACCGCTCCGTGATCCGGGCGGCCACCTCGGCCCCGGAGCCGAAGAAGACCGGCGCCTCGTGCGCCACCACCAGCCGGCCGGTCTTCTCCACCGACCGCTGGATCGTGTCGAAGTCGATCGGTGAGACTGACCGCAGGTCCACGACCTCGATCGACGTGCCGTCCTCGGCCGCGGCCTCCGCCGCCGCCAGCGCCGTCCGCACCGTCGGGCCGTAGGCCGCGATCGTCAGGTCGGTGCCGTCCCGCACCACCTTGGCCGCGTGCAGTGGGCCGGGGATGCCCGTCGTGTCGACCTCCCCCTTCTCCCAGTAACGCGACTTGGGTTCGAAGAAGATGACCGGGTCGTCGCACTCGATCGCCTGCCGCAGCATCCAGTACGCGTCGGACGAGTTCGCGGGCGTCACGATCTTCAACCCCGCTACGTGCGCGAACAGCGCCTCCGGCGACTCGCTGTGGTGCTCGACGGCGCCGATGCCGCCCCCGTACGGGATGCGGATGACCACCGGCAGCTTCACCTTGCCCAACGCCCTGGCGTGCATCTTCGCCAGCTGCGTGACGATCTGGTCGTACGCGGGGAAGACGAAGCCGTCGAACTGGATCTCCGCCACCGGCCGGTATCCGCGCAGCGCGAGGCCGATCGCGGTGCCGATGATGCCGGACTCGGCCAGCGGCGTGTCGATGACCCGGTCCTCGCCGAAGTCCTTCTGCAGTCCGTCTGTGATGCGGAAGACGCCGCCCAGCTTGCCGACGTCCTCGCCCATCACCACGACCTTGGGGTCGGACTCCAACGCCGTGCGGAGCGAGGAGTTGAGCGCCTTGGCGATCGCCATCTTCTCGGCAGCCATGTCAGTTCCCCCCGTGCGGCTGGTGCGCGTGGTGCTCGTGGCGTTCGTGGTCGGCGAAGGAGGCGAGGTAGTCGGCGAACTCGGCGCGCTCCTCGTCCACCAGCGGGTGTCCGTCCGCGTACACGTTGTCGAAGACGGCCATCGGGTCCGGGTCGGGCATCGTCCTGATGGCCTCCCTGACCCGCTTGGCCAGCGCGTCGCTCTCCTCGTCGAGCGCGGCGAAGAACGCGGCGTCCGCCGCGCCCTCCCGCTCGAGCAGGCGGCGCAGCCGCAGGATCGGGTCCTTGGCCTCCCACGCCTCCAGGTCCTCCTTGCGCCGGTACCTGGTCGGGTCGTCCGAGGTGGTGTGCGCGCCCATCCGGTAGGTGAACGCCTCGACCAGGATCGGGCCCTGCCCGGTGCGCACGTGCTCGGCGGCGGCGCGGGTCACGGCCAGGACCGCGAGCACGTCGTTGCCGTCGACGCGGACGCCGGGGAAGCCGTAGCCGGCGGCGCGCTGGTAGAGCGGCACGCGGGTCTGCCGCTCGATGGGCTCGGAGATGGCCCACTGGTTGTTCTGGCAGAAGAAGACGACCGGCGCCTGGTAGACGGCGGCGAAGGTGAACGCCTCGGCCACGTCGCCCTGGCTCGACGCGCCGTCGCCGAAGTAGGCGAGCACGGCGCTGTCCGAGCCGTCCATCCGCACGCCCATCGCGTAGCCGGTGGCGTGCAGGGCCTGGGAGCCGATGACGATGGTGTAGAGGTGGAAGTTGTTGCTGTTGGGGTCCCAGCCGCCGTGGTTGACGCCGCGGAACATGCCGAGCAGCAGGGTCGGGTCGACGCCGCGGCACCAGGCGACGCCGTGCTCACGGTAGGTCGGGAAGACGTAGTCCTCGGGGCGCAGCGCGCGGCCCGACCCGATCTGGGCGGCCTCCTGGCCGAGTAGTGACGGCCACAGGCCGAGCTCGCCCTGGCGCTGGAGGGCGGTGGCCTCCGCGTCGAAGCGGCGGGTGAGGACCATGTCGCGGAAGAGGCCGCGGATCTCCTCGTTGGTGATGTCGAGGGCGTAGTCGGGGTGTTCGACGCGCTCGCCCTCGGGGGTCAGCAACTGCACCATCTCGGGCGCGGGACTCGCCGCGGCGGGCTTGGCGGTGGCGGTCTTCTGCGTCGCCTTCCTGGCCGTGGCCCTTTTCGTCGTGGCCTTCTTGGCCGCGGCCTTCTTCGTGCTGTTCTTCGCCGCGGCACGGCGTGGGGTCCCGCCCGCCTGGGTGCTGCTCTCCACAGTCACTCGTGTCCTCCGTCGGTCCGGCCCCCGGGGTCCACCGGGCGGCCAGTGCGGTCCGCCCGGTCCCGTACGGCGCACGGGGGTGGGTGCGGCCTGGACGGAACCGAGCGGTTCTTTGTCCCGATCGCGTCCCGTTCGACGGCCCAATAAGAGCACGGTATCCGTCGGGATCACAAGCTGTGAAAAGACCCCTGACCTGCGGATTTACCTGGATATCCAAGTACTTGTAAGGGTTGGGGAACGAGACGGCATCAAGCCTGGCAGGGCTTGGGGACAGGTGCACGTTAACCCGGGCAACCGGGTCGCGTGAAGAGCGGTGCACGCTCCGTTGTGTGACACTTGCGGTGTGTCCGAGGGCGGAAAAATCAGCGTATTTCTCCTCGACGACCACGAGGTGGTGCGCCGGGGCGTGCACGAGTTGCTCGCCGCCGAGCCGGACATCGAGGTGGTCGGCGAGGCGGGCACGGCGGCCGACGCGTTGAACCGGATCCCGGCCGCGCTGCCCGACGTCGCGGTGCTCGACGTGCGCCTGCCGGACGGCAGCGGCGTCGAGGTGTGCCGGGAGATCCGGTCGCGCGACGAGTCGATCCGCTGCCTGATGTTGACGTCCTACGCGGACGACGAGGCGCTGTTCGACGCCATCATGGCGGGCGCGTCCGGCTACGTGCTGAAGGCCATCCGGGGGAACGAGCTGCTGGCCGCGGTGCGGGACGTGGCGGCCGGCAAGTCGCTCCTCGACCCGGAGGCGACGCGGCGGGTCCTCGACCGGCTGCGGGGCGGCGGCGCCGGCGCGTCCCGTGAGGACGACGAGCGGCTGGCCCGGCTCACGGACCAGGAGCGGCGCATCCTCGACCTGATCGGCGACGGCCTGACCAACCGGGCGATCGGCGAGGAACTGCACCTGGCCGAGAAGACGATCAAGAACTACGTGAGCAGCGTGCTGGCCAAACTCGGCATGTCCCGCCGCGCCCAGGCCGCCGCCTACGTAGCGCGCCGCCAGGCGCGTGGCGCCGGCCGCCCCGGTCGCGCCTAGCGCGAAAACGCGCCGCCGGTCGCGCGGAGCGCGGGAACGCGGCGCTGGCCGTGCCGGTCGCGCCGCCGCGCCCACCCGCCCACGCTGGGGCGGGCGCCCAGCGCTGGCGCGCGGCGCGAGAAAGGGCCGGTGGGTGGGGAAACCACCTGCGGCCGCGGCGGCCCGCCGGCCGCGCCGCAACCGCCGCGGAGCGCGGGAACGCGGCGCGTGGCGCCGGTCGCGCGTAGCGCTAGGAGGGGGCGAGCGGGGAAGGCCGCACGCGGCGCGGGTCTGACGGCGTAGCCGCCGAGGCGTCGCGCCAGAAAGGGCGGGTGGGTGG
>NZ_SMKC01000174.1 GCF_004348315.1 Streptomyces sp. 8K308 | reverse complement strand
GCACACGGGCGGGGGTGGGCGGCGCGGCGGGCCGCCGTTGCCGGGATATATCCTGAACTCAACGCCAGTGTCTGGGACTTCCGCCGTGAGCCGCCCGGGTGTCGCCCGGGGCCCGCCGGTCGCGGTCGGACTATCAGGTCACGCTCCGCCCCAGATCAGCTACGCTGCATGACACGCGCCAGGACGAAGCGCCGATCCGCACCGAGGACCCGCATGGACGTGACCTACCGCCTCAGGTACGACCCCGTGGCGGAGGCCGTCCACGACGCGCTGCCGCCGGACGTGAGCGAGCGGCTGACACTGGGCATGGCCGGGGCCTGCGAGGACCCGCTGCGGGCCACCGAGCCGTACGGCCACGACGACCCGGTGATGCGGATGGTGGTGACCGAGCAGGCGTTCGCCGTGGTGCTCGCCGGCCACCGCTTCAAGACCATGACCGTCCTGCAGATCAACCACCTGTGCTGATCCGGCGGCGCCGGGCGGCGCCGCCCGGCGGTCAGCGCCGCCTGCCGATCATCCGGACCGGCGCGGGAGCCTCGGCCCGCGCCGCCTGCCCGGCGGCCCGCGGGTGCAACAGGTCGGGCGGCAGCGCCACGTAGGCGGAGACGCCGGCGCCCCGCGCGGCGGCCGTGGTGGGGGCGCTCTGGGTGTGCCGCACCTCGACCTGGACGCCGAGGCGGGCGGCGATGGTGCCCACCACGAAGTGGCCGAGGAAGCGGGTGGGGGCCACCAGGAACGAGTCCTCACCGCGCAACCGGGCGTTGGCGAGGTCGAGTTCCTCCTCGGTCATGCCGTCGCCCCGGTCCACGATGGCCAGGCAGTACTCGGGGCCGTCCCACCAGCCGTAGACCTCGACCAGGCGGCCCTGCGGCGAGGCGGTCAGCGCGTTCTCGATCAACTCGGCGAGCAGGTGCGAGAGTTCGTAGAACGCTCCGCCGTGCACCGAGCACGGCTCGGCCTCCACCAGGGTGACCCTGCGGTAGTCCTCCACCTCGGAGACCGCGGAGTGGACCACCTCCGCGATCTCGGCGGTGCCGGTCCAGACGCGGGGCGGCAGCTGCTGGCCGGTGAGGATCAGCAGCGAGTCGGCGTTGCGGCGCATGCGGGTGGCCAGGTGGTCGAGCTCGAACAGCTCGCCAAGCGCGTCCGGGTCGAGCTCCTTGCTCTCCAACGCGGTGATCAGCCGGAGTTGACGGCGCACCAGGCGCTGGTTGCGGTGCCCGAGGTTGGCCAGCGACTCGGTGCCGTTGCGGCGCAGCACGGTCTGCTGGGCCGCCAGGCCCACGGCGGTGCGCTCCACGTCGTGCAGCGCGGCGGCCAGCCGGGTGACCTCCTCGGCACCCCTGGCCAGCGCCGGGTCGGGCTCGGGCGGCAGCAGGTGCTCCGCCTCCTCGGGCTCGGCCTCCTGGATGGAGCGGACGGTCTCCGGGAGCCGGCGCCCCGCCACGGCCTCGGCCTGCCGGGTGAGCTCGTCGAGCGGGCGGGCGATGGAGCGGGCGGCGAGCAGCGCGAGCCCCACGGCCACACCGAGGATGAGCAGGCCGAGGGCGACGAAGCCGGCGAGTTGCCGGGTGGCGGCGGCGCTGAGCTGGTCGGCGCGCTCGGCGACGTCCTCGCCCACCTGGCGCTGGGTCTCGTGCAGCCCGTCGGTGAGCGCGGTGCTCGCGGTCCACCAGTCGTCGGCCCGGGCGTCCAGCGCGGAGCCGGCGGCGCCGTTGTCGGCCAACCGCTCGAAGGCGGCGACCCGCGCCGCGTCGTCGGTCTCGAACGCGCGGTCGAGGGCCGCGCGTTGGTCGGCGGTGGCCACCTGCTCGTAGTTGCGCAGCGCGGACTCCCTGGCGGCCCTGGCGCCGGCGAACTCCACGTACTGGCCCTCGGCGAACCGGCCGGTCACGAAGACGCCGTTCATCAGGCCGCGCTCCTCGGCCAGCGCCTCGGTGGCGCCGGCCAGCGCCTGAAGCGCGGCCATGCCGTCGCCGAGGTGCCGGTCCCCGTGGGTCGTGCCCTCGGCGAGCTGGGCGTCGTTCAACTCGGCCATGGCGGTGGCGAAGAAGCCGAGCGCCTCCTCGCGGTCGATCGACTCGTCGTCCACTCGCTCGCGGATGTCGGGGAGTTGGTCGAGCGAGCCGAGTGCCTCCTCGAAGGCGGGCGCCGACTCGCGGTCGACGCGGCGCTGGAGTTCGGCGTGGATGGCGTCCACCCGGCGCCTGGTGTCGGCCAACTCCGGCCGGTAGCGGCCGGCGCCACCGAGCAGCCCGCTGGTGAGGCCGTGCTCCCGTTGCAGCTCACGGACCAGGTTCTGTGCGTCGAGGGCGAGTTGGACCCGCTCACCGCTCTCCCGCGCCGCCGACCAGTCCTCCGCCCGGTCGGCCACCGCGACGCCGGTGAGCACGAGCAGCAGGCACGTGGGCACGGCGAGCACGATGGCCACCCGACCACGGATGGTGCTCCAGCGCGGCAGCCAGCCGGTCAGGACCCGCCACCCGGTCGGCCGCCCGGACCGGTGTCCGGGTCCCCGCCGCGTCCTCGACACACGCGTCATAGCCACATAGGACAGCGTCACGTGGTTACCGGAGGCTCCGTTACCCGTGGCCGCGAAGTGAACAAGTGGCGTGAATCGGGCGTGCGAGGGACGCGAACGGGACGAGTTCGAGCCCGCCTCCATCCGGACAGTGACGCTCCGGTTCCCCCTCGGACCGGCCGGGACCGTTACCCTTCAGGGCATGAACAGCCGCCCCGACCTGCATGGTCCTGCCTACCGCAGACTGAGCGTGGAGGAGCGTCGTGGCCAGCTGATCGCCAGGGCGCAGGCGCTGTTCGCGCGCAGCGTGCCGGAGGAGGTCTCGCTGGACGACGTGGCCCGCGAGGCCGGCGTCTCCCGGCCGCTGGTCTACCGCTACTTCCCCGGCGGCAAGCAGCAGTTGTACGAGTCGGCGCTGAACAGCGCGGCCGAGCAGCTCGAACTGTGCTTCACCGTGGCCGAGTCGGGCCCCCTGAGCCAGCGTCTGGCCGCCGGCCTCGACCGCTACCTGGCCTTCGTCGACGGGCACGGCGAGGGCTTCACCGCGCTGCTGAAGGGCGGCAGCGTGGTGGAGACCAACCGCACCACGGCCATCGTCGACCGGGTGCGGCGGGCGGCGGCCACCCAGGTGCTGCGGCACATGCGGGTAGCGGAGCCGAGCGCGCCGCTGCGGCTCGTCGTGCGCACGTGGATAACCACGGTCGAGGCCGCCTCGCTGATCTGGCTCGACGAGGAGAAGGAGATGCCGCTCGCCCGGCTGCGCGACTGGCTGGTCGACCAGTTCGTGGCCCAGCTGGTGGTCACCGCCGGCCGGGACAGGACCACGGCGCGCTTCCTGCGCGCGGCCGCCGATCTCGAGGAGCCGGGCGGCCGGATCGACCAGCTGTTCGAGCGGGCCATCGCGATGATGTCGCCAGCGGGCGCGTAGCGGGCGGCGGGATGCGGAGCGAACGCACGCCCTTCGTCGGAGGGCCACTCGACGGCCGGGTGCTGCCCGTGCTGGTCGGGCCCACGGGCAAGCCGCCGCGCGTCTACCGGGTGCCGGTGCCGGGCGACGAGGTCCAACCGGACCGGGTCTACGTCTACCGGCTCGAGCCGGTCGGCCACAGCAGGCTGCTGCGGCTGCCGCGCGGCTGGCACTACGTCTATGACCCGGACGCCGGAGACTGACCACCCCTTCGGGCGCGCTCGGCGGGCGGCGGGCGCGTGGCCGTGGGCACCATGCGCCTGACCACTGCGTGAGCGGCACGGAGGTACCTCATGCCCCAACGGCACCGGTGGGCGGCGGCGGCCCTGGCCGTGGTGGCCCTCACCACGCTGCCGGCGCGCCCGGCGGGCGCCGCACAGTCACCACTCGACGAGCTGCGCGCCCTGTACCGGGAGACCGCGGAGGCGACCCTGGCCCACGAGAAGGCGGCCGCACGGCTGGCGGAACGTCGGGACGAGGCCAGGCGCCTCCAGGAGCGCCTCGCGGCGACCCGCACCGACCTGGCCGCGGCCCGGGAGGCCGCCGGCCGCGTCGCCCGCGCCCAGTACCGCGGCGGCGGGCTCCAGCTCCCCCCGGCCCTTGCCCTGTTGCTCGGCGAGGACCCGGGGCAGGCGCTGCACGACCAGACGGTGGCCGCCCGGGCCGCGGCGGCGCGGGCCGCCGAGATCGACCGCCTCGGCTCGGGCGAGCGCACCGCCGACGACCTGGCCACAGCCGCCCGCGCGGCGCTGGACGCGGAGCTCGCCGCGGCCGAGGAGGAACGCCGCCGCCGCGACGACCTCCACCGCCGCCTCGACGAACTCACCGCCCTCCAGGCCGGCCTGCCACCGGCCAACCTGGCCCCCCGTCACCTACCGGCCAGGCCTCGCCGGCCAGGCGAGCGCGTCCGGCGAAACGCCTAGCTAGGTCCTGTTCTGTCGATCTTGTCGGATCGGCCCGCGGTGTCAGACGCGGTGCTCCCCCAGGCTTCGTCCGGGTGGGGTGCCCCCACCCAGGCCACCAGGCCTGGGGGAGTCCCGGGCCCCGCAAGATCGACAGGACAGGGCCTAGCCGCCGGCCGGGCTCACGTAGTGGGCGAGTGACGGTTCGGCGGCCAGGGTGCGCAGGCGGTCGGCCACCTGGGCGACGCTGGTGAAGGAGGAGACCAGCGAGACCGCGACCTGATCCGCGCCGGCGGCCTCGTTGGCGACGATCTCCTCGGCGATCCCGGCGACCGGCTGGTCGTCGCCCCACACCGCCCGGTTGGCGACGCCGATCGGGCGGTCCGTCATGCCCCGCAGCCGCGCCACGTGGGCGGCGAACGCCTCCGGCGTCAGCCGCACCCCCTGCCACCAGTCGGCCGTCCGCGCGGCGCGCCGCAGCGCGGCGTCCGACACGCCCCCGACCAGCAGCGGCACCGGCCGCTCTGGCACCGGCTCGAACACGCCGCCGGCGAAGCCGTAGTGCGGGTCGTCGAACGGCGCGCCGCCCGTGGTGTGGAGGTGGCGGACGAGCCGCAGCGCGGCGGTGGTGCGCGCGCCGCGGGTGGCGTAGTCGGAGCCGGTGGCGTCGAACTCGTGGCGCTCCCAACCGGCGCCGACGCCCAGCACGAACCGGCCGCCCGAGAGGCGGGCCAGGCTGGCCGCCTGCTTGGCCACCACGAACGGGTTGCGCAGCGGCAGGACCAGCACCGAGGTGCCGAGCGTCAGCCGCTCCGTCACGGCGGCCATGGCGGCGAGGGCGATCAGCGGATCGTCGACGCCGCCGTAGACCGGGCCGTAGGGCTCAGGCGGCAGCAGGTGGTCGGGCAGCCAGACGCCGCCGTAGCCCAACCGCTCGGCCTCGCGGGCCAGCGCGGTCAGGCTGTTCGGGTCGGCGTCCGGCAGTACGGCGTGGAGTTCCATGGGCACAGGACCGTACGCCCTCACACCGGTGTCAGGGTCAATCCCCGCCTCAACGCGGTCGGGGCGTCGCCTGGCGCAGCTCGGCCCGCAGCTCGGGAGTGAGCAGGTGGCCGGCCCGGCCGACGAACAGCGCCATGTGGTAGGTCACCACGCCCATGTCGGCCTCGGGGTCGGTGTAGACGCCGAGCAGCGAGCCGTCGCTGATGGACATGACCAGCAGGTTGCCCTCCGCCATCGCCACCAGCGTCTGCCGGACCTTGCCGCCCTCCATCAGCGCGGCCGCGCCGTTGGTGAGACTGCCGAGCCCGGAGACCACGGTGGCCAGGTCGGCCGCCGCGCCCAGCGGGCCGGTCAGCGACCGGCGGCGCCGGCCGCCGCCCGCCGCGTCCTCCGAGGGCTCGGAGGACAGCAGGGGCAGGCCGTCGGCGGAGACGACGGCGACCGAGAGCACCCCGGGCACCTCCTCCACCAGGCGGGTGAGCATCCAGCGCAGGTCCTGCCCTCCACTGCGGCTGGCGCCGGGCGGGACCTGGATCTGCGAGGTCATGACGGCATCTCCTCTCCGGTCGCTGCGGAGTCGCGGAAGTCTCCCGGGTAGCGGCCCGCGGCCTGGGCCGCGTCGCGGTGGCCGTCACGCGCGCCACGCTGGAAGCCGCCGAGCCGGCGGCGCAGCTCCTCGGGGTCGACGGCCGGGGTCCGGCCGGCGGTGGGGTCGTCGAAGGGCGTCGGCACGCCCCTGGTGCGCCGCGGCAGGCCGCTGTCCGTGATGGCGTGCGCCGGCGGCGGCTGCGGATGGAACCTGGGCGCGGTGTCGGCGGCGCGCGCGTGCTCGGTGTGCTCCGCGGCGCGCGCGTGCTCGGCGGCCCGCGCGTCGGGGATGGGCACGGGCCCGGTGCCTCCCGGCTCGCGGACCGGCAGCGTGGGCGCCGTGCCGTGGGTCGGGTAGGGCTCGGTGACGTCCTCGACGAGGTGGGCCGGCACCGCGACCTCGGCCACCGTGCCGCCGGTCGGCCGGGACCGCAGCCAGCAGCGCAGGCCGTGCCGGGCGGCGAGCCGGGCCACGGTGTACAGACCCATGCCGATGCCCATGCCGGCCTCGGGGGCCGAGGCGGCGCCGGGCGGCGGGGTGACCGGGTCGGCGATCCTGGCGTTGAGCTCGGCCAACCGCTCCTGGCCGAGGCCGTGGCCCTCGTCCTCGACGGTCATCAGCAGCTCGCCGTCCGCCCAGCGGCCGGTGAGCCTGACCCGGGCACCGGTCGGCGAGTAGGCGGTGGCGTTGTCCAGCAGCTCGGCCAGCAGGTGGCTCAGGTCGCGGGCCGCGACGCCGGTGATCCACACCGGCGGCGGCGCCGGTGCCGTCTCCACCAGCTCGTAGCGCTCTATCTCGCTGACGGCGGCGCGGGCCACGTCGATCAGCGGCATCGGCTCGTTGAGCTGCTGCGGGGGCTCGGCGCCGGCCAGCAGCAGCAGGTTCTCGCCGTGCCTGCGCATCCGGGCCGCGAGGTGGTCGACGGTGAACAGCACCGCGAGCCGGTCCGGGTCGGTCTCCTGCGACTCCAGGCCCTCGATGACGGCCAGTTGCTCGCCGGTGAGGATCAGCAGCCGCTGCGCGTGGTGCGCGAACATGCCGTGGACGGCGCCGTGCAGAGCGGCGAGCCTGGCGTGCAGCTCGTTCTGCTCGGCGAGCAGCCGGTCGCGCTCGGCGCGCAGCCCGCCGGTGTCCTGGGCGATCACGGCCGCCTGCTGGGCGGCCTCGGTGGCGTGCTGGTGCAGGCTGAGGGCCCGGGCGTGCAGCGCGTTGACGGAGGCGACGACCTCGGCGAACTCGTCGTTGCGCCCCGAGTACCTGACGGGCTCCTGCCCGGTGGGGTCGGCGGCGACCCGGCCGGTGCCGAGGCGGACGGCGGCCAGCGGGCGGGTGAGGGAGCGCGCGGTCTGCATGCTCACGCCGACCCCGAGGAGCAGCGCGGCCAGCGCGACGCCGCCGACGAGCGTGAGGTCCAGCAGCTCGCCGTCGCGCAGGCTCCGCACCCGGTCGGTGTACTCGTCGGCGAGGGTCGTGAGCACGCCGCGCTGAAGCCGGGTGCGGTCGAGCAGCGCGTCGTGCACCTGGGTCTCGTCGAGCGCGTGGTCCTCGGGGGAGAGGACGGGCGCGTCGGTGAGGACGAGCAGCAGCCCGGCGGCGGCCTCGGCCTCGCCGCCGCTGAGGGCGTGTTCGTAGGCGCCGGCGGCGCCGGGGCCCGCGACGGCGGTGAAGTCGGCGAGGGCGGCCTCCTCGCGCACCCGCTGCCGCTGGGCGAGGGTGGTGAGCTCGCGCTGCTCGCCCGGTCCGGCGAGGGCGGCGAGCAGCAGGCCGCGGGTGGCGGACGAGGCGTCGACGGCGCGGGCCAGGTCGGGCAGCGCCTCGGCGGCCGGATCGCTCGCGTCCTGTGGGGTGGCGTGGACGGTGGCCCGCAGGAAGCCGTCGAGGGCCTGGACGATGACGGTGTAGGCGTCGAAGGTCGCCTGCGGCGTCGCCTCGTCGGAGTGGGCGAGCTCGCGGGCCGCCGGCAGGCCGGCGAGCGCGGCGCTGGCCTGCTGGTCGAGGGCGCCGTCGAGCCGGGCGACCTCGCCGTCGACGTGCGCCAACTCGTCCTCGTCGCGGGCCGCGCCGGGGTTGCCCGCGGCGACGGCCGCGACCAGCGCGTCGCGCTCGTCGGCCGCCAGGTGGGAGAGGGCGGCGGCGCCCTCGGCGACCTGGGCGCGCTCGTGCAGCCGCCGGGCCGTGTCGTAGTCCTCCATGGCGCCGAGCACGGCGGGCATGGCGGCACCGAGCACCGCGACCCCGGTGAGCAACACGCCGACCACCAGCCGGGTGCGCACTCTCGCCCGCCGCCGCGCCGCACGCGACCTGGAACCTGACGGTGCGGGGTGGGACGGGTCGGCGGGGTCGTGCAGTGTGGTCTTCCGCACCTGTGCTCGCATTCTCGTCACTTGGGCACCGAACGTTGCCAGCGCCGACCGGGCAGCAGAGCGGTGTCCACCCGGTCTTACCCGAAGGAGTGAACCTTACGGGGGAGTTGGCGGACAAGCCGACATCGGAACCCGGCCTGCTCAGGGCCCTGATTCGACTGGAATTCCGCCGCGTCTCCTGGCAAGATCCCCTGTCCCCGCGTCAATACCCGCTGTTATACCCGCCGTTATCCCCACAATCGCTGACATATCCCAGCCTACGGCAGACTGGTGGCCATGCGCATCCAGTCCGCTACCGAACCGGGCACTCCCGGGCTGCCCAACGAGGACTACACGGCGGTGGCGACACCCGCCTCAGGAGCGGGCGGGGTCCTGGTTCTGCTGGACGGTGTGACGGCGCCGCCCGAGCCGGCGGGCTGCCGGCACAGCGTCGCATGGTTCTCGTCCAGGCTCGGCGGGGCGCTGCTCGAACTGCTCGGCTCCAGGTCGGAGATGACACCCGCGTCCTGCCTGGCCGAGGCCATCCGCCGGACGGCGGACGCCCACCGCGAGACATGTGACCTTTCTCACCGGCGCACCCCGCAGGCCACCGTGGTCTGCGCCCGCTGGACGGCCGAGACCGTCGAGTACCTGGTGCTTTCCGACTCGGTGCTGCTGATCGAGGACCAGGAGAACGGGCTTCACGCGGTACTTGACACGCGACTCGCCGACCTCCGGCCGGCCGCCGCGCGGTTGCCGCGCGGGGAGCGGGCGGCCTTCGTCGAGGGCCTGCGCAACGCGCCGGGCGGCTTCTACACCGCGGCGGCCGATCCGGCGGTGGCCGAGCTCGCGGTCACCGGCTCGTCGCCACGCGCCCGGGTACGCTCGCTGGTGGCGCTCAGCGACGGGCTCGGACGCTGGGTCGACACGTTCGGGCTCGGCGACTGGGCCGACCTGTTCCAGGTGCTCGTCGCGCAGGGGCCACAGGCCGTCATCAACCAGGTGCGGGCGGCCGAGCTCGCCGACCCTGCGGGCACGACGCACCCGCGCGGCAAGGCGCATGACGACGCCTCCGTGGTGCTCGCCGAGCTATGAGCCCGGTCGCGGCACGGCCCCGCGCGGCGAGAGCCGGTTGGTCGTCACCGAGTTTTCACGCGTGAAAGTTGAGTGCCGGTCAGCCGTCCTGGCAGATCCGTTCGCGTTCGCCACCGGGTTAGACCAACGGCGTGACCGGCACCCCCTTCCGCCTCACCAAGCACTCCCATTACCTTCACGATTGACGTGATCACACCATGTGAGCGCGGCGAGCTGCTTCTCAAACCCCCACACCACACGGCTCGAAAGGCTCGGCCCATGCCTGGTTCCGGTAAGTCCAGAAGTAAGCCCAGAACGCGCCCCGGCGCCCGCCGTCGCGGCGTCTCCGCCCTGATCGGCACGGTCGTCGCCACCCTGGCGCTGCTGATCGCCACCCCCGGCACCGCGACCGCGGCCGGCGCCGCCGAGCCGACGGAGCCGGCCTTCGGCTCGGCCTCCCTCGGCTCCGAGATCCGCGAGCGCGAGAGTGTCCAGCGCGTCACCGAGGACGAGATCGTCACCCCGCTCGCCACGGTCGAGGGCGTGGACGTCTCCAGCCACCAGGGCAACGTCGCCTGGAGCACCCTCTGGAACGCGGGCAACCGCTTCGCCTACGTCAAGGCGACCGAGGGCACCTCGTACCGGAACCCGTACTTCGCGCAGCAGTACAACGGCTCCTACAACGTGGGCATGATCCGTGGCGCCTACCACTTCGCGCTGCCCAACAACTCCAGCGGCGCGGCCCAGGCCAACTACTTCGTCGACAACGGCGGTGGCTGGTCCAGGGACGGCAGGACCCTGCCGGGCGTGCTCGACATGGAGTACAACCCCTACGGCGCCACCTGCTACGGGCTGAGCCAGTCCGCCATGGTCAACTGGATCAGGGACTTCTCCAACACCTACCGGGCCCGCACCGGCCGCGACGTGGTGATCTACACCTCCACCAGCTGGTGGACCACCTGCACCGGCAACTCGAGCGCCTTCGGCTCCACCAACCCGCTGTGGGTCGCGCGCTACGCCTCCTCGCCCGGCACCCTGCCGGCAGGCTGGGGCTTCTACACCTTCTGGCAGTACACCTCCACCGGACCGACCGTGGGCGACCACAACGTGTTCAACGGCGCCATGGACCGGCTCCAGGCGCTCGCCAACGGCTGACCGCCGCGTCGGCGAACCGCCCCGAACGGGCGAACGGGGGGCATGCGCCATGATGGGCGCATGACCCCCACTCCGCTTCCCGACCCCGCGCTCCCCGTCGATGACGACCGGCCGGTCGTCATCGACCGCAGGGAAGGGCCGCACGGCGAGGTGGTGTTGCGCCGCCACGGCGCGCTGCTCCAGATCGTCGCCAACGGCTGCTTCCTGATGGACACCTCGGACGGCCGCTCCGAACGCCTGCTGGTCACCGAGGCGTTCGCGGCCCTGGCCGGCGGCGGCCGAGCCGGCGCGCCGCCCTCGGTGCTGATCGGCGGTCTCGGCGTCGGCTTCTCGCTGGCGGCCGCGGCCACCGAGCCCGGCTGGGGCGGCATCACGGTGCTCGAGCGCGAGGCGGCCGTCATCGACTGGCACCGGGCGGGTCCGCTCGGCGAGTTGACCGGCGACGCGCTCGCCGACCCCAGGGTGCGCCTGGTCCACGACGACCTGCTCGCCCACCTGCGGTCGGTCGGGGCCGAGTACGACGCGCTGTGCCTGGACGTCGACAACGGGCCAGACTGGACGGTGACCGAGGACAACGACGGCCTCTACTCCCCCGCCGGGCTCGCCGCCTGCCGCGCGGCGCTCCGCCCGGGCGGGGTCCTGGTCGTCTGGTCGGCACACGCTTCCGAGCGTTTTGTGGAGAATCTGCGGAAAGCCGGTTTCGCCGACGTTCGCACCAGAGAAGTGCCGGTTGCCCGAGGCGTTCCCGACGTGCTGTTTCTCGCCAGCCATCATCTCGCCAGCCAGTCCGCGTAGCCGGAGCCTTCCCATCGGGCCTACGCTGCTGCCCAGTGCCCACCAGCACCTTCACAGTCTCTGTGCAATCAGCACAGTCACGGACCGCGACGACCGGCGGTCCACCCGTACTTCGCGGCACACACCGAGACACACGAAGCACACACCGAAGAACGTCAGCAAAGAGCACCGCAAAGAGCACTGCCAGCCGACTGGCACCACGATCCCGGGGGCGGGATAGATGAATCAGACGGACACCAGGACTCAGCCGATGGACCACACCCATCAGGAGAAGACACCCATGCTCAACGGCCTGGGCGGGCACATCGCCCCGCCGGAGCCGGTAGGACAGGAGCGCGCCGGGCACCACAGCTCCACCGCGACCACCCCGGGGGCCCAGCGCCGGGTGCTCGTGGTCGAGGACGATCCGACCATCGTCGAGGCGATCGCCGCCCGGCTGCGCGCCGAGGGCTTCCTCGTGCAGACCGCGGCGGACGGCCCGGCGGCCGTGGAGACCGCCGCGGCGTGGCACCCCGACCTGCTCATCCTCGACGTGATGCTGCCCGGCTTCGACGGGCTCGAAGTCTGCCGCCGGGTCCAGGCGCAGCGCCCGGTACCGGTGCTGATGCTGACCGCGCGGGACGACGAGACGGACATGCTGGTCGGCCTCGGCGTCGGCGCCGACGACTACATGACCAAGCCGTTCTCCATGCGCGAGCTGGTCGCCAGGTCGCACGTGCTGCTGCGCCGCATCGAGCGCGCCGCGGTGGCCGCGACCACGCCGCGGCCCGGGAGCGTGCGTCTTGGCGACCTGGAGATCGACCGCACCCAGCGGCGGGTCCGGGCGGCCGGCAAGGACATCCACCTCACGCCGACCGAGTTCGACCTGCTGATGTGTCTGGCCCGCTCGCCGCGCGCCGTGCTCACCAGGGAGCAGTTGCTGGCCGAGGTCTGGGACTGGGCCGACGCCTCGGGCACCAGGACGGTGGACAGCCACGTCAAGGCGCTGCGCCGGAAGATCGGGGCCGAGCGGATCCGCACCGTGCACGGCGTCGGCTACGCGCTGGAGACCCCGCCTGGCTTCGCCGGCGAACCGGCCGCCAGGAGCCAGGGCGGATCCGAGGTCTGAGCCGCGTGTCCGTCCTGTCCGACATGGTCAGGCGCCCGGTCTGGCGGCGGGCCTGGCCCACCGTGTGGCGGCTGCTGCGTCCGATCGACCCGATGCGCTCCGTGAAGGCGGCGCTCGGCTGGCTGGTGGTCATCTCGGTCACCATCACGACCCTGATCATCCTGGTGGCCTACCGCTCGGACGTGGGGCTCCAGCTGATCGCCATCTTCGCGATCATCGCCTCGCTGCTGGTCACGCAGTTCGTGGCGCACAGCCTGGCGACCCCGGTGCTGGAGATGACGTCGGCGTCCCGGGCCATGGCGCGGGGCGAGTACGGCCGCCGGGTGACCGTCACGCGGCGGGACGAGCTGGGCGACCTCGCGCACGCGTTCAACCGGATGGCCGCCGACCTCCAGGCCGCCGACCGGCACCGCAAGGAGCTGGTGGCCAACGTCTCCCACGAGCTGCGCACCCCCATCGCGGGGCTGCGCGCCGTGCTGGAGAACGTGGTGGACGGCGTCTCCGAGGCGGATCCGAAGACCATGGCCACGGCGCTGCGGCAGACCGAGCGGCTCGGCCGGCTCGTGGAGCAGCTGCTCGACCTGTCGCGCCTGGAGAACGGCGTGGTGCCGCTGCAGGCCGGGGTCTTCCAGGTCGAGCCGTATCTGTCGGCCGTGCTCGGCGACGCCCAGGTGGCCCAGAAGCGCGGCAACGGGCGCACGGACGTGCGGCTGCGGCTCGACGTGACGCCGGTCGGCCTGCGGGCCCACGCCGACCGCGAGCGGCTCGACCAGGTGGTCACCAATCTGGTGGACAACGCGGTCAAGCACAGCCCGCACGGCGGTCAGGTCACCGTGGTGGCGCGCCCCGGGCAGTTGCCGGGCGGCCTGGTGCTCGAGGTGCTCGACGAGGGTCCTGGGATCCCGCCCGAGCAGCGGGAGCTGGTCTTCGAGCGCTTCGGCCGGGGCACGATCGACGGCGTCACTCCGCGTGACGGCGGGACCGGTCTCGGTCTGGCGATCGCGCGGTGGGCCGTGGATCTGCACGGTGGGACCATCGCGGTGGCCGAATCCCGACGGGGTTGTCGCATCCGGCTCACGCTCCCAGGTAACGCGAAGGCAAACAGTTGACGTAGAGTCGGTCCGGAAGTCCCCAACCGGGCGCTCCGGCGCCGACGGCTGCCCGCACGTGTCGGGCGCCGCGCGCCGGCATCGACGCAGCTCGGGTGCGGGGACCAGCCGGCCACCCCGGTGTCGTGGTCAGGCTTTGCCTTTTCGTTGCCTCTTTGAGCCGAACTCGGTGCCGTTCCCGAGGATTCAGCCGCTGAAACCCCTTCCGGAATGTGGCGTAGGCCACGTCTGAGCGGTGAGGACTGCGCCGGACGGCCAGGGGGGCGTAGCCTTGTTTTCCGCTGTCCAATCACCTTGCGAAGCGGAAGAGGGCGGTTGCCGCCGTGTCGCCACAGTCTCCGAACACCTCCAGCGTCGACACCGACCAAGCAGCAGAGAAGAACCCTGCCGCCGGCTTCGGTGCAAACGAGTGGCTCGTCGACGAGATCTACCAGCAGTACCTCCAGGACCCGAACTCCGTCGACCGTGCCTGGTGGGACTTTTTCGCCGACTACAAGCCGGGCGCGGACGGTGCGGCGCCGGCCAGGGCCGCTCAGGCGGCCGTGAGCGGTCAGGCCCCGACGGCCGCCGCGCC
>NZ_SMKC01000173.1 GCF_004348315.1 Streptomyces sp. 8K308 | reverse complement strand
ACGTGCCGGTCGCCGGCGACGTGGACACCGTGCTCGCGGTGGACGAGGTGGAGATCGTCGTCAACCTGACCGTCCCGGTGGCGCACGCCCAGGTGGCCACGGCCGCGCTGCGCGCCGGCAAGCACGTGTACGGCGAGAAGCCGTTCACCGCGACGCCGGCTGATGACGCTGCTCACGGAGGACTGGACGGAAGAGGAGCGCGCCGCGTTCTGCGCGCTCCTCACCCGCTTCAACGCCTCGATCGCCCGCCTGCAGTCGGGCTGAGGCCCGCCCAGGGGCGCTAGGCGAGCGCCTGGGTGAGGTCGGCGAGCAGGTCGTCCGCGGCCTCGATGCCCACCGAGAGTCGCACCAGGTCGGCCGGCACCTCGAGCGCCGTGCCGGCGGCCGAGGCGTGCGTCATCCGGCCCGGGTGCTCGATCAGCGACTCGACGCCGCCGAGCGACTCGCCGAGCGTGAAGAGGCGCGTCCGGTCGCACACGGCGACGGCCGCCTCCTCACCGCCGGCCACCCGGAAGGAGACCATGCCGCCGAAGTCGCGCATCTGCTTGACCGCCGTCTCGTGGCCCGGGTGCGTGTCGAGCCCGGGGTAGTACACCCGCGTCACCCTGGGGTGCGCGACCAGCGCCTCCACGACGCGCGCCGCGTTGGCGCTGTGCCGGTCCATCCGCACGGCCAGCGTCTTGATGCCGCGCATCACCAGCCAGGAGTCGAAGGGGCCCGCGATGGCGCCCATCGCGTTCTGGTGGAACGCCAGCTCCTCCGCGAGGCCGGCGTCCGAGGTGACCAGCGCGCCGCCCACCACGTCCGAGTGGCCGCCGAGGTACTTGGTGGTCGAGTGCACCACGACATCGGCGCCGAGCGCCAGCGGCTGCTGGAGGTAGGGGCTGGCGAAGGTGTTGTCCACCACCAGGCGGGCCCCGGCCGAGCGCGCCAGGTCGGCGACCATCGCGATGTCGGTGACGCCGAGCAGCGGGTTGGACGGCGTCTCCACCCACACCAGGCGGGTGGTGGGCCGCAGCGCCGCCCGGACCGCGTCCGGGTCCGTGGTGTCGGCGACCGACCACTCCACGCCCCAGCGCTCCACCACCTTGGCGATCAGCCGGAAGGTACCGCCGTAGGCGTCGTTCGGGATCACCAGGTGGTCGCCGGGCCGCAGCACCGTGCGCAGCAGGCAGTCCTCGGCGGCGAGGCCCGAGGCGAACGCCAAACCGCGGCGACCGCCCTCGATCGCCGCCAGGTTCTCCTCGAGGGCGGTGCGCGTCGGATTGGCCGAACGGCTGTACTCGTAACCGCCCCGTAGGCCGCCGACGCCGTCCTGCTTGAAGGTGGACACCTGGTGGATCGGGGGCACCACCGCTCCGGTGACCGCGTCGGGCTCCTGCCCGGCATGGATGGCCAGCGTCTCGAAACGCGACGGGCTGCTCTGCTCGTTCATGAGTACACGGTAGTGGGCCTTACGGTGGATATATCGCACCGGCCGGAACGCCGACGCACCCGGCATAACGCCCGACACACGCCCGGCAATAGGCTGGACACACGACGAAACGAGGGGGAGCCGAGCCGCCATGGAAGCCCTTCTGCTGCTCATCGCGCTGACGACCATCTTCGGCGTGGTCGTGGTGCCCGCCATCCGCAGGCACCGGGAGCGCCAGGCGTTCGAGCGGGCCGCCGCCACCGCCGACGCCCAGACCACCCGCCCGGTTCACGGCGTCTCGATGAGCAAGGAAGGCGAGGGCGGCGCCCCGGCCACCACCGGCCTGGTCCCCGTCGACCAGCTCGACGTGCGGCTGCCAGGTCCCGATCCGGAGCTCGTCGCGGCCCTCGATGAGGTCCGGCGCACCCAGAACTGGCGTCCGGTGGGTCAGCTGCTCGCCCTCACCGAAGACCACGAGCTGCGCTGGCAGCGGGTGCAGTCACTGGCCGGCGCCGGCGCGGTGGAGCTGGCCCGCTCGCGCGCCGCGGGCGACACCTCGGGCGCCACCTGGCTGCGGAGCTGGCGCGCCGACGAGCCGAACGACGCGGGCGGCACCCAGGTGTACGCGCAGTTCCTGGTGTGGCAGGCGATGGCCGACCCCTCGTCGGCCGACCACCGGATCATCCTGGAGGAGGCCCGCACGGTCTGCGCCGAGGCCGCGAAGCTCGCCCCCGAGGACCCCACGCCGTACATCACCGAGTTGTTCATCGCCCGCGGCCTCAGCTACCGGCCGGCGGACTTCGAGGCGCTCTGGGCCAACGTGACCCAGCGCGACCCGGCGCACATGGGCGCCCACCTGGCGGCCCTGCCGTACTGGTCGGAGAAGTGGCACGGCTCCCGCAAGCAGGCCGACGCGTTCGCCAGGGGCGCGGCCGCCTCGGCCCCCGAGGGCAGCCTGCTGGCCGCGCTGCCGCTGTTCGCGGTCTACGACCACCTGCCCGACGTCCAGCTCTCCCCCGGCATGTACACGGGCGCGGTCGTCTCGGACGCCATCGAGGCCGCGCAGTTCGCGGTGAACACGGTGCGCTCAGGTCACCCGGTGGAGCCGCACGTGCGCCATCTGCTGCTGTGTTTCCTGGTGCGCGCCGAGAGGTACCCGGAGGCGGCGGAACAGGTGCGGGCCGTCGACGGTTATGTGGGAGCGATTCCGTGGGTGGACGGCGAGAACCCGGCCCGCGAGTACGCCGCCTACCGCGCCATGGCCATCGCCGGCGAGTAGCGCCGACCAGGACACCCATCGACGTCGGACGACCACAGGAGAGAGATCGACCATGCTGTACACCTTCAAGTCACGGCTCCCGAGCCCGGACGAGGCCCTGCCCGGCCGCGCCGAGCGGCCGTACCAGGTGCCGGCCCGCCACACCGTCCTGGGCAACCCGCTGCTCGGCCCCTACCCGGAGGGCCTTGAGGTCGCCGACTTCGCCCTCGGCTGCTTCTGGGGCGCCGAGCGCCGCTTCTGGCAGACGCCCGGCGTGTGGACCACCCTCGTCGGCTACCAGGGCGGCATCACGGCGCACCCGACTTACGAGGAGGTGTGCAGCGGCATGACGGGGCACACCGAGACGGTCCGGGTCGTCTTCGATCCCTCGGTGGTCTCCTACGCCGACCTGCTGAAGGTCTTCTGGGAGTCCCACGACCCCACGCAGGGCTTCCGCCAGGGCAACGACGTCGGCACCCAGTACCGCTCGGCGATCCACACCCACTCGCCCGCGCAGGCGGCGGCGGCCGAGGAGTCGAAGGCCGCCTACCAGCGGGTCCTCTCCTCCTCCGGCTACGGCGCGATCACCACCGAGATCCTGCCGGCCGACCCCCGCCCCTTCTACCCGGCCGAGGACTACCACCAGCAGTACCTCGACAAGAACCCCGCCGGCTACTGCGGCCTCGGCGGCACGGGCCTGAGCTGCCCGGTGGGCGTGGCGAAGGCCTGAGCCGGCTCGGTCCGCCGGGAGGACCGAGGCACGCACGCCCGGCAGACCGTCGAAGGCGAGTCGTCCCGCACCACGAGTCGGAGCAGCCGGCGGGTTCGTACGCGTAGGTCCTGACGGGGTCCAGGCGCAGCTCGTACGGGCCGGCGCAGTCGGCGGCCAGCGTCGCGAGGCGGGAGAGGACGTGCCCCGGCCGGGTCGCGCGGTGGCCGCGCGGCACGGTGGACGGTAGCAGCCCGGTCCTGCGGTCGCGGTCGGGCTGCCGGCCGGGGACGGCCGGCAGCCGCGTCAGGTCCGCCGTCAGGCGGGTGCCGACTTGGCGCGGTAGTAGACGGTCACGTTCCAGGCGTCACCGCCGGGAGGATAGCGGCGAGTTGGTCGAGGGGGTTGTCGCCGATGGGGCGGAGGACCACGGTCTGGGCGCCCGCCTCCCAGAGGGAGGTGATGCGGGCGGCGGCGGTGTCGAGGTCGCCGGCGGCGAGGAAGACGTCTTCCGGGGGGATGCCGAGCCAGCCGGAGTACTCGGCGATGACGGGGGCCGTGGCGGCCTGGTCCTCGCCGAGGTGGAGGTGCGTGAAGGTGATCAGCTCGTGGGCGGGGCGCGGGGCCTCGGCCGTGGCACGGCCGCGGTCGATGTGGGTGAGGGCGGCGGTGAGGCGGGCCGGGCCCTGACCCTCGGCGATGATCGTGCCGTCCGCGACCCGGCCGGAGAGTTCGAGGGAGCGGGGCCGGACGACGCCGGTGACGAGCGGTGGGGGCTCGGCCGGCGGGTGGACCAGGGTGACGCCGTCGATCTGGACGGCGCGGCCGGCGATGTCGGTGGTGGCGCCGGAGAGGAGGGAGCGGACCGCGACGACCGTTTCCTCCAGGAGGGCCAGCTTCGTCGGGGAGGCCGCGCCGACCTGGGCCATCCACGCCGGTGAGCCGTGGCCGATGCCGGCGACCAGGCGGCCGGGGAAGAGCCGGGCCACGGTGGCCAACTCCATGGCGAGCAGGGCCGGATTGCGGAAGGGCGCCGGCACGATGCCGATGCCGACCCGCAGTCGCTCGGTCGCGGACAGGGCGAGCGTGGCCGACGAGATTCCGCCGGCCCAGCCCAGGTCCTCCACCACCCACAGGTCGTCGACGCCCAACCGCTCGGCGGCACGGGCGAATTCGGCGAGTCCCTCGGGCGGGAGCGAGCGGTCGTACATAACGCCAAGGCGGCGCGCAGCGTCTTCGGTCACGGTGCCACTCTACGGGCGGGCGCCTCAGAGCTGGTGGGCTCCGGGGCGACCGGCCTCGACCGCGAAGGATGCGGCGGTCTCGACCGACGAGCCGGGCGTGGTGACGTAGGGCACCACCCGGTAGTCGGCCCGGAGTTCGGTCGGGGTGAGGCCGACGACCGTGTAGCCGCGCTGCGAGTTGTGCCACTTGAAGTGCGGGTTCACACCCGGGGTCATCCAGTTGAAGCCGAAGGTGTCCATCGGGGTGCCGTCGCCGCCCGAGCTGATCGAGGTGCCGGCGAACTCGGTGGCCACCACGGGGGAGTTCTCGTCGTCGAAGTCCAGCTTGAGGTCGGCGACGACGCTGCGGTGGATGTCGCCGGTGAGGACGACGCAGTTGTCGACGCCGCGGTCGTACAGGCCGGTGAGGAGCCGGTCGCGGGCGGCCGTGTAGCCGTCCCACATGTCGAGGCCCACGGTGTGGGTCGCGGGGTTGGTGTCGTGGTCGGCCTGGGCGATCAGAGTCTGGTTGGCGAGCACGTTCCACGCCGCGCCGGCGCGCCGGACGCCGTCGAGCAGCCAGCCCTCCTGGGCGGGGCCGAGCATGGTGCGCGACGGGTCGGAGCGCTCCGCCTCGCAGCCGAACTGCGTGCCGTCGCCGCACACCTGGTCGTCGCGGTAGGAACGGGTGTCGAGGACGTGCAGTTCGAGGAGGTCGGCGAAGCGGAGCCGGCGGTAGAGGCGGCAGTCGGCGCCGTCCGGCTTCTGCGGCAGCCGCAGCGGCAGGTGCTCGTAGTAGGCCTGGAAGGCGCCGGCCTTGCGGGAGCGGAAGGCCGGCACGTCGTCGTCGGGGAAGCCGTCGGAGTCGATCTGGGCGACGTCGCCCGCCCAGTTGTTCTCGACCTCGTGGTCGTCCCAGGTCAGCACCCACGGGAAGGCCTGGTGGGCGGCCTGTAGGTCGGGGTCGAGGCGGTAGAGCGCGTGCCGGTTGCGGTACTCGGCGAGGGTGCGGGTCTCGCGCTGGTAGGAGGCGTCGAGGCTGAGGCCGCGCACCCCGCCGGTGGCGCCCACGCCGTACTCGTAGATGTAGTCGCCGAGGTGGACGACGAGGTCCAGGTCCTCGGCGGCCAGGTGGCGGTAGGCGGTGTAGAAACCCTCGTACCAGCACTGGCAGGAGGCGAAGGCGAGCCGCAACTCGCTGGCGTCGGTCGGCGCGGTGCGGGTGCGGCCGACGGGGCTGACGGCGTCCGTCGACGGGACGCGGAAGCGGTAGAAGTAGTCGCGGCCCGGCTCCAGACCGGCCACCTCGACGTGGACCGAGTGCCCGAGCTCGGGCACGGCCGGGGCGACGCCGGAGCGGACGACGCCGCCGAACGACTCGTCCTCGGCGACCTGCCACTCGACCTCGACCGTCGCCGCCGGCATCCCGCCGCGCCCGTCGACGGCCAGCGGGTCGGGGGCCAGCCGGGTCCACAGCACGACCCCGTTCGGCAGCGGATCGCCGGAGGCGACGCCGAGTTGGAAGGGGTCGTCGGCGAACCGGGGTGCCGCCCAGGCGCCGCGCGAGCTGAGTCCGGCGGCGTGCAGGCCGAGGGTGGCCGCCCCGGCGCCCGCGGCGCGGCCGAGCAGTCCGCGTCGTGTGAGTCCCATGGAGAACCTGCCCGTCTTGTCAGCTGACCAGCGACGGGCACATTTCATGCAAAATGCCGGATTTCTACGGAGGCGCGCCCGGCGTCCCGCAGATTTGGGGAAACGTTGGGGAACACGGTGCGGTGGTCGCTCAGCCGAGGCCGCCGGGCGAGGCGTCCCGCACCAGCAGCGCGAGCTGCACCCGGTTGGCGCAGTCGAGCTTGCCCAGCGCCCGGCTCACATACGTCTTGATGGACAGCTCGCTCATCCGCAGCCGCCCGGCGATCTCCGCGTTGGACAGGCCCTCGGCCACCAGCCGCGCCACGTCCGCCTCGCGCGCGGTGAGCCGGGCGAGCAGTTCCCCCGCCTCCCGCCGCCGGCGTGCCGCCCGCGGGGTGACGCGGCCCAGCACGAGCCGGGTCACCGGCGGCGACAGGTAGGCGTCGCCGCCGTGTGCGGCACGCACCGCGCCGACCAGCTCCTGGGGCGTGCAGTTCTTCAGCAGGAAGCCGGCGGCCCCGGCCTGGAGGGCGCGCAGCACGTTGGGCTCGGCGCCGAACGCCGTCAGCATCACGGCGCGCACGCCGGGCGCGCGGCCTTGCAGCTCCTCGAGCGCGGCGAGCCCGTCGAGGCTCGGCATGCTGATGTCGAGCAGCGCCACGTCCACCCGGTGGCGCAGGGCGGCGTCGACGGCGGCGCGGCCGTCGCCGGCCTCGGCCACCACCCGGATCCCGGGCGCCGCCTCGAGCACGGTGCGCAGCCCGGCGACGATCAGCGGCTCGTCGTCGGCCAGCAGGACGCGTACGGCCCTCACGGCGTCCGTCATCTCACCGCACCCCCACCAGCATGCCGGCGGCGGGCACCGCCAGGATCACCGCGGCGGTCACGGTGCCGAGCGCCAGGGAGCGGGCGACGCCGGCGGTGGCGGGCTCCGGCGCCTCGTCGGCCCTGGCCGGCACCATGGCGACCAGCCGGAAGCCGTCCTCGGCGCGCCGGTGGTCGAGGAAGCCGCCGACCGCGCCGACCCGCTCCGCCAGGCCGGCGAGGCCGTGACCGCCGGACGGCGCCGGGGGCGCGGCCGGAGCGGCCAGCGGGTTGACGACGGTGAGCAGCAGCGCGTCCGACTCCCAGCCAAGCGACACGGTGACCAGCCGGCCCGGCGCGTGCCTGGCCGCGTTGGTCAGCCCCTCCTCCACCACCCGGTAGGCCGCGAGCCAGCCCGCCTCGGCAAGCGGCACCGCGGCCCCACGCTCCCGCAGCCGCACCGGCACGCCGGCCGCGCGGCAGCCGGCGACCAGGCTACGGATCCCCGCGAGGCCCGGCTCCGGCGGCCGTGGGCCGCCGTCGGCGCCCCGCAGCGCGCCCACCAGGTCGTGCAGCTCGGTCAACGCCCCGCGCGCCGCCTCGGCCAGCTGCCGGGTGGTGGCGCGCTGGGCGGGCGGGAGCTCGGCCACCTCAAGGGCCGCAGCCTGCACCGACACCAGCGAGAGCCGGTGGCCGAGCGAGTCGTGCATGTCCCGCGCGATGCGCAGCCGTTCCCGCAGCCGCGCCCGTTCGGCCAGGAACTCCCGCTCCCGCAGCAGCCGCCGGTTCCGCTCGTCGAGGGCGCGCACCAGCCTGTGGTGCTGGGCGAGGTAGCGGCCGAGCAGCAACGGCAGGGCCACGAAGATCAGTTGGGCGGAGACCAACCGCGAGACGGCGTCCGGTTCGACGGGCACGACCACGAGACGTACGGCGAGGCCGCCGAGCACCGCGCCGGTGACGACGGCCGCGTCCGCCCGGCCGCGCAGCGCGCGTCCCGCCAGGAAGGAGGCCCACAGCAGCAGCGCGTGGCCCGCGCCGGTGACGGAGGCGGCGCACTGGGCCGCGGCGAACCCGGCCAGCGGCCGACGCCGGCACAGCGCCGCCAGCGCGAGGGCCACGGTCGCGTACCCGAGGAGCGGCCAGGGCGAGGCACCGCGCTCGCGCAGCACGGCCGCCAGGATCGCGGTGTCCGCCAGCGACACGACGGCGACGGCGAGCAGGCGGCGGACCATGCGAGCCAGCGTAAGGCCGCCGATCGCCCGGAAGGTGTCCACTTTCGAGGACAGTTCGGCGCCGGCGCCGTCCCTAGCGTGGGCCTGGTGATCGACGTACACGAGCTGAGCAGGTCCTTCGGGGACACGGTGGCCGTGGACCGGCTGACCTTCCGGGTGCGGCCGGGCCTGGTGACGGGGTTCCTCGGCCCCAACGGCGCCGGCAAGTCCACCACGCTGCGCATGATCCTGGGCCTTGAGCGGCCCACCGCCGGCGAGGCGCTGATCGACGGCGTTCCCTATCGGGAGCTCGACCAACCGCTGCGCCGGGTCGGCGCGTTGCTGTCGGCCGGCGACGTGCACCGGGGGCGGCGCGCGGTGGACCATCTGCGCTGGTTGGCGCGCGCCGGCGGGATACCCGAGGCGCGGGTGGCGCGGGTGCTTGAGCTGACCGGGCTGTCCTCGGTGGCAAGGCGGCGGGCCGGCGGCTTCTCGCTCGGCATGGGCCAACGTCTCGGCATCGCCGCCGCGTTGCTTGGCGATCCGGGGGTGCTCGTGCTCGACGAGCCGGTCAACGGGCTCGATCCCGAGGGCGTGGTGTGGCTGCGCACGCTGCTGCGGGATCTCGCGGCCGAGGGGCGGACGGTGCTGCTCGCCAGCCACCTGATGAGCGAGGTGGCGCTGACCGCCGAGCGGCTGCTCGTGATCGGGCGGGGGCGGCTGCTCGCCGACGCCTCGGTGAAGGAGTTCGTGGCGGCCAACGGTGGCTCCCGGGTGGCCGTCCGAACCCCGGATCCGGAACCGCTGCGGCGCGCGGTGGTGCGTGAGGGTGCACGGGTGGAGGGTCCTGACGAGACCGGCGCGCTGCTGGTGTCCGGGATGCCGGCGGCCCGGGTGGGGGAACTGGCGGCGGCGGGCGGGGTGACGGTGCACGCGATCGGTGAGCGCACCGCCTCGCTCGAGGAGGCCTACTTCCGGCTGACCGCCCAGGCGGACGCCGTCGCCCACCGGGGTGGTGCGTGATGAGGGGACTGATCGCGGCCGAGTGGCTGAAGCTGCGGACGGTGCGGGCCACGGTGTGGAGCCTGGCCGGGACGGTGGTCGTCGCGACCGGCTTCGGCGCCATGCTCGGCTCCGGCTTCCGCGACCACGAGGACCAGGACTTCGCCCCGCTCGTCGCGGGCTCGCTCGGCCTGACGCTGGCGCAGCTGTGCCTGGTGGTCTTCGCCGCGCAGGCGATCGGCGGGGAGTACGCCTCGGGAACGATCCGGGCCTCGCTGCTCGCCGTGCCACGGCGCGACGCCTTCTACGCGGCCAAGATCATCGCCGCGACGCTGCCGGTGGCGGCCGTCGCGGCGGTGGCCGTGGCGGGCTCGTTCCTCGCGGCGCAGGCGACGCTCGGCGACCAGGGGATGACGCCCTGGTCCGATGGCGCGCCGCGCGCGCTGTTCGGCGGCTGGCTCTACCTGGTGCTGATGGCGCTGTTCGCGCTCGGCGTGACGGGCGTGGTGCGCCGCCCGGCGGCGGCACTCGGGGTGATGCTGCCGCTGCTGCTCCTGGGCTCGCAGGGCCTCGCGAACGTGCCCGGGGTCGGCACCGTGCTGCAGTTCCTGCCCGACCAGGCGGGCGGCCTGCTCCTCGGCATGGCCGGTCCACCCGACGACCCGACGTTCGACCGCGCCTACGGCCCGTGGACCGGCATGGCGATCACGGCCTGCTGGTCCGCCACCGCACTGGCCGCCGGCTGGTGGACACTGCGCGGCGGCCTGCGCCCGGCCAGGCGACGGTAACGCGGGGGCGGCCGGGCGGACACCGCCCGTCCCGCGCGTCCGCGCGCCGACGCCGATACGGCGCCCGGCCAGGCGACTATCGCCCGCGGGGGGCGGGCCTGCGGGACCCGCGGGGAGCACGCAGCATCCGCACAGCGGCACGGCGCCCCGGCGCAGCCGGGCCGGCGGTCAACCGGGGCCCCGCCGGTCCAGCCGACGGACCACGGGACCGTCCCACCCCTACCCGCGCAGCCGGGCCAACGGCCAGCCGGGGAGCCGGGACCGTTCGACCCCACGATCCACCAGACCGGCCCAGCCCCCGACCCGGCGCAGCCGGAACGGCCCCGGCGCGACGCACACCGGCCCAGCCGGCACGGCAGCCGGCCGGTTCGGCCAACGGACCCGCAGGAAGCACGCCGCATCCACACGAGGACACCGCGGCCCCGGTACGGCACGCACCAGCGCAGCCGGCGGCCGGCCGGTTCGGCCGGCGGACCCGCAGGGAGGACGCACGATCGTGGAGACACCACGGCCCGGCCAGCCGGTAACCCGGCCTCGGCGCGGGCCGCACGGGCACGGCCGGCACAGCAGCCGCCGGGGGCGTCCGGCCCGTCCGGCCGGCGAACCCACCGGACCGCCACGGCGCGGCGCGTGCCGGCGCAGCCCGGACGGGCCCCGGCGTGGAGCGTGCCAGGCCGGCGGCGGGTCAGCCGGTGGGGCCGCGGCGGGCGCGTTTGACCAGTTTGGCCAGGGGGCCAAACCGCTTGGCGCGCGAGCGCGCGGTGACGCGGTCGGCAAGCCGGTCCAGGTCCTCCGTCAGGCGGGCCCTGGTCTCCTCGATCTGGCGCGCTATTCGATCCGGTGAGTTCGACGAGTGGGATGACGAGCCCATTCCGCGTCCTCCTTCAGCGTCTCGACGGTCCGGCGCGGCGTCATCGACCCGCGCCGCAGGTCAGTCCTGCCCTTCAGGAACATCAGGGCGCCGATCAGCAGCCAGGCGCCGGCGACGATGAGCGCGGCCCAGGTGCTCCACAGCACCGCCGTCAGCGCGAACATGGCGCCGAGCGAGCCGAAGACCGCCACCATGACGGCCGCGAACGCCGCGACGCCGAACATGCCCCCAGCCCGGCCGGCGCGGCCGGCCTCCTGCCGCATCTCGGCCTTGGCCAGCTCCATCTCCTGGCGGACCAGGAGCCGCGCGTCCGACGTCAGGTCGGCCACCAGCTCACCGAACGTGGCGTCGTGGCTCTCGGCCCGCTCCCGCTGCCGTGTCCTGCGCGAGATCAGCGACATGGCACCTCCACCTCCTCCGAGTCGGGAAGCCGAGCCCGAGTGCCCAGCCAGGCGGAGTCCAAACGCGGGCGGTCACGCGGGCGGGGTCGCCTCCTTGGCGTGGCGGCGGGCCAGGGCACGGTAGTGGTCGGCGTTGGCGCGGACACGGGCGGCGTCCGCCTCGGTGAGCTGCCGGCGCACCTTGCCGGGGACGCCGGCGACGAGCGAGCCGGGCGGGATCTCGGTGCCCTCCAGCAGCACGGCGCCGGCGGCGATCAGGGAGCCGCGGCCGACGCGGACGCCGTTGAGGAGGACCGAGCCCATGCCGACCAGCACGTCGTCCTCGACGATGCTGCCGTGCACCACGGCCCGGTGGCCGACCGAGACGCCGGCGCCGAGAATCGTGGGGAAGCCGGGGTCGGCGTGGACGACGGTGCCGTCCTGGAGGTTGGTGCCGGGGCCGATCTCGATGCGCTCGGTGTCGGCGCGGACTACCGTGCCGTACCAGACGCTGGATTCCTCGGCGAGGTGGACGTCCCCGATGACGGTCGCGCCCGGCGCCACCCAGGCGCCGGGCGCGAGGGCCGGGGTACGGCCTTCGAGGGCGATCAGCCGCGGTCCTTCGGGGACCGGGGGAAACGTCATGGGGGCACTCCTCGGGTCGACGGGCCTGAAGCCGGCCCAGTCTCCCGGGGAGCGCGCGATCAGGAAAGAGCGTCCGCCCGCTGACGGGCGGCGATCACAGGGCGCTGCCCGCCTGCCAGTCGCTCCAGCCCATGTTCCAGCCGTTGAGCCCGTTGTCCGGGGCCATCTCCACGTCCGGCGAGTTGACCACGACGATCACGTCTCCGAGCATCGACTCGTTGAAGAACCAGGCCGCGTCCGTGGTGTCGTCGTCGGCGCCCTGCTCGTCGTTGAGGCCTATGCAGCCGTGGCTGGTGTTGGAGGAGCCGAAGACGCTGTCGGCGGCCCAGTAGTTGCCGTGCACGAAGGTGCCCGAGGTGGACAGGCGCATGGCGTGCGGCACGTCGGGGATGTCGTACTCGCCCTCGCCGTCGTCGTCCGTGAAGCCGACGGTCGCCCCGTTCATCCGGGTCTCCTCGTGCTTCTCGGAGATCACCATCTGCCCGTTGTAGGTCGGGGTCTCCTCGCTGCCCGCGGATATCGGCAGGGTCCGCAGCACCTCGCCGTCCCTGACCACCTGCATCTGGTGGGCCTCCGCGTCGACCGTGCTGATCTGGGAGCGGCCGACGGTGAAGCTGAAAGTGCGGTCCTGGACGCCGGTGACGCCCGGGGCGCCCTCCACGCCGTCCCAGTCGAGGTTGACGGTGACCTCGGTGTTGGCCTGCCAGTACTCCTCGGGGCGGAAGTCGAGCCGGGTGTCGTTGAACCAGTGGCCGACGACCTCCTGGCCGCTGCTGGCCGTGATCTCCACGGCGGCCTCGACCTCGGCCCGGTTGGTGATCGGCTTGTCGAAGTTGAGCGAGACGGGCATCCCGACGCCCACCGTGGAGCCGTCCTCCGGGGTGAAGTAGCCGATGAAGCTGTTCTCCGGGGCGACCGTGGTGAAGGTGCGGGTCTCGTGCGCCGCGCGGCCCTCGCTGTCGCTGGCCTGGACGTCGATCGAGTACTGGGTGGCCCGCTCCAGTTGGATGTCGGGCACCCAGCTGGTCTCGTCGGCGGACATGGTGCCGGTCACCTCGGTGCCTGACTCGGTGGCCGTCATGGTCACCGAGTCGAGCGTGCCGTCCTCGACCGAGACCTGGACGTCGTCGTTGATGCCCACGTTGTCCGCGGCGTCGTCCGGGGTGATGGATATCACCGCCGCCGACGTGTTCGCGTCCCGTGCGGCCTGGTCCGCGTCCTCCTGGCCCGAGCCGCCGCTCTCCGCCGCTGATTCCTCCGGCGAGTCATCGCCGCCGCCGCTGCACGCCGAGAGTGTCAGTACTCCGGTGAGCAGCGCAGCCGCCACCCCCAGGCTCTTGCGCCGCATGCCGTCCCTCATCAGTAGCTTCTCCGTCCGCTGCCGCGTCTCCCAGAGAGGACACATGGGATGTGACGTGCCATGGCGGCAGCGCGTTCCACTGTAAGTGAATCTGTGCCGTGAACCACACGTTCGAGCGACGGTCTTTCGGCAGCGGCCGGATGCGGGCCGCTGGCGCGGGCTCAGTCCTCCTCGTCCTCCTCGTCCTCCTCCCCGCCGTCCCAGGGCTCGTCCGGGTCGTACTCGGCCAGCTCGCTGCTCCACGAGGCCTGCGAGAGCACCACGCCCGGCACGTCGGCGACCAGGTCGAGCGGGTCGATGAGGTAGGCGACGGCCTCCGCCTCGTCCCGCGAGACGGCCTGGGCCGCCAGGTCACGCTCCTCGCGCGGCATCAGCTCGTCGCCCTCGATCCGCGCCCAGGCGGCCCTGATCAGCTCGTCCGCCTCACTGATCTCCAGCACGAGCTCCACGCGGACGCGGACGTGGCGGGGCTCGTCGGTCATGTCATCAGTCATGTCCCGGAGGGTAAGGGGCCAGGCGCGACCTCTTCCCCACGACCCGCACCAGTGCGTAACATCGCTCACCACGCCGCCACACCCCGCAGCCCACACCAGCACCACACCGGAGGGCGCCATGAACGGCAACGCAAGCAGCAACCGTCGCCCCTTCGTCTACGCCTTGGTCGCGACCTGTGTGCTGGGCCTCGGCTGGCTGCTCCCCGCCGCCTACTCGGAGGACGAGGAGGCCGGCGGCGCGGTGATCCCGCAGGTCGAGCAGCACCTCGACGAGGACCAGCAGGACCAGTAGCCGCCTCCCCCGCTCAGGCGAGCGGGCCGGTCACGGACTCGGCCGCCGCCACCAGGCCCCCGCTCCGCACGAACTCCTCGGCTGCCGCCAGGTCGGGCGCGAGGTAGCGGTCCTCCCC
>NZ_SMKC01000172.1 GCF_004348315.1 Streptomyces sp. 8K308 | reverse complement strand
GGGGTGGAGGGGGGCATGATTCCGTTCGCGCGTCTCGGGGCCAGGGACGATCGTGACTGTCTAGTCCCCCGGGCGGAACACCACCTCGCCGTCAGGCGACCAGCAGGTTAACTCCCACTCATATCATCTTCTCCTCCCACGGTCGCCAGAATCTCCTGGAGGCTGGTCTCACGCGGCCCAGCGAAGCGCGGCTCGGGGGTGAAGGCCGCGTCCCAGACGGCCGGGATGGATCCCGCGATTTCCCGCAGCGAGCTGAACACCCGCAGGCCGCTGAGGTGCTCGGACACGCCCACGCCGTACGCGTCGATACCGGCGGCGCGGCACAGCGCGAGCGCCCTGGGTATGTGGAACTCCTGCGAGACCAGCAGCGCCCGGGTGACGCCGAACACGTCGGCCGCACGGGCACACGAGTTCCACGTGTTGAAGCCGGCGTAGTCGGCGACGATCCGCTCGGCCGGCACGCCGAGGCCCATCAGGTACTCCCGCATGGCGTCCGGCTCGTTGTACTCCTCGGTGCTGTTGTCCCCGGTGACCAGCAGCGCCCGCACCCGGCCCGAGTGGAAGAGCTCGGCCGCCGCGTCCAGGCGGTGCGCCAGCCAGGCCGATGGCTCCCCGCTGGCCCTGAGCCCGGCGCCGAAGACCACGGCGACCGGCGCGGACGGCGCGTCGGCCACCGACGTGACCCGGTCGTGGGTGGAGGCGTGCACCCAGGTGGCGGGCAGCAGCGCCAGCACCACCGCGGCCATCACGAGCTGTACCGCCGTGCGCTTGCCGCGCACCGTGCGCGGCATCCGGGGCCGCGCCACGCTGGATAGCCGAAACCTGGGTAGCCGAAACCTGGTCACGCTGGAACCACGTACCGAACGCCGGACAAGTTCCCCATCCACCCCGTTCGAGTGAATCTCGTTCGAGCGAATAGAGTCTCCGGATGTGATGAGCGGGCTGAGCGGGGTCGACTGGGCGCTGCTCGGCGTCGCGGCGGTCCTGGTGGGCCTGGCCAAGACCTCGATAGGCGGCATCGGCTCCATCAGCGTCGCGGTGTTCGCCGCCGTGCTGCCGGCCCGCGAGTCGAGCGGGGCGCTGCTGCCGCTGCTCATCTTCGGCGACATGCTGGCCGTGCGCGCCTACCGCAGGCACGTGGACTGGTCGGCGCTGCTGCGGCTCTTCCCCTCCGTGGCGGTCGGGGTGCTGCTCGGCGTCGGCTTCATCGCCGTGGTGGACGACACCGTGATGCGCCGGACGATCGGCGCGACGCTGCTCGCGGTCATCGCGCTGCACCTGTGGCGGCAGCGGCGGGCGGAGGCCGGCACCGGCCCGGGCCGGTGGCGCGCGCCGGTCTTCGGGCTGCTCGCCGGGTTCACCACGATGGTGGCCAACGCCGGCGGCGCCGTGATGGCGCTCTACCTGCTGTCGGCCGGCTTCCCCAAGCTGGCGTTCCTCGGCACCGCCGCCTGGTTCTTCTTCATCGTCAACCTCTTCAAGGTGCCGTTCAGCGCCGGCCTCGGCCTGATCGACGGGGAGTCGCTGCTGCTGAACGCGGCGCTGGTCGGCGGCGTGCTGCTCGGCGCGCTCGCCGGTCGGTGGCTGATCAGCCGGATCGACCAGGCCAGGTTCGAGCGCCTGGTGCTGCTGTTCACCGTGGTGGCCAGCCTCAACCTGCTGCGCTGAAAGGGTGCGCGCCCGGACCGCCGGGGCGACGATGAGGAGCATGCTGCTCGCCGACGTCGCGCGGACCTCACGGCAGGTCGCGGCCACCAGGTCGCGGTCGGCCAAGGTCGCCGCGCTCGCCGGGCTGCTCGGCGTGGCCGAGCCGGCCCAGGCCCCGGTCGTCGTCACCTACCTGGCCGGGCGGCTGCCGCAGCGGCGGCTCGGCGTGGGCTGGCGGGCGCTGTCCGGCGAACGGCCGCCGCCGGCGCCCGAGCCCAGGCTCACGGTGGCCGACACCGACGCGGCGCTGGCCCGGATCGCCGCCGCCTCAGGCGCCGGCGCCACCGGCCGGCGCGGGGAGCTGCTCGGCGAGTTGCTCGCCGCCGCCACCGAGGAGGAGCAGGACTTCCTGACCCGGCTGATCAGCGGCGAGCTCCGGCAGGGCGCGCTGGACGCGCTCGCCGTCGAGGGCCTCGCGGCGGCCGTGGGCGCGGCGCCCGACGAGGTGCGGCGGGCCGTGATGCTCGGCGGCTCGCTTGGCGCGGTGGCCGAGGCGCTGCTGGCGCGCGGTCAGGACGCGCTCGCCGAGTTTCGGCTGACCGTGGGCCGGCCGGTGCTGCCCATGCTGGCGCGGAGCGCCGCGGACCTGGACGAGGCGCTCGACAGGCTCGGCCCCTGCGTGGTCGAGGAGAAGCTCGACGGCATCCGGGTGCAGGTGCACCGCGAGGGCGACGCGGTGCGGATCTTCACCAGGACGCTGGACGAGATCACCGCCCGGCTGCCCGAAGTGCGCGCGGCGGCCCTCGAACTCGACGTACGCAGCGCGGTGCTCGACGGCGAGGTGATCGCCTTCGACCGGGAAGGGCGGCCGCACCCGTTCCAGGACGTCTCGGGCCGGGTCGGCTCGCTGACCGGCTCGCTGCCGCTCTCCCCCGTCTTCTTCGACCTGCTGACCGTGGACGGCCGGGACCTGCTCGGCCTCTCCACCGAGCGCCGGCACGCCGAGTTGGCCAGGGTGGCGCCCGAGCCGCGCCGGGTGCGCCGGCTGCCGGTGCCGGAACCGGCGTCCGGCGAGGCGCGGCGCGCCGCCCACGAGTTCGCCGACGCGGTGCTGGCGCGCGGCCACGAGGGGGTGTTGGTGAAGGCGCTCGACGCCCCGTACAGCGCGGGGCGGCGCGGCGCGGCCTGGCTCAAGGTGAAGCCGGTACACACCCTGGATCTGGTGGTGCTCGCCGCCGAGTGGGGGCACGGCCGGCGCGCCGGCCGGCTGTCCAACCTCCATCTGGGCGCGCGGTCGGCGGACGGCACCTCCTTCGTGATGCTGGGCAAGACCTTCAAGGGGCTGACCGACGCCATGCTCGCCTGGCAGACCGAGCGGCTGCTGGCGCTGGCCGAGGACGACGGCGGGCGGGACGGCGGCGGGCGGGACGGCGGCTGGGTGGTGCGGGTGCGGCCCGAACTGGTGGTGGAGGTGGCGTTTGACGGGGTGCAGCGTTCCACACGCTACCCGGCGGGTGTGACACTGCGGTTCGCCCGGCTGGTGCGCTACCGGGAGGACAAGCGGGCCGCCGACCCCGAGGCCGTGGCCTCGGTTGACTCGGTGCTCGCGCTGCTGCCCGGACGCGCAGCGGGCTGACGCCCGGGCGCGACCGCGCGCGACGGCCGCGCGCCGATCGTGGCCCCTTCGTTATGCGACAGGTGCAACATTCCGCCGGGTAGGCGCATCTTTATCAGTGAGGTCCTTTAGGGTCCGATAGCTCCAAGGGGGATGTTGATGCGCACCGCGCTCTTCCGCAGGATGGCCGCTCCGGCGGCGGCCGCCGCCGCCGTGGCGGCGCTGCTGCTCACCGGCTGTTCGGCGCAGGGTGCCGAGGGCTCCGGTTCAGGCGAGGCGTCGAGTTCGACGCCGGGCGACGACGAGTCGCCGCGCGAGGACGCGGAGTCGGGGGCCGGCGACGAGTCGCCCGAGGAGGACACCGAGGAGGTCGTGCTCGACTTCGGCGACGAGTCGGAGCAGGTGCGCGAGCTCCAGGCCAGGTTGGCCGCGCTCGGCCACTTCCTCGCCCAGCCGACCGGCTACTACGGGGACGTCACGCTGGGCGCCGTCTCCGAGTACCAGCGGGCCACCGGCCTCGAGGTCTCGGGCACGGTGTTCGCGAGCACCTGGGCGGCGCTCACCGAGGAGACGGGCGCGCCGAGCCAGGAGGAGCTGTACCCGCCCCAGCAGATACTCGGTTACGGGGACAACTCGGACCAGGTGCGCGAGCTCCAGGCCAGGCTCAAGCAGTTGGGCCACTTCGAGGAGAACCCCACCGGCTACTACGGGGACGTCACCACGGCCGCGGTCCTGGCGTTCCAGGAGGCGGCCGGCATCGAGGCCACGGGCACGGTCTTCGAGCCGACCTGGGAGGCGCTGACGAGCCAGACCCGGGCGCCGAGCCAGGAGGAGATGTTCCCACCCGTCGAGATCCCCGAGGTCGAGCCGGCGCAGGAGTTGGACGAGCGCTGCCTGACGGGCCGCGTGCTGTGCATCTCCAAGACCTCGCAGACGCTGTCCTGGGTGATCGACGGCGAGGTGCGGATGACGGTGGACGTGCGCTTCGGCGCCGAGGAGACGCCCACCAGGGAGGGCGAGTTCGAGGTCTACTGGAAGTCGCGCAACCACCACTCCACGCTCTACGACTCGCCCATGCCCTACGCGATGTTCTTCGACGGCGGCCAGGCCGTGCACTACTCGCAGGACTTCGCGGCCAACGGCTACAACGGCGCCTCCCACGGCTGCGTCAACGTCCGGGACGAGGCCGCGATAGCCCAGCTCTTCGACGAGGTCAACGAGGGCGACCGGGTCGTCGTCTACTGGTGACCGTGCTCGTGGCGCCGTGCTTTCCGCCCGCGCGGCGGGCGGAAAGCCCCGGCACCGGCCGGTGGCCGGGTCAGTCCGGGTTGGGGAGCGGGCAGTCCGGCTCCGGCGGGGCACCCTGTGGCCAGGCGAGCCCGACGAAGCGGATGTCCTCGGTGTCCGGGTCGAGTTCGACCACGGCGACCGCCTTGTTGTGGGGGTCGCCGTGGTTGGTCAGGCAGATCCAGCCGGAGACGCCCTCGACCCTCCCGCCGCCGTGCATCCGCAGCCAGGAGTTGGCCACGTCCTCCAGGGCCGGGACGGACACCTCGCCGCCGGTGGAGTTGCGGATCCCGGTGATCGCGGTCAGGGTCGCGTCGTACATGGTGATGGCGCGCCCGTCGGTGAGCTGTTCCGCGTCGCCCTGCCCGGTCTCGGCCATCAGGTCGAGCAGTTCGTCGAGGGCTTCGCGCGAGCCGCCGTCGGCCGGAGCGTCGCGGCCGGTCCAGGCGTCGGGGTGGGCGATGGTGGCGTAGCGAACGGTCACGTCGTTCTCCAGGGCGTCCCACTCGAACTCGGGGTCCGTGCGCAGCGTCGAGGCGCCCGAGATGGTGATCACCGTGTAGTCCTTCTCGGTGCAGCCGCGGGCGCCCAGCGCGTTGACGAAGAGGCGGAGTTGGACGTTGCGGCCGGCGAAGTAGATCACCTCGGCCTCGGAGGTGCAGATGGTGGCGACCATCCGCTCGAAGTCGTTGGGGAGGTTGCCCTCCTCGGTGAGGTCGGGCGGTGAGACGAACTGCTCGGGTGCGTTGGGCGCGTCCCGGGTCACCCGCCCGAAGACGTCGCGCAGCGAGGCGATGTAGTTGTCGTCCGCGCGCAGGTCCTCGACCAGCAGGGTGCGGGCCGGGTCGATGTCCGAGTAGAGGGACGCGAGCGCGGCGGCCTGGTCGCTGTTGTCCGGCACCACCCTGGCGAGCCCCGGGTAGCGGATGTGGTCCTCGGAGTTGCCGAGGTCGTCGGCGGTGAGCGGTCCGGCCACCATGGGGATGCCGGCCTCGTTGGTGAGGTAGGAGATGGCCTCGGCGGTGGTGCGGGTGCTGACGTCGAAGCCGACGACGGCGCGCAGGTTGTCCTCCGGGGAGTCCGCCATCCGGCGCAGTTCCTCGGCGACCGGCCGCCACTGGGCGCTGTTGCGGCCCGGGTTGGCCAGCACCAGGCGGATCGGCGGCCTGGTCTGCTGGGCCCGGTGGTTGGCGCGGTACTGGGCGAGGTAGGCCCCCTGCACCTCGTGCAGGGTCTGTCGCCGCTCGACCTCGTCGTCCGAGGTCATCGGGAGGATGAAGGCGACCGTCACATAGGGCACGTCCGAGCCGGTGACCCGGTCGTTCTCCTCCTTGATCCGGGCCGAGACCTCGTCGAGGTCCGGGTGGAAGACGACCTCGCCGTCGGTGACGCCGACGCACTCCTCGTCCGGACCGCGCTCGCTGACGCCTCGGCCGCAGGACGCGTCGGGCCAGAAGCGCTCGTAGCCGACCCAGCCGGCGAGGGCGAGCAGGGCCAGCGCGAGCGCGCCCGCCAGGGCCCGGGTGAGCGGACCCCAGCCGCGTAATCTCATGGTCGGTACCCCCTCGGTATCGGCAGATCCGGTGCCTGGGCGCCGTCCCGCAGCCGGGCGGGCCACTCGCGCCAGGCGGCCAGCAGGACGTCCCGTTCGTCGTTGTGCTCGTAGAGGGTGAGCAGCGCGGACTCCACGCGGTCGATGTCGTCGTCGGTGCCGGCCGACGTCAGCGGGTCGGAGAGCCGCCAGACCGCGTGCACCAGCCGGCTGATCGCCCGGTGGGCCGGCAGCGGGTCCTCGTCGCCCGGGCCGCGCGCCGCGCAGACCGGGCAGTCGTCGCTCCGCCCGGTCACGCCGCGCGGGCCGGCCGGCGGGTGCGGGGCGGCGCAGACGACGTTGACGGCGGCCAGCCACGCCTCGGGCGCGGTGCTGGCGAACTGGTGGTGCAGGGCGCGCTCCACGGCGTCGAGTTCGCCGAGGGCGAGGGTGTGGTGCAGATAGGGGACGCTGTGCCTGACCGCCCGCGGGGGCAGGTCGTCGCGGTTGTATCCGGAGCGCAGCCGCCGGTGGAGCCGGGCCCAGTGCTCCTCGTCGGCGGTGGCGGCCAGCCGGCACAGCAGCAGGGCGCGCAGGGCGCGGTCGCCGACCAGCGGAACGTTTCCGCGCCCCGGGCCGCCCGGCTGGTCCTGCCCGGCCGGCCACTGCCAGGGCTCACGGCGCCAGTGCGCGCCGTCCAGCTCTCCGCGAACGGCGCGCAGCCGGCCGCTCGTCGGGTGGCGCGGATCGGCGTCCGGCCGCTCGTCCGCGCCGACCAGCGCCCACAGCCGGCGGGCCGCCTCGTCGTCCAGGGCGATGGCCAGCCTCGTCAGGTCCTCGCGCAGCCGGCGGTCGGGCAGCAGCCGGTCGAGCACCTGCTCGCCCACGGTGGCCGGCAGGTCGGGCGCGTCCCCGGCCGGCGGCAGCGCGAGCAGCCCGCGGGGCTGCCACGGGTCGCCGGAGCTGAGCCGCTCCACCGCCGCGTCCGCGAGCAGCCGGGCGCAGCCCGCCCGGCCGCCGCTGAACCGGGCGATCAGCCGGGGCAGGTGCGGCGGGTAGTCGGCGGAGCCCAGCATGCGCATGATGTCCTCGGACCGCACGGCGTCCAGTTCGACGGGCAGCAGCCAGCGCTCGGGCGCGCCGCGCTCGGCCGGCAGCCACGGCGTGCGGGCCGCGATGTCGGCCATGCCGAGCCCGCCGGTGTCGATGGCCGGCCTGGTGAGCACGACCACCGGGCGCACGGCCCACTGCGGCAGGGTGTCCCAGGCCCGCAGCAGCACCCGGACGAAGTGCCGGCCGTCGGCGGTGTGCGTGTTGTCGAGCAGGATCAGCGGCGCCGGGGTCTGGTTGCGGCGGCGCAGGAAGCCGTAGTGGTCGGCGACGTCGTGCAGCAGCGCGGCGACCAGCAGCTCTTCGGCGCTCTGCCGGCTGGCGTCGAGCCGGCGGAAGTCCCGCACCAGGGCGAAGAGTCGCTGCAGGTCGTCGCCCTAGAAACGGCCGAGCCGCGCGCCCCACCAGCGCAGCGCGCCCCGGTCGGGCCGGGCCGCGAGCAGCTGGTCGCGGGCGGTCGCGAGGGTGGCCTGCGCGATGGCGTCCATGCCGGGCAGCACGGTCAGCACGACGGGCAGGTTGGCGGACAGCGCGTCGAACCACTGCCGCAGCAACTCCCTGCGTCGCCTGGCGTCCGGGCTGTCCTCCCGGATGACCTCGCGTAATCGGGCCTCGGCGGTGCGGAGTTGGGCCGGCGCGACCTCCGTCTCCTCGCCGGTGCCCGGCCGCCAGGTGGTGACCACGAGCAGCCCGAGCGCGAGCCGCGGGAAGGCTGGCGCCTGGGTGAACCGCCGTGGCCGCAGCCCGAGTTTGTAGGAGAGCAGGTAGAGCAGCTGGGTCACGGGGGAGGCGTTGCGCGGTGGTGGCTCCGAGCCGCCGCCCGGCAGGCCCGAGAGGCCGCTCTCGCCGAACCCGGACGCGGCCAGGTCGGCCCTGGCCAGCGGCACCCGGCCGTTGTAGCCGGCGTACAGGGCGTCGAGCAGCACGGTCTTGCCGCCGGCCCGGCCGGCCGACACCTCGACGACGGGGCGGGCGCCGGGGAACTCCTGCGCGATCCGGCGGTCGCGCAGCCGCTCGAGCCCGACCAGGCGCGGCACGAGGCCGTCGGTCAACGCCTCCTGGCCGTACAGTCGCTCACCCATCGCTCCCCCCACGGGCAATGAAACAAGAACTGTTGTGAGCATGACGTACACATCGGCTCCATGGTTCCCGCATCCACGACCGGAAGGGGCGCCGGGAATGACGCCGAGAAAGGGGCCGGAAAGCGCCGGAGCGAGAATGAGGGCATGCGCTACATCATCATCGGCGCCGGCGCGGTCGGCGGAAGCATAGGCGGGCGGTTGGCCCAGGCGGGGCACGAGGTCGTGCTGGTGGCGCGCGGCGCGCACGGCGAGGCGTTGCGGGAGGGCGGGCTGCGGCTGCTCACCCCGGACGACTCGCTGACGCTGCGGCTCCCGGTGCTGGCCGGTCCCGAGGAGTACCGGCCGACGGCTGAGGACGTGCTGGTGCTGGCCGTCAAGACGCAGGACACGGTGGCCGCGTTGGACGCCTGGGCCCCGGTGGCCGGCGACCTGCCGCTGCTGTGCGCGCAGAACGGCGTGGCCAACGAGCGCCTGGCGCTGCGGCGGTTCGCCCGGGTGTACGGGGTGTGCGTGTGGCTGCCCTCCGGGTTCCTGGAGCCGGGCGTGGTGGTCGCGCCCTGCGCACCGCTGACCGGGATGCTGCACATCGGGCGCTTCCCCGGCGGCGTGGACGACACGGCGCGGCGGATCTCCGATGACCTGGAGCGCTCGTGCTTCCTGACCCCGGTCCAGGAGGACGTGATGCGCTGGAAGTACGCCAAGCTGCTGCTGAACCTGGCCAACTCGGTGGAGGCGGTCTCGGGGCCGCCCGGCGCGGATCCGGTGCTCGGCCAGCTCGTCAAGCGGGCGGCGGACGAGGGCCGCGAGGTGCTGCGCGCGGCCGGCATCGCCTACGCGGGCCAGGAGGAGCAGCTCGCGCTGCGCGGCGACCGGATGGACATCCGCGAGGTGCCGGGCGCGCCGGAGAGCCGGGGCTCGTCCTGGCAGAGCCTGCGGCGCGGCACCGGGTCGATCGAGGCGGACTATCTCAACGGCGAGATCGTGCTGTTGGGCCGCCTGCACGGGGTGGAGACCCCGGTCAACGAGGCGTTGACGCGGATCGCCAACGCCTTCGCGCGCGAGGGCCGCGAGCCCGGTTCGCTGCCGGCGGCCGAGCTGGCCGCGCTGGTCTGAGGGGCCGAACTCCTCGGTTTCCTCTGATTTCCCGGGTTCCTCGGGTTTTTCGCGGTACCCCGGGCGGCGCGGCCGTCCGGGGAGTACCGTCGTTCCGACGCCTTATGTCACCCTCGGCGGCACCGTCAAGTCGCCTTAGCCCGGACGGGTGGTTTCCCGTTCTGCTGGGTATCCACAGAGAGAGTCCTCGTTCTCCTCACCAGTACGTCCAACATCCCCCACACGGGTGACTTCACGGACCGCATAGTCCGATCGGGCCATCAAAGATTAGGCCTGTAGGGGGTGTTGCGTTGCCGCCCGCCTTCCGTAACGTCCTCAACTGGCAAGCGGTCATATGCCACTTGCCGCCGTGGGGGAGCCCTCGTCTTGGAGAGGAACGGCACCGGCATGAGCTGGGTTGTGGACTGGACTAAGCACGCGGTCTGCCGCAAGACGGATCCGGATGAACTGTTCGTACAGGGCGCCGCGCAGAACCGGGCCAAGGCGGTGTGCAGCGGCTGCCCCGTGCGGGCCGAGTGCCTGGCGTACGGCCTGGACAACCGCGTGGAGTTCGGCGTCTGGGGCGGCATGACCGAGCGCGAGCGCCGCGCCCTGCTGCGCAGGCGTCCCACGGTCGCCTCGTGGCAGCGGCTGCTGCAGACCGCCAAGGCCGAGTACGAGAAGCGCAGCGTGCGCTCCTCCACCTCCAGGATCGCCTGAGCCCGCTCGGTCGCTCTCCGCCTCAGCCGCTCTCCCCCTCGGGCGCGCGCTCGCTCAGCCGGGCGTGCCGTTGGCGGGCGGCCTGCGGGGTGCCGAGGCCGAGGCCGAAGGCGATCTCCTGCCAGGTGAGCCCGCGCCCGCGAGCCATGGCGAGCAGCCCGGCCTCGAGCTCGTCCAACTCGGCCCGCACCCGGGGCATCAACGTCAGCGCGGCCATGACGTCCGCCTGGTCCACCTCCGGCTCACCCTCCTCGGGCAGCGCGGCGCCGCTCAGCAGGAACGCGACCAGGCGGACGGCCTCGTGCGGGGCCGGCAGGTGCGGGTTGGTGCCACGGGCGCGTTGGGCCTCGGTGGCCGCGTGCCGCTCGGCGATCCTGAACAGCGCGGCGGCGCCTCGGTGTTCGCGCGCCGCGGCGGCGTCGGGGGGAGTGAAGGGGTCGGGTGCGAGTGGATCGGGCATGCCCCCAAGCCTGCCCCTGGGAACGAACGCTTGTCAACGAAACCAAGCAAACAAATAGTTCACTACTCGGGCTTGTGCCATGGCCTGGTGGCTCAGCGGCGCGCCAGGACCGAGAACATCAGCGGCACCCGGGGATGCCCGGGCGGGAAGCCGAAGATCCCCGGCTCGCGCTCCTCGAGCACCGGAAAGCGGCGGAAGAGCGTGAACGGGTGCTCGTGCAGGAACTCGATCGTCAGCCCGGCCCCGGTCAGGGCGCTGACGATCTCCCCCAGGGGATGGAAGAACTGCACGGACACCGTCTTCTCCAGCGCGGGCCCGTCCGTGTAGCTGCGGTCGTGGTCCTCGCGCTGCGGCTCCTCGGCGAAGTAGTCGTGGTCGACCGTCCTGCCGTCCTCGCCCAGCATGTCGGTGACCGGATGGAACTCCACCAGGTACAGCACCCCTCCCTCGCGGAGCAGGCCGGCCACGATCTCGGCCCAGCGGGTCAGGTCGGGCAGCCACACCAGGGCGCCCAACCCCGTGTAGACGATGTCGAACCGCTCGCCGGCCAGCGCCGTTTCCGCCTCGTAGACGTCGGAGACCACGAAGCGCGCCCGGTCGGCGAGGCCGACGTCGGCGGCCAGCGCGCGGGCCTGCTCGACGGCCTTCACCGAGAAGTCGAGGCCCGTGACCTCGGCCCCGAGCCGGCCCCAGGACAGGGTGTCCTGCCCCATGTGGCACTGGAGGTGCAGCAGCCGCTTCCCCGCCACCTCGCCCAACTCGGCCCGTTCGAACGAGCGGAGCGGCGAGGCGCCGCCCCGGAAGCCCGGCAGGTCGTAGAAGGCGCTCCCGGCGTGCACCCGCACCCGGTCGTCCCAGTTCTCGCGGTTCACCGTCAGCCAGTCGTCGTTCACGATCGGCGACCGTAACAGCGGCGCCCGACGGCCTCCAACGCTTTTCCGACCGCCGTCGAGGACTTGACTTTCGGCAGTACCGGACGGCTCCCGATGTCCGTACCGTCGCTTCCGTGGACAGCACGACGATCAACGGTGGGGCGGCGACCGGGACCGCCGTCTCCCGGCGGGCGCTCGACCCGGGGATCCCGCTGGTGGCGGCCGCGGCGGTGACCGCCGGGCTGAGCCTGGTGAACCCGTGGTGGGCCGTCGCGACCGCCGTCGCCGCGTTCCTGGCGGGCCGGCGGCCCGGGCGGACGGCGCCGACGGCGCTGGTGCTGGTCGCGGTTCTCGCGGCCGGCGTGGTGGCGCTGCCCCTCGTGCCCGCCTGGCTCCCCCTGGCCGGCCGGTTCCTGACGGTGGTGGTGGTCGCCACGATGCTGCCCTGGTTCGCGGGTCGGTTCTGGTGCCAGTACCAGCAGCTGGTCCGGGCCGGCTGGGAGCGCGCCGAGCAGCTGCGCCGCGAGCAGCAGCTGATCGCGGACCAGGCCCGACTGCGCGAGCGGGCGCGCATCGCCCAGGACATGCACGACGTGCTCGGCCACGACCTCAGCCTGATAGCCCTGTCGGCCGGCGCGCTCAAGCTCGCGCCTGGCCTTGAGGAGCAGCACCGGAGGGCCGCGGGCGACATCAGGGCCAGAGCCGCGGCCGCGGTGGAGCGCCTCGGCGAGGTGATCGGCGTCCTGCACGAGGGCACCGGGGAACCGCGGAAAGAGCTGGGAGGAGCCGGCGTCGAGGGCCTGACCGCCCAGGCCTCGGCGGCCGGCCTCCCGGTGGAGTTGCGCGTCGAAGGGCCGGCCGACGACCTGCCGCCCGTGGTCGAGCGGGCGGCGCACCGGGTCGTGCGGGAAGCGCTGACCAACGTGGCGAAGCACGCGCCAGGCGCGTCGACGACCGTCCAGCTGACCCACACCGGGACGGAGACCAGGGTCCTCGTGGAGAACGGGCCGCCGCCCGCCGCGGCCCACCCGCGTCCCCGGCCCGGCGGCGGGCACGGCCTCATTGGTCTGGCAGAGCGGGTGCGGTTGGCCGGCGGTTCGTTCGAGCACGGCCAGCGGGCCGGAGGCTACGCGGTCCTCGCGCGGCTCCCGCACGCCCCCTCGTCCCCGCCACCACCGCTCATCTCCTCGGCCGCCGGCGGTGACGAGCTGCCGCCGGAGCACCGCGACGCCCGGCGCCGCGTCGGCCGGGCCCTGGCCGCCGGGATCCTGGTGCCCCTGGTGACGGGAGCCCTGCTGAGCGGAGCGCTCATGGGCTGGGAGACGCTGTCGGCGTCACAGTCGGTCCTCGACCCGCGCGACTACGCCCGCCTGCGGGTGGGACAGGACCGGGCAGAGGTGGAGCCTCTCCTGCCGGACCGGCAGACCAACCACCGACCGCTGACCACCGAGCCGACGGGAGAGGGCATAGCGTGCGAGTACTACGCGATCACGGCCGACCGGTTCGACAACCGCTCCGGCGACGCCTACCGCCTCTGTTTCCGGGGCGACACCCTGGTGTCCCTCGACACGGTCACCCCGTGAGCGCTCGGTGATCCGGGTCCTGATCGCCGACGACGAGCCGATGATCCGCGCGGGGGTGCGCGCCGTCCTCGCCACGGATCCGGAGATCGAGGTCGTCGCCGAGGCGGGCGACGGACACGAGGCCGTGGAGCTCGCCCGGCGCCACCGCCCCACGGTGGCGGTGCTCGACATCCGCATGCCCGGCCTCGACGGCATCGAGGCGGCGGTGGAGATCCGCGGCGCGGTGCCGACCTCGGGCGTCATCATGCTCACGACCTTCGGCGAGGACGACTACATCCTTCGGGCGCTCGGCGAGGGGGCGGCGGGCTTCCTGATCAAGTCGGGCGAGCCCGAGGAGCTGATCGCCGGGGTCCGCGCGGTGGCCGAGGGCGCCGCCTACCTGTCACCGAGGATCGCGGCCCGGGTCATCGCGCACCTCGCCGCGACCGGCGCGGGCACCCTGGCCGGTCGGCGCTCCGCCGCCCGCGACCGGGTCGCCACCCTCACGCCCCGGGAGCGGGACGTACTGGCCCTGCTCGGGAGCGGCCTGTCCAACGGGCAGATCGCCCGGCGGCTGCACGTGGTGGAGGGCACGGTGAAGGCCCACGTGAGCTCCATCCTGGCGCGGCTCGGCGTGGACAACCGGGCCGCTGCCGCGGTCGTGGCCCACGAGGCCGGGATCGTGCCGCCGCGGCCTGCCCAGCCGTGACGCCCACTGCTGGGCAGCCGGCAGGAGCGCGAGCAGCACGGCCGCCACCACGGCGCCGCCGAGCGTGACGCCGGCGAACACGTCGTGCGGGTAGTGGACCCCGACCAGCACGCGCAGCAGCGCGGCGGCCCCGGCCAGCGGCAGGGTGAGCACGGCGAGGCGGGGCCACAGCACCGCGAGGCCGACCGCCAACCCGGCGGCCAGGGTCGCGTGGTTGCTCGGGAACGACCAGTCCCCCGCTCCGGGGCACTCCGCGACGAGTTCGGTCCCGGTGCGCAGCGCGCGGCAGGGCCGTTCCTCGTCCACCACCAGCTTCACCGCCTCGCTCACCGCGTAGGCCGCGACGGTACCGAGGCCGGTCAACACGGTGCCGGCGACGCCCCGGCCGTCCTTCCGACGCACCGCCGTCCACCACATCCAGACCAGCACCACGCCGAGGACCACCAGCGTGCCCTCGGTGGCCACCTCGAACAGCGGGCCGAGCCACGACGGCGCGTCCGCCACCGCCCCGGTCACCGCCCGGTAGGCGGAGGCCGAAGGCCCATCGGTGACCTCGACCGCCCCGGCCTCCCCCAACCCGCCGGGGGAGAGCCACGC
>NZ_SMKC01000171.1 GCF_004348315.1 Streptomyces sp. 8K308 | reverse complement strand
CGGCCGTCCATGGGGGGAGGATGATCTGAGGAGGGTCCATGGAAGCGACACCCCTGCCCGCTCCCGTGACGCCGCCCGGGGAGCGTCGGCCGCTGCCGTTGCTCGGTGGTTGCGGTTGCGGTTCCGGCTGCAGCTGTGGCTGCCAGTCGGGGTCCGCGTGTCAGTGCGGGGGCAACTGCGGCTGATCCTTGGAGTTACTGGGGTCCCGCCCGAGGGGGGTGGGACCCCAGGGCAGCTCCGCCACCAGTTCGAACTCCGTGCCCGAGGCGTTCGGCCCGTGCCACAGCGCGCCGCCCTCGAGCGCCGCGCGCTCCTCAAGGCCGGCGAGGCCGGCGCCCGCGCCCGGGATCCCGGCGGGCGAGGGGCGCGCCGGCAGCGCGTTCCGCACCGCGACCGTGAGGCCCTGCCCCGGCGCGCCGCCGACGGCCACCTGGACCGGCACGCCCGGCGCGTGTTTACGCGCGTTGGTCAGACCCTCCTGGACCACCCGGTAGGCCGTGCGCTGCACGGTCGCTCTCAGCTTCGCCGCCGCGCCCGCGTCCAGGTCGCGGGTGTAGACGACGCGCTGGCCGGCCCGCTCGGCCTCGGTGACGAGCCCGCCGATGTCGGCCACGCCCGGCTGCGGCCCTTCCTCGCCCCGGCCCCGCCCGCGCAGCACCGTCAGCACCTCGCGCAGCTCCTCGAGCGCCTGGTGCGCGGTGTCCCTGATGACGCGGGCGCTGTCGCCTATCTCCGCGTCGCTGAGCGGCTTGGCGCCGCCCGCCGAGGCGTCCGTGCGGTAGGCGAGCGCGCCGGCGTGCACCGAGAGGAGCGAGATGCGGTGCGCGAGCACGTCGTGCATCTCGCGCGCTATGGCCTCCCGCTCGGTGCGGCGCGCGTCGACCAGGCGCCTGGTGTGCTCGGCCCGCTCGCGCCTGGCGTCGGCGCGCAGCCGCAGCACCAGCTGGCGGCGCAGCCGCACGCTCGCGCCCCAGGCGAAGAAGAACAGGTAGTAGGCGACCATGAACGAGAGAGCCATGTAGCCGCCCTCGTGGGGGATGGCGTACTCGACGAGGTAGGGCGTCACGGCGACGAAGTGCCCCACGAGCACCAGCAGCGCGGTGCGCAGCGGCAGCCGCAGTCCGAGGTTGAGGATGCCGAAGGTGACCGCGCCGAAGCCGCAGCTGGACAACGCGGTGACGGGGATGAGGGCGAGGCCGACGGCCAGCGGGTGCTCCCGGCGCCACCAGAGCGCCAGGCAGGCGAAGGCGCCGAGCCAGGGATCGACGGCCACCATCCAGCCGGGCAGGTAGTACCGGCTCGGCAGGTCGATCAGGAGCAGCAGCCAGGCGGCGGCCGACAGGGCGAAGAAGAGCCCGTCGACCGCCCAGTCCCGGCCGGTGCGACGCGGACGCGACCGGGCACCTTCGGCGAGCAGCTCCCCGGGCAGCAGCCACCGCTGCTCCCACCCGTCGCGCCCCGCCGCCCCCTCGTTCATCGGCACTGCGGTCATGTGTACGAGGTTAAGGGCTCGAGGAGCGCCGACCGGGTGAATATCCGGCCGGCCGCCCACGCGACGGGAGGAGCTGCCGCTCGCCCTACTTCTTGCCCTACTTCTTGCCCTGGTTCTTGACGGCCTCGATGGCGGCCCTGGCGGCCTCCGGGTCCAGGTAGCGGCCGCCGGGGGTGGCGGGGCGGAAGTCGGCGTCGAGGTCGTAGAGGAGCGGGATGCCGGTGGGGATGTTGAGGCCCACGATGTCCGCGTCCGAGATGCCGTCCAGGTGCTTGACCAGGGCGCGCAGGCTGTTGCCGTGCGCGGTGACGAGCACGGTGCGGCCGGTGAGGAGGTCGGGAACGATGCCGTCGTACCAGTAGGGCAGCATCCGGACGACGACGTCCTTCAGGCACTCGGTGCGCGGCCGCAGCTCGCTGGGGATGGTCGCGTACCGCGGGTCGTCGCTCTGCGACCACTCGGCGCCGTCCGCGAGCTCCGGCGGCGGGGTGTCGTAGGAGCGGCGCCACTTCATGAACTGCTCCTCGCCGAACTCGGCGAGGGTGGCGGCCTTGTCCTTGCCCTGCAGGGCGCCGTAGTGCCGCTCGTTGAGCCGCCAGGAGCGCCGGACGGGGATCCAGGCCCGGTCGGCGGCGTCGAGCGCCAGGTTGGCGGTGCGGATGGCCCGCTTGAGGGTGGAGGTGTGCAGCACGTCGGGGAGCAGGCCGGACTCCTTCAGCAGCTCACCGCCGCGGACCGCCTCCTTCTCGCCCTTCTCGTTCAGGTTGACGTCCACCCAGCCGGTGAACAGGTTCTTGGCGTTCCACTCGCTCTCGCCGTGGCGGAGCAGGATCAGCTTGTACGGTGCGTCGGCCATGAGGCCGAGAGTAGACGGCACACCCGCGCGGCAGCGGATCGCCCCCGGGATCACCTCCGGTGCAAAGTGGAGGAATGAGGGCATTTCGCTCTGGCCTGCGCCTGCGGAGCGTCGTCGGCCAGATGTTCATCCTCCAGGTGGTGATCACGCTGCTGCTGGTCGCCGCCGGGGTGAGTGTCCTCGTGCTCCAGAGCCATCAGGAGAAGCGGACGACGGCCGCCGAGCGGGCCCTCGCGGTGGCCCAGACCTTCGCCAACTCGCCGGGTACCGTGCGCGCCCTGCGCTCGGACGACCCGACGGCCGAGCTCCAGCCGAGCGCCGAGGCGGCCAGGAAGGCGACGGGCGTCGACTTCATCGTGGTGATGGACCGGGACGGCATCCGCTTCACGCACCCCAACCCCGACCAGATCGGCAAGCGCTTCATCGGCACCTTCGAGCCGGCCGCCGAGGGACAGGTGGTGCGGGAGCAGGCCACCGGCACGCTCGGCCCCTCGGAGCGCGCCGTGGTGCCCGTGCGGGACGCGGACGGCCAGGTGATCGCCATGGTGGCGTCCGGCGAGACGCTGCGGAAGATCAACCTGATGGTCGCCAACGAGCTGCCGCTGCTCCTCGGCGCCGGCGGGATCGCGCTCGCCCTGGCCGTCGGCGGCGCCGCGCTCGTCAGCCGGCGGCTGCTGCGGCAGACCCGGGGACTCGGCCCCAGCGAGATCACCCGACTGTACGAGCTACACGACGCGGTTCTGCACTCGGTCCGCGAGGGCGTGCTGATCCTGGACGAGAACTGCCGTCCGCTGCTGGTCAACGAGGAGGCGCGGCGGCTGCTCGACCTGCCGGCCGACACGACCGGCAGGCGCATCGACGACCTCGGCCTCGACCAGGCCACCGTGGAGCTGCTCAGCGGCGAGGAGGACGTCACCGACGCCGTGCACCCGGCCGGCGGCCGGCTGCTCGCCGTCAACCTGCGCCACACCGCGGGGCACGGCGGCCCGCCGGCCGTGGTGGCCACGCTGCGCGACACCACCGAGATCCGGGCGCTCTCCGGCCGCGCCGAGACGGCCCAGCGCAGGCTCGGCCTGCTCTACGCGGCCAGCGTCCGCATCGGCACCACCCTGGACATCACCAGGACCGCCGAGGAGCTGGTCGAGGTCGCGGTGCCGGAGTTCGCCGACTACGCCAGCGTCGACCTGGCCGACACCGTGCTGCGCGGCGAGGAGCAGCCGGGCGTCGAGATCAGGATCCGGCGGGTCGCGGCCGGCGGGATCACCGCGGAACACCCCCTCTACCCCTCGGGCCGGGCCCTCGCGCTTCGCCCTGACACGGCCGAGGTGCTGGGGCTGCGCGGCGGCCGGGCCCAGCTGGAGACCGACCTGCGCGGCACCGACTGGTGGCGGGCCGGCGACGAGGAGCACGCCAGACGGCTGCTCGACCTCGGCCTGCACTCGCTGATCTCCACCCCGCTCCAGGCGCGCGGGGTGGTGCTCGGCGTGGCCAACTTCTGGCGGTCCCGGGAGGGCGAGCCGTTCGACGAGCAGGACCGCTCGCTCGCCGAGGAGCTGGCCGCGCGCACCGCCGTCTGCGTGGACAACGCCCGCCGCTACGCGCGCGAGCACGAGATGGCCGCCACCCTGCAGCGCAGCCTGCTGCCGCGCGAGCTGCCCGAGCAGAACGCGGTGCGCGCCGCCTACCGCTACCGGCCGGCCGAGGCGGTGGGCGGCGACTTCTTCGACATCATCCCGCTCTCCGGCGCCCGGGTCGCGCTGGTCGTCGGCGACGTGGTGGGCCACGGCCTGCACGCCGCGGCCACCATGGGCCGGCTGCGCACCGCCGTGCACAACTTCGCGGCCCTCGACCTGGCGCCCGACGAGCTGCTCAGTCACCTGGACGAGCTCGCCGACCGGGTGGACCGCGACGAGGACGCGATGGACGGCGCCACCGGCACCATCACGGGCGCCACTTGCCTGTACGCGATCTACGACCCGGTGGAGGGCGTGGTCACCATGGCCCGCGCCGGGCACCTGCCGCCGGCGCTTGTCCTACCCGACCACTCGGTGTCCTTCCCCGAGCTGCCGGCCCAGCCGCCGCTCGGGGTCGGCGGCATGCCGTTCGAGACCGCCGAGCTGCGGCTGCCCGAGGGCAGCGCCCTGGTCCTGTACACCGACGGCCTGGTAGAGGCCAGGCAGCGGGACATCGACCGCGGCCTCGGGCTGCTGGCCGACGCGCTGTCCGGCTCCGCCCGGCGGGACGAGGGCCCGGAGGAGATGTGCGACGCGGTGCTCGACGAGCTCCTTCCGCCCCGCCCGGGCGACGACGTGGCGCTGCTCGTCGCCCGCACCCGGGTGCTCTCCCCCGACCAGGTCGCGGTATGGGACGTGCCGACGACGGCGTCGGCCGTCGCGCCGATCCGGGCCGCCGTCAGCGACAGGCTCGCCGAGTGGCGGCTGAGCGAGATGGCGTTCATCACCGAGCTGATCCTGACCGAGCTGATCACCAACGCCATCCGGCACGCGACGGGCCCCGTGCGGGTGCGGGTGTTGCGGGACCGGACGCTGATCTGCGAGGTGTCGGACGCCAGCAGCACCTCGCCGCACCTGCGGAACGCCACGGCCACCGACGAGGGCGGGCGCGGCCTGTTCCTGGTGGCGCAGTACGCGGAGCGCTGGGGCACCCGCTACACGCCGGAGGGCAAGGTCATCTGGGCCGAGCAACGGCTCCCGGCCGGCCGGCGTCAGGAGTCCTGATCCGGCCTGGTGAGGTGCGCGAACGCGTCGAGGTTGCGGGTTGACTCGCCGCGGGCCGTGCGCCAGGCGTACTCCTTGCGGATCGCGGTGGCGAAGCCGAGCTCGAGCAGGGTGTTGAACGAGCCGTCCGCCTGTTCGAGGACGGTGCCGAGCAACCGGTCGACCTCCTCGGGGGTGATCGCGGCCAGCGGCAACCGGCCCACCAGGTAGACGTCGCCCATCGCGTCCACCGCGTAGGCGACACCGTAGAGCCGGGTGTTGCGCTCCAGTAGCCAGCGGTGCACGGCGGCCGCGTTCTCGTCGGGGCGCCGGATCACGAAGGCGTTCAGCGAGAGGCTGTGCCGGCCGACCACCAGCGAGCACGTGGTGGACAGCTTGCGGGTGCCGGGCAGCGTGACGACGTACCTGCCGGACGCCGGACTCTCCCACTCGGCGCCGCTCTCCCGCAGCGCCGCCTCCAACGCCCGTGCCGCGCCCTCGATGCCGTCAGCCATGCGCCGATCGTAGCCCGCGGCCGGCCCGGAACAGCCTGGCCTGCGCGGCCGCCCGGTAGACCTCGAGGGTGCCGACCGCCGTGGCCTCCCAGCCGAAGCGGCGGGCGTGCCGGGCGGCCTCGGCGCCGAGCCGGCCGGCGTGCGCGGGGTCGGCGAAGCGGCGCAGCGCCGCCGCGTACTCCACCGGGTCGTGTCCCTCGATCAGGTAGCCGGTGGCGCCGTCCCGCACGACCACGGGCAGACCTCCGACCGCCGCCGCCACCACCGGCGTCCCGCACGCCTGCGCCTCGACGGCGACCAGGCCGAACGACTCGCTGTAGGACGGCATCACCAGCACGTCGGCCGCCCGGTACCAGTCGGCGAGCTCGGGCTGCGAGACCGGCGGCCTGAACCGCACGAGGTCGCCGATGCCCAGCCTGGCCGCCAGCTTCCGCATCCGCTCGGGCCGGGCCAGTCCGGTGCCGCTCGGCCCGCCGACCACCGGCACCAGCAGGCGGCGGCGCAGCACCGGCTGCTCGTCGACCAGCTCGCGGACGGCCTGCAGCAGGATGTCAGGGCCCTTCAGCGGCTGGATGCGGCCGGCGAACAGCGGGATCAGCGCGTCGGGCGGCAGCCCGAGCCGCTCCCTGGCGGCTGCCCTTCCGTCCCCGGGGCTGAAGGTCGCCAGGTTGACCCCGGGGTGGACGACGGCGGTGCGCATCGGGTCGGCGTCGTAGTGTTCGACCAGCTCGGCGGCCTCGCCCGCGGTGTTGGCGATCAGCCGGTCGGCGGCCTGCACGATCTGCGTCTCGCCGATGACCCGGGCCGCCGGCTCCGGCGTGTCGCCGGTGGCGAGCGCCGCGTTCTTCACCTTCGCCATGGTGTGCATCGTGTGCACCAGCGGCACCCCCCAGCGCTCGGCGGCCAGCCAGCCGACGTGCCCGGAGAGCCAGTAGTGCGAGTGCACCAGGTCGAAGTAGCCGGGCGGCTGCTCGGCCCAGATCTGTATCACGCCGTGCGTGAAGGCGCACAGCTGCGCCGGCAGCTCCTCCTTGCTGAGCCCCTCGTAGGGGCCGGCCTCCACGTGCCGCACCCGCACGCCCGGCGCCAGCTCGACGGTGGGCGGAAGCCCGCCGGTCGTCGCACGGGTGAACACCTCCACCTCGATGCCGAGCGCCGCCAGCTGCCGCGACAGCTCCACGATGTAGACGTTCATGCCGCCCGCGTCGCCGGTGCCCGGCTGGTCGAGCGGCGAGGTGTGCACGCTGAACATCGCGACCCGGCGAACGTGTGGCACAGCGGCTCCTGCTCGTCGCTTGGGGAAGGGACCTGGGTGTGCAACCCAGCCCCGGAAGCTCCTGTTCCCATTGTGCGGAACCGTTACCCTCGACCGCATGCGGCAGGGTCCCGGGGGAAGGCCAGAGGGGAATGTCACACGCGGCACCACCAACCCGAACCGGCTGCGCCGCATGGACCGGTGGATCGCCGCCGCGCTCGGCCCCGCGCTGCGCCACTCGGCCGCCCCGCCCGCGGCCGTGGACCTCGGCTACGGGGCGGCGCCCTGGACGGCCGTCGAGCTGCTTGAGCGGCTGCGCCGGGTGCGGGCCGACGTGCGGCTGTTCGGCGTCGAGATCGACGAGGCCAGGGTGGCCGCCGCGCTGCCCTACGCGGGCCCCGGGCTCGACTTCGTGCGCGGTGGCTTCGAGCTGCCGCTGCCCGACGGCCGCCGACCGCTGCTGATCAGGGCGGCCAACGTGCTGCGGCAGTACGCCGAGGACGAGGTGCCGGCCGCCTGGGCCCGGCTGTGCGGGCGCCTCGCGCCCGACGGGCTGCTGGTCGAGGGCACCTGCGACGAGATAGGCCGCCGGCACGCGTGGGTCGCGCTCGACGCCGCCGGGCCGCGCACGCTGACGCTCGCCGCCCGGCTCGGCTCCCTCACCACCCCCTCGGAGCTCGCCGAGCGGCTGCCCAAGGCGCTGATCCACCGCAACGTGCCGGGCGAGCCGATCCACGCGCTGCTGCGCGACCTCGACCGGGCCTGGGCCTCGGCCGCGCCCTACGCGGCCTTCGGGCCGCGCCAACGCTGGCTGCGCGCCGTCGCCCTGCTGGCCGCCGACTGGCCGGTCGCCGACCAGGCGCGGCGGCACCGGCAGGGCGAGCTGACCGTCCCCTGGCCGGCCGTGGCGCCGCTCGCCGGACCGCTGGCGGGAACGGCGACCGCCCGCCCTCAGGATCCTGCCGGCGCCGGCTAACCGCGGGCGGCCGCCGACCAGTGGTCGTGGCTGGCGCGGGCGGCCCGCAGCCAGGGATCGTCCGGGGCGGCGAGGGGAGACCAGTCCTTCAGGAGGGCGTCGAGGAGGCGGCGGGCCGCCACCGGGTCGCCGCCCTCGCCCACCGCCGAGGCGTGCGCGTGGTGGATACGGAAGCGGAGGCGGTCGCCGAACGGCAGGGCCTCAGCCGCGTCGCGCGCTATCGCCGCGAACAGCCGCTCGGCCTGGGCCAGCCGCTCCCGCCTGGCGACCAGCGGCCGGCCCTCGCGGCCGGCCCGGCCGACCCGGGACGCGAACCTGGCCCGGGCCGCGAGGCCGGCCGCGGTGCGGCCGGTGCCGAACGCCGGGTTGCGGGCGAGGGCGAGGTCGCCGCTGGCGTTGACCGCCCGCTGGCGCGGGTACGGCCAGCTCTGGTGCGGCGCCTCCGGCGGGCGCGGCTCGGAGTCGAGCGGCGCGAGCAGCACCGAGAGCCGGCGGAAGATCGTCGCCAGGTCGAGCAGCTCTGGCCCCTCGGGAACGCCCTCGGACAGCACGCCGAGCAGCGCCGCCGAGAACCTGCTGTGCGCCGCGCCCGGCGGCGACCAGGCGCGCTCGGTGCGGCCGGCGGCGACCAGCAGGTGGACGTTCTCCGCGCCGGCCGCGTCGAAGACCCGCTCCGCGTAGCAGCAGTCGAGGATCGCCACCGCGTGCCTGGCCCCGGACTCCCGCAGGGCGTCGAGGACGTGCTCGACGGGCAGACCGGTGGCGGCCGCCTGCCGCTCCTCGTCCACCGAGTCGGTCAGGGCCAGCACCAGCCGACCGTGCCTGGCCTTGAGGCCGTGGCCGGTGTAGCAGAACGCCAGGACATCGGGCTTCGGGCCCACCTCGAGCAGCCGCAGCACGTCGGCCGGACGCCGCGGATCGGTCACGGTCCTGGCCAGCTCGGGGGCGAAGAGGCCGCCGGGGCCGGTGAGCGCCGCCGTCAGCGCCGCGACGTCGGCCCCGGCCCGCGGCAGCGCCGGCAGGTGGCGGAAGCCCGCGCAGCCAGCCACGACCAGGTGCGCGCGTGCGGCGTCAGGGACCAGCGGCGGCCAGCCTGCGTCCGTCATCCCTGGCCTTCGCCGAGGAACCGCAGCAGCCGCTCGGCCTCGGCGGCCGTGGGCGCGTCGACCCTGGTCTCCGCGCCGTCGGCGCGCCGCACCCGCAGCCGGACCCGCCGGGTGAGGGCCCGCTCGGTCAGCCAGCCGAAGACCGCGCCGACCAGCGCGGACGCGTAGGGCCCCGCCGCGTTCAGCACCTCGACGGCGGCCGTCACCGCGCCCTGCTCGCCCGGCACCGGCGGCCGCGGCACGCCACGCACCGCCCCGCTGAGGTCCTCGTGGGCGGCGAGATCGGCGGCCAACCCGCGCAACAGTTCGTCGGCCGGATCGTCCGCCTCGTCGGCCAGCTCGATGGTCACCCTGGAGTCGGTCATTCCCGTCCCCTCCCCGTGATCGAAAACGGCGGTCAGAAGTCGTCGGGCCGGCCGGGGTCGGCACCGGCCGGCGGGCCGGGCGCGGCCGGTGCCCACGCCCCGCCGCCCGGGCGAGCGGTGGCGAAGCGGCGCGGCCCCTCGGGCGCCTCGGCCGGCAGCCGGAACACCGCCGTCGCCTCGTCCGGGTCGAGCAGATCGCTCAGCACCCGCTCCAGCTGGCTGAGGGGCCGGGGCACGCCGAGCCGGTAGGTCGCCTCGAGCCAGGTCCTGCCGAGGCCCGCGAGGTCGGCCCAGGCCGCGTCGAGCTCGGCGGGAACCGGCTCGCGGGCGGCGAGGGCGCCCGGTGTCCGGCTCATGGTCCGCGCGACGAGCCCGGCGAGCTCCAGGGGCGGCGGGCCCGCGGCGGCCAGCGAGATCCTGGCGCGGAAGGCGCGGTGCGTGTACCGGGCGAGGGCCGCCCGGTAGAGCGGCACGGCCCGGCGGGCGAACGGCTCGGGCGGCAGGTCCCGGCCGAAGAGGGGGTTGGCCCTGAGGGGATGGGTGAGCCGCTCGTAGTCGTCGTGCAGCTGGCGCAGCGCGGCGGCGAACGCCGGGGATATCGGATAGGGCTCGAGGCAGACGCCGAGCACGGTCGGCCGGTCCCGCGCGGCCAGCTCGGTCCACACCGGCTCCCAGGACGCCGGCTGGGCGGCCAGCGGCTCGAAGGCCACGCCGATCGGCGACGCGCTGTCCGGCCTGGTCATGGGCGCGCTCGCCGGCAGCCGGCGGATCTCCACCAGGCCGAGCCCGCCGGCCGCGACCGCCGCCGCGGCCCCGCCGTACCGCTGGACGGCCGCCGCCAGGGGCTCGGGCGCGAGCGCGGCACGCAGCCCTGAGGCGTCCAGCGGCTCGGCCACCACGTGGCTCGGCAGGTCGAGCAGCCGCTCGCCGAGGCTGCCGGCGGCGCCGGGCGCCGCGGCCGCGTCCGCGCTGTGCACCTGCCCGAGCAGCGTCGCGGTCAGCGGCTCGCCTGGCCGGCCGCCGGACTCGAAGCGCAGCTCCATCCGCACCGGCAGCGGCGCGGCGCGCTCGGCGAGCCAGGCCCGCTCCAGCAGCGGCGCGGCCTCGGGGGGACCCGGCAGGTCGGCCGGCCGCAGCCGGCAGCCGACCCAGCCCCAGGCCCCCATCTCCGAGGGCGCGGTCAGGATGTCGCCCCGGTAGGCCACGGCCTCACGCCCCCGCGCCCGGCGGGGCCTGCGTCGGCTGCGGCGGGATGACGGTGGGCGGCGGGGCGGCCGGCGCTACCGGCGGCGCGGCCGGCGTGACCGGCGGCGCGGCCGGCGTGACCGGCGGCGCGGCCGGCGTGACCGGCGGCGCGGCCGGCGTGACCGGCGGCGCGGCCGGCGTGACCGGCGGCGCGGCCGGCGTGACCGGCGGCGCGGGCCGCGGCACCGAGTGCGCCGCGACCGCCGTGGTGCCGCTCGGCAGCAGGCTGTCGAGCACGGGCGGCAGGCCGGTCGGGAAGCCGAAGGCGTCCGCCACCGAGCGGTTCTCCAGGGCGACGAAAAGCCCCTCGCGGCAGGCGATGTGGACGGCCTCCCGCATGGCCCGGGGCCGCTCGGAGCGCATCACCACCTCCTCGTCGCTGTTGTGCCCGGCGAAGCTGCGCGCCAGGTCGGTGAGGAAGTGGCCGATCAGCTGGTAGCCGCGCCGGGAGCGCCACATCGTCCACCCCAGGTAGAGGCTCGAGCCGTAGGGGAAGACCGACACGTACGCCTGGTACGCGCCCTCGGTCAGCAGCAGCCGCTCGTTGACCGTGTTCTGGCCGGGCATCCGCAGCCGGTGCGGCACGACCCTGAGGGGGCTGCGGCGCCGCCGCAGGGTGCCGCTGATCTGGTTGTAGACGTCGTGGGCGCGGTCCTCGCGGTCGATCAGCAGCACCCGCCACTCGGCGATCGGCTCGCTGGTCCTGCTGAACACCAGCACGACGAGGTACACGAGGGAGGCGAGGCCGGCGACGGCGCCCAGACTCTCGTAGCCGCCGCCCAACAGCACCAGGGCGGCGATCAGCACGAACACCGTCAGGCCGACGAGCGCCGCTCTGGCCCACATCTGGAGGAGGGTGCGCCAGCTGACCCGCTCGTCGAAGGCGGTGTCGAGATCGCCGTACCGCAGTGTCTTGTCCAGATAGGCCGCGTTGGCGTCTCCGCCGACCCAGCCCGGGATGGGCGCGTACTCCCGCTCGCCCGCCATGGCCGCCTCCCCCGGGGGGACAGTATGAGATGCGCATCACATCGCTTCGCCGAAGATGATGGCACACGACACTGACACTCCGTGAGTGAAAGACCACTCTCCCTCTGGCACAGGCCGGCGGCCTATGGCGCGGTCATGTGCGGCAGCGCCTCGTCGAGCAGCAGCCGGTCGGGCTCGTGGCTCAGGCGGGCGCGGGCCCCGGTCGGCGGGAGCCACAGCACCCGGTCGACCTCGTCGTTCGGCTCGAAGCGGCCACCGACCGCCTGCGCCGCCCAGTAGCTGACCTCCTTGGGCCGGCCCTTCGCGAGGTAGCGGGCGGTGGAAAGCGGGGCGCCGAGCCGGCAGTCGAGGCCCGTCTCCTCCCGGACCTCGCGCAGCGCGGCGGCCCGGGCCGACTCGCCCGGGTGCAGCTTGCCCTTGGGGTGCGACCAGTCGTCGTAGCGCGGCCGGTGCACGAGCAGCAGCTCGACGCCGTCGCCCGGGGCCGGCCGCCACACCACGCAGCCGGCCGCGAGCACCGGCCGGTCCTGCCCGCCGTCAGCCGCCGTTCCCACGGCGCTTCCTGCGGCCCTCGATCAGCGTCTCCTGAACGTTGCGCAGGGGCTGTCCCTCGTCGTCGAACGCGTGCCGCGTCCAGTTGCCGTCCCGGTCCAGGTGCCAGGACTCGGACGCGTCCGAGGTGCCGGTGGACAGCAGCCGGGTCAGCGCCGAGCGGTGGCCCGGGTCGCTGACCCGCACCAGCGTCTCGATCCGCCGGTCCAGGTTGCGGTGCATCAGGTCGGCGCTGCCGAGCCACACCTCGTTCTCCCCGCCGCCGGCGAAGGCGTAGATCCGGGAGTGCTCGAGGAAGCGGCCGAGGACGCTGCGGACCCTGATGTTCTCCGAGAGCCCGGGCACCCCGGGCCGCAGCGAGCAGATGCCGCGCACCCACACGTCCACCGGGACGCCGGCCTGCGAGGCGCGGTAGAGGGCGTCGATCACGGTCTCGTCGACGATCGAGTTGACCTTGATCCGCACCCAGGCCGGCCGGCCGGAACGGTGGTTCTCGACCTCGCGGCGGATCCGGGAGACCAGGCCGCCGCGCAGCGAGCGCGGGGCGACCAGCAGCCGGCGGTAGTTGTCCCGCCGCGAGTAGCCGGAGAGCCGGTTGAACAGGTCGGACAGGTCGGCGCCCACCTCCGGGTCGGCCGTCAGCAGCCCCAGGTCCTCGTAGAGCCTGGCCGTCTTGGGGTGGTAGTTGCCGGTGCCGACGTGCGAGTAGCGGCGCAGCTCGTCGCCCTCCTGCCGCACCACGAGCGACAGCTTGCAGTGCGTCTTGAGGCCGACGAGGCCGTAGACGACGTGGCAGCCGGCCTGCTCGAGCTTCCTCGCCCACTTGATGTTGGCGTGCTCGTCGAACCTGGCCTTGATCTCCACCAGCACCAGCACCTGCTTGCCCGACTCGGCGGCGTCGATCAGGGCGTCCACGATCGGCGAGTCGCCCGAGGTGCGGTAGAGGGTCTGCTTGATCGCCAGCACGTCCGGGTCGGCCGCCGCCTGCTCGAGGAACGTCTGCACCGAGGTGGAGAAGCTGTCGTACGGGTGGTGCAGCAGCACGTCCCGCTGGCGGAGCGCGCCGAAGATGTCGGCCGCCTGGGCGGACTCGACCTCGGCCAGGTCACGGTGGGTGCCGGCGACGAACTTGGGGTACTTCAGATCGGGCCGGTCGAGCGCCGCTATCGCGCTGAGCCCGGTGAGGTCGAGGGGGCTGGGCAGCGAGACGACCTCCTCGCGGCTGATCTTCAGCTCGCGCACCAGCCGGTCGAGCACCCTCGGGTCGATGGTGTCCTCGACCTCAAGCCGCACGGGCGGGCCGAAGCGGCGCCGCAGCAGCTCCTTCTCCAGCGCCTGGAGCAGGTTCTCGGCGTCGTCCTCCTCGACCTCCAGGTCCTCGTTGCGGGTGACCCGGAACACGTGGTGCGCCAGCACCTCCATGCCGCGGAATAGCTCCTCCAGGTGCGCCGCGATCACGTCCTCGACCGGCACGAAGCGCTGCGGCGACGCCTCCAGGAACCGGTCGAGCAGCGGCGGCACCTTCACGCGCGCGAAGTGCTCGTTCCCGCTCGACGGGTTGCGGACCACGACGGCGAGGTTGAGCGAGAGCCCCGATATATAGGGGAAGGGGTGCGCCGGGTCGACGGCGAGCGGGGTGAGGACCGGGAAGATCTTCTTGCGGAAGAGGGAGAAGAGCCGGGTCTGCTCCTGCTCGGTCAGGTCCTGCCACCGCACCAGGTGGATCCCGGCCTCGGCGAGCTGCGGGGCCACGGTCTTCTGGTAGCAGGCGGCGTGCCGGCTCATCAGCTCGCGGGTGCTCGCCCAGATCGAATCCAGCACGTCACGCGGGGCCCGCCCGGTGAGGGAGCGGGTGGCGACGCCGGTCGCGATGCGGCGCTTCAGGCCGGCGACCCGGACCATGAAGAACTCGTCGAGGTTGCTGGCGAAGATGCTAAGGAAGTTCGCCCGTTCGAGCAACGGCGTGCGGGGGTCCTCGGCGAGGTCGAGCACCCGTTCGTTGAACGCGAGCCAGCTGCGCTCGCGGTCGAGGAACCGGTCCGCCGGGAGCTCGGTCTCCGACTCGACGGTCGGTGCCGGCGCGGCGGGCTGCGGGACGAGGGCGGCGCGGGTTTCCTGACTCATGCCTCCATTCTCGCGCCATGTGTGCAAACGGGGCACGTCAGCGCGGTAAACAGGCTGACGCGCGCGCGATCCGGCACGCGGGGTGGCGAGCCCGCCGGGGGCGCCGCCGCGGCGGCGCTTCGCGCGAGGTTGTTTCCCCCACCCACTCGCCCTTCCCCGGCTGGCGCGGGGCACCGCCGCCGCGCTGCGCGCGGGATCTGATCCCCGCCC
>NZ_SMKC01000170.1 GCF_004348315.1 Streptomyces sp. 8K308 | reverse complement strand
GGGCGGGTCAGGGGCCCGACAGGCGGGTCAGCGTGTACGAGCCGCAGGAGTAGCACTCGGCGCCCTCGTCGAGGTAGACGGCCTCCATCAGCAGCTCGGCGGTGTCCCCGCCGGCGTCGAGGGTGATGATCTGGGCGCCCTCGCCGATGACCTGCCCGCACGAGCCGGTCGTGACGTCGTAGATCGGCACGGTCGCGCGGTAGCTGCCGCCGTTCTCGGTGAACTCGGTGGTGTAGGCCTCCCCGCAGAGGTCCACCCCCGTCACGGAGTAGGTGCCGGAACCGGCCTCGACGAACTCGGTCACGCCGCCCTGGTCGTCCTGCCAGGTGCCGGCGAGGCCGCCGGCGGCCGGCTGCTCGTCGGAGTCCGACTGCTGGGCGACGACGAGGCCGCCGATGGCGAGGGCGGCGGCCGCGGCGACGGCCGCGAGGATGCCGGTGGCGGCCGAGGCCGCCGTCGCGCTCGTGGCGCCGCCCAGCGCGGCCTCCGACACGCCGGGCGGCGGGGCCATGGGCGGTGGCGGCGCAGTCGAGGCCGCCTGCGCGGCCCCGCTCGCCTGGTCCGGGACGTGGGACACCATGTGGTTGGCCGCGTCGGCCGCCGACTCGGAGCCGGTGCCGGGGTCGGCCGCGGGGTCGGGTCCCAGAACGCAGTCGGGCTGCGGCTGCGCCGGCTGTGGCTGCGGAGGCAGTGGGTCGACCACGTCCCAGCCCGATGCGTCCGGGCCCGGGGCGTCGCCGCCCGGCCCGGCCCCCCCGCCGTCCAGGCCGCCGGGATCGACGTCGCCCCAGGCGTCGGGCGGTGTCTCCGGCGGGGAGTCCGGCAGCGCGTCCAGCGGCTCCGGATCAACCGGCGCATTCGGCGGTGGCGGGGGCGCGAACTGCTGCGCGCCGGCCGCCGCGCCGGCGCCGCCGTCGTCGCCCAGCAGCCGCCACAGCGCCACCGCCTCCGCGAGCAGCACGCCGGCGAGGACCCGGCGGCCGGTCAGCAGGGCGCGCACGCCCGCCTCGTGCGTGAAGTACGCCCTGGCCCGGTCGTCGTTCGTCCGCCGCGCGGCGTCCCGCCCGAGCCCGAGCAGCCGACCCCACGCGCCGAACCGCAGTGACCGCGCGAGCGCGGGGGAGGCAGCCCACGTGACCCGGACCGCGAGTTCCGGGTGCCCGGTGCGTTCCGCCAGCTCGGCCGCGACCTCGAACGCCCGCGCGTGGCCGGCGACCTGCTCCGGCGTCGTCCCCGGATCCGTCGCCCACCGGGCCAGGTGCTCGCACAGCCGGGTGATGGAGAACGGCCCCTGGTTCCGGCGCCGCAGCGCCGGCTTGACGTCGGGAGCGGCCCGGAAGCCGAGCTCCGTGCTCTCGACCAGACCGAGCTCCGCCAGGCGCCGGCACAGGGCCGCCGGGTCCGCCACGTCCGTCAACGCGCCGACGTGCACGGGGTCGACCTCGGCGTCCCGCAGCGTCGCCAGGAGCCGTAGCGCGTCGGTCGTCCCCGCGTCGAGCTGGTCGAGGAGCAGCGGGACGAGGTCCGCGACCGCGCCCGGCCGGGGCAGCACCACCGCGCCCGAGGGATCGGTACGCGCCAGGGCCGCCGCGCGCAGTAGCGGCAGGGGACGCCCGCCCGCCGCCCGGCACAGTTTGACGGCCGCCTGGTCGCCCTCTCCGAGGGACCGGCCGAGCTCGCGGCCCAACAGGCTGAGCGCGGCGTGGCGTTGCAACCCCCCGATCTCCAACGCCACGCCCTCGCCAAGCAGCGACCGGTCACGACTCGCGAACACGAAGGTCGCCTTCGGTGCCGCGTCCATGAACTCGCGCAGCTGCTCGGCGGTCCACTCGACGTTGTCGACGTACACCGTGACCGCCACCTCGGCCATCAGCCGCTTTGACTCGGTGCCCGTCGGGGCGTAGCCGGCCGCGTCGTAGCACGCGCTGAACAGTTCGTGGGCCAGGTCAGCCACCTCGCGGTGGGCCGCCGACAGGAACAGCACGCCGTCCGGCCCTGGCGGCAGCGTGTGCGCCGCGTGGCGCAGCAGTGTGCTCTTGCCGACGCCCGGCGGTCCCCACAACTGCACCGGGCCGCCGCGCGGCACCGTCTGGGCCAGCAACGCCAGTTCGGCGTCCCTGCCCAGCGGGACGTCCTGCGGCCGAGGCAGCAGCTCGACCCGCTCCCGGCGCACCGGGCGCGGCCGTTCGCCCTCGCGCAGCAGGGTCACGGTCGACCCGTGCCGGGCGTCGATCACGACGTTGTAGTCGCCGGCGACCACCGGCCCGTCGGCGTTCCCCCCGATGTCGATCCGGTACACCGCGCGGCGCTCGTCCGGCTCCGCCGTGCCCGCCGAATCCGCCGCGTCCGTTGAATCCATGGTTGCCCCCGTTCCGCTGGTCGTGCCTGGCCGACAGCTCCGTCAGGCTAGCGATCGTTCCGTCAGGAAAACCCGTCAAACGACGGCATCGGTCCCCTTGCCATGACTCCGTTCGCCATGACGTCGTCCTCACCGCTCGGCGAAGGCGAGCGAGCCGAGCAGCGCCAGGTCCTCGATCCGGATGGTGCGGTAGCCCGTGCTCACCACGCCCGACTCGCGGAGCCGGCGCAGCGCCTTGTGCACGCTGGGCTCCGCCGCCCCCGACAGGGACGCCAACTCCGGCTGGGTGATCGGCCAGCGGATCACCGCCCCGGCGCCGGCGCGCTCCCCGTAGGTCAGGGCGATCTGGTGGAGCACCCTGGCCAGCCGGGTGGCGACGTCGCACCCGGTGAAGTCGACGCGGTGGGCGTTGGCGACCCGCAGCTTCGCGACGATCGACTCGTGCACGGCGTGCGCGACGGTGGCGTCGTTCCGCAGCAGGTCGAGGAAGGCGCTCCTGGCCACCCGGCGCGCGGCGACCCGGCCGCAGGTGGTGACCGTCGCCGAGCGGGGAAGCCCGTCCACGGCCGCGAGCTCGCCGACCAGGTCGCCGCCCATCCGGACGGCGAGGAGCGCGTCCCGGTGGTCCTGGGTGCGGGCGGTCACCTTCACCACCCCGCGGAGCAGGACGAACACGTGTTGGTCGGTCCGGTCCGACTCCCACATGAGGACGTGATCGGCCGGATAGCTCGCCAGGGTGCCCAGCGAGAGCAGCCGGTCGCGGGCGTCCGCGGCCAGCCCGCCGAGCAGGCTCGGCGCCGGCCAGTCCCGCACCGCGCGCGGCCGCGGCCGCTCGCTCCCACGCCGTGGTGCGCGGTCGTCCACCATGACCCCCTTCTCCAGGAAGCAGTGTGCGCCCCCGAGCCCCCGCGCGCCGGGTCTCTCACAGAGAAACCCCGTATTCCGACGGGTTCTTCGCGACTCGATCGAGGCACAGTGGGAGGTGTACGCCTGACGTGTCGTCGTGAGGGGGAACAGGTGGAGTACCGAGCCATGGTGGCGCTGGACATCGAGGGCTCGGCGGGGCGCGGCAACGAGGCCCTGCTGACGATCCGCGAGGTGCTGGCGCGGTCGGTGCGCGAGGCCCTCGCGCTGAGCGGGGTCGACTGGGACGCGTGCCTCCGCCACGACCTGGGGGACGGCCTGCGCGTGACCGTGCCAGCCGGCACGTGGAAGGCCCGGCTGATCCACCCCTTCGTGCCCGAACTCGCCGCCCGGCTGCGCGCCCACAACCGGACGGCCGGCGAACTGACCCGCGTCCGCGTCCGGATGGCGCTGCACGCCGGCGACGTCCGGCTCGGCCCGGACGGCGAGGTCGCCGGCGGCGCGCTCGAGACCCTGGCCCGCCTCCTCGACGCCCCCCGGGCGCGCGCCGCGCTGGCCGAGGCCCCGCCGAGCGTGCCCGTGGCGTTGCTGGTCTCCCGGCACTTCCACGACGAGACGGTGCGGCACGGCTACCCCGGCATCGATCCGGAGGACTTCAGGCGAGTCTCCGTCACCGCCAAGGAGTTCACCGCCGACGCCTGGCTCCACCTGCCGGGCCACCGGGCGGCGTCGCCCCCGCCGGAGGAGCCGGCCGCCGCCGGTCACGCGCCGGCACCCGCCGCGGAGGGCGCCGGCACCCACTACCAGATGACCAACCGGGCCTCCGGCCACGGCGTCATCAACGCCACGCAGCACGGCACCCAGCACGTCTACGTGGGCCGCACCCCGTGACCCCCAAGGGCGACGCGGTGGCCGACCAGCGGACCCCGGAGCCCGCTCATCTCCACCAGACCAACGACGCCAGCGGCCACGCCAGGCTCTACGCCGTCCAACGCGGTACCCAGCACGTGCGCCTCCCGGGCCACCCGGCGCTACCCGCGGGCGCGGTGGAGGAGCCAGAGGAAGTACGGCGCGCCGATGACGGCGGTGAGCAGCCCCGCGGGTAGCTGGTCGGGGGCGATGACGCTCCGCCCCGGGAGGTCGGCGAGGACCACGAGTGTGCCGCCGATCAGCGCCGAGGCGGGGATCACCCAGCGGTGGCGCCGGCCGAGCAGCGTGCGCGCGGCGTGTGGCGCGACGAGCCTGACGAAGCCGACCGCGCCGATCGCGGCGACGGCCGTCCCGGTCAGCACGACGCCGCCGCCGAGGAGGGCGAACCGGGCCAGTGGCACGTTCAGGCCCAGGACGTGCGGGGTTCCCTGGGCCAGGCGGCTCGCCAGCCAGACGCGTTGGAGCCGGCCGCCGGACAGACTGTCCACGGGCCGTGGCGCGAGTCCGGTGATGCCGCACATCCCCATGATCCGCCCGACGATCGCGGCGCCCCGCCTGTCGGCGGAACCCCACCGCGGGCGGTGCGGATGCCGGCCGTGCTCGCCCACCTCGCGCACGGTCACCCGCCCGGCGGTCAGCCGGACCGAGGCGTCGTCGACGACAGCCGTGCCACGACAGCCGGCCCGGACGCCCTCGGCCCGGTCACCGGGCCGGCCTTTCCCGGGATCACCGTCACGCAGGGCAAGGCAGCCTTGCCTGGTGTGGATCCCCCGTCTCGAAGGGCGGGCGGCCGTTGTCAGCGAACGGCCGACATCCGCGTCGCCATGGTGTGTTCGAGGAGGGTGATCAGGGCGAGCTTGCTGGACTCGCGGGAGCGCGCGTCGCACATCACCACCGGCACGCGCGGGTCGAGGTCGAGCGCCTGGCGCACCTCGTCGGTGTCGTAGTCGCAGGTGCCGTGGAAGCGGTTGACCGCCACGACGAACGAGGTGCCGCGGTGCTCGAAGTAGTCGACGGCGGGGAAGGAGTCCTCGAGCCGCCGGGTGTCGGCCAGCACGATGGCCCCGAGCGCGCCGAGGGCCAACTCGTCCCACATGAACCAGAAACGGTGCTGCCCCGGGGTGCCGAAGAGGTAGAGCACCAGGTCCCGGCTGATCGTGATCCGGCCGAAGTCCATGGCCACGGTCGTGGTGGTCTTCCCCTCCACCCCGCTGAGGTCGTCCACGCCCTCGCTCGTCTTGGTGATCACCTCCTCGGTCCGCAGCGGGGAGATCTCGCTGACGGAACCGACCATGGTGGTCTTCCCGGCGCCGAACCCGCCGGCGATCAGGATCTTGACCGCCGTCGGGAGACCGCCGGGACCGGGATACGGCTCATAGCCTGCGAATTCCATCGAGCACCGCCTGAAGAAGCTGGATGTCCGGGGCCTCCGCCAGCGCGATCGGCGCGCGGGTCTGGATGGCCCCCATGTCGAGTAGGTCTCCGAGCAGGACCTTGGTCACTGTCACGGTCATGTCCAGCCGAGCGGAGATCTCGGCGACGGAGAGCGGGCCGCCCGCGCACATGCGCAGGATCCCGATGTGCTCCGGCTCGAGACCGGGCCGCGCGGTGTCGGGATGCGTGGCGACGATCAGGGTGATGAGGTTGAACTCGTCACGGCTCGGCCGGGTCCGGCCGCCGGTTCTCGCGAACGAGCGCACGATGGGGCCAGCGTCCACGTCCCACCATGATTCCTCCGGTCCGGACATGGGGCCTCCCCTCAGGAGGACGACGGCGAGACCGCTGCTGCCTGCCGCGGCGCCGCGGCGAGGTAGTCACCGACCCGCTTGACGATCAGGTTCATCTCGTAGGCCACGAGGCCGACGTCGATGTCGGCCTCACCGAGGATGGCGAGGCAGGCGCCTTGTCCCGCGCCCGTCACGAACAGGAAGAGGCTCTCCAGCTCGACGATCGTCTGCCGCACGGGCCCGCCGCCGAAGCGCAGCCCGAAGCCCTTGGCCAGGCTCTGGAAACCGGAGGCGACGGCCGAGATGTGCTCGGCCTCCTCGCGGCCGAGGTCGTGCGAGTGGGCGATCACCAGGCCGTCGGCCGACAACACGAGGGCGTGCCTCGTCCTGGGAACCCGACGCACGAGGTCGTCCAGCATCCAGTTGAGGTCGGTGACCTGTTTCGGCATCTGCGTCATCGCGGGTCCCACTGCCCTTCTCGGGTCGGCCAGTCTCCGGCCACGTCGTCTTGTCTGCCATCAGGTTCCCGCTCCGCGTCGGCACGCCCCCGGTACGACTGGCGCTGGTACGTCGACATCAGGCGGCGCGCCTCCTCGGCCGACCGCTCCCGGGGGGCCGCCTCGGGCGCCGGGGTCGCGGGATGGAGCAGTTGCGGTTGCATGCTTGCCTGGCGCACCCGGCGCGGCAGCTGCTTCGGCGCGCGCTTCCGCGGTTCCTGGGACACCGGCTCCGGGGGGTCGTCGCGCAGCGGCGCGACGTTGTCGGGCAAGCGCGGCTCCTCCCGGCGGGGCAGCGTCGCCACCGCCTCCGCACGCGGTCGCGTCGTCTCCCAGGACGGTGGCGTCGCGGGCTGTCCGGCGTCGCGTGTCCACGCGGGCGAGCCCGTCGAAGGCCGCGTGCCGCCCGCCACCGGTGCCGCCGTCCCGACCATCGCCTCGGCGCGGTCCGGGTGTTGGGCGTCGGGCTCGACCTCCTCGAGGAGGTCCGTCGGGGCCAGCACGATGGCCGAGGTCCCCCCGTAGGGTGAGGGGCGCAGGGTGATCGAGATGTTGTGGCGGGCCGCCAGCCGCGCGACGACGAACAGGCCGAGACGGGTGTCCTCCGTGAAGCCCATGACGTTGAACTCGGGCGCCGCCGCCAGCAGACGGTTGGCCTGCTCGCGCACCTCCTCGGCCATGCCGATGCCGCGGTCCTCGATCTCGATCCCGAGCCCCTTGGGCACGACCTCGGCGCGGATCAGCACGCTCGTGTGCGGCGGCGCGAACGTCGTCGCGTTCTCGACCAGTTCGGAGAGCAGGTGCATCATGTCGCCGGCCACCGGGCCGGCGAGCGTGACCTCGGGTATCCCGGCCAGCTTGACCCGGGAGTAGTCCTCGGTCTGGGCGGCCGCCGCGCGCAGGATCTCGGTCAACCGCACCGGACGACGCCAGCGGCGGGCGGGCATCGCGCCGCCGAGGATGGACAGGTTCTCGGAGTTGCGCCGCATCCGCGTGGCGAGGTGGTCCACCCGGAACAACTCGGCGAGCAGATCGGGGTCCTCCTCGTTACCGCGCTCCAGCGTGTCGAGCAGCGCGAGCTGACGGTGCACCAGGCCCTGGCTGCGCTGCGCGAGGTTGAGGAAAACCCGGCTGATGCCCTCGCGGGTCTCGGCCTGCTCGATCGCCGCGCGCACGGCGATGCGCTGCGCCGTGGCGAACGCGCCGGCGACCTGCCCGATCTCGTCCGAGCCCTGCTCGATCTCGGGGACGGCCTCGGCGAGTTCGACCTTGTCGCCCTGCTGTAGCCGGCCGATGATGGCGGGCAGCCGCTCCTCGGCAAGCCGCAGCGTCGCCCTGCGGAGCTCCCGGAGCCGCCGGATCAGCGCCCGGGACACCAGCACGGAGATCAACACGGCCAGCGCGATGGCCAGCAGGGCTCCCACGCTGGTCAGGATCACGGAGGTCATCAGGTCGTCGACCCGGTCGTTGGCGAAGCCGACCGCGAAGTCCACCTGGTTCAGGGTGAGCTGCTGCATGCTCGCCGCCACCTGGAGCATCGAGGCCTGCCACTCCTCGAAGGCGGGCGAGATCCGACCGGACAGCACGGCCGAGTCCTCGGCGTCGACCAGCGTCGACCACTCGGGGCCCGCGGTGATCGCCTGGTAGTTCTCCGCCTGCGCCCCCCGAAGCGCCGGCGCCACCACGCCCCACTGCTCCCGCTGCACGCCGACGAGCCCGGTGAGTTGCCGCTGCTCGGCGGCCGACATGCCGTCGGGCGACGAGAGGCCGGCGGACAGCACCGCGTTCTGCCGGGCGAGGCTCTCCAGCGCGCGGAACAGGTCCGCAGCGGTCGTCCCCTCGTTGAGCGCCTCGGAGTCGTTGGTCAGCCGGGCCTCGGCCTCGAAGTACGTCATGCCGGTGCTCACGGCGCCGGTGTAGAACTCGTACGCCTCGGCGTGGTTCACGGCCCTGGCGTCGACCTGCTGCCGGAAGTCCGGCAGCATCGCGAAGCCCTGGCTGATCCGCCCGAAGATCTCCTGGAGGGCCGGCGGGTTGTTCTCGACCACCGGCTCCGCGGCCACGCTCATCGCGGCGAGCTTCTGGTCGGTGTCCGCGCGCTGCTGCTCAAGCGCCTCCCGGTCCGCCTCCGGCTGGGACAGGTAGATCATCGACAGCCGACGCTCCTCCTGGAGCGCCACCATCGCGGTCACGCCGTTGACCCCCACCGCCTCCACGTCCCGCACGGTCTGCCGCAGGTCGAGTGCCTCGTTGAACCCGGCGACCGTGTACGTGCCCCACAGCGCCGTCAGGGCCAGGCTCGGGATGAGCACCAGGACGAGGACGCGGGCCCTGATCGACCAGGGCCCCCGACGTCCACGCGGCCGGAGCGGGCCCCGGCGGGCCGCGCGCTGCCTGGCCCGGCCACGCCTCGCGCGTCCACCGGCGTGCGACGGGGCCTCGGGCCCCCGCCAGTCGGGCGGCGCGGGTGAACTCACGGTGGGGGCTGCCTCGGCGTCGTGCGGTGGTTCGGACTGCAAGTCGAAATCCCCTGAGCGGTGGACAACCGGAGCATGGGCTGGGACACCCCGTGCGACATCGGCGCCCAGGATGGTGGACCCCGGCGCGCCGATGTCCACGATTCACGAACACGGAGTCGTCGATTCCCGAACGGGGGTTTGCCGCCTGCGCGCCCGCCGCACGCCCGTTGCGCGCCGGTCGTCTCGGGGGACCGCCTACCCCCCGGACCGGCCGCGGTGCTCCCCGCCGGCCTGGGACCGCCGGTAGTCGCTGGGCGTCACGTCGTAGAAGTGGCGGAACATGCGGGCGAAGACGGTTGGGTTCTCGATGCCGACGGACCGGGCGATCGCGGCGATCGGGCGCTGTCGTCGCTGCGGGCTCGCCAGGCTCCTGCGAGCCTCCTCCATGCGGGTCTGACGAATGTACCTGGCCGGTGACGTGCCGCTTTCCCGGAAGACGAGCTCGACGTAGCGCACGGAGACCCCGAACGCCGCCGCCACCACCTTCGCGGAGAGCTCGGGATCGGCGATGTGCCGCTGTATGAAGTCCCGCATGCGCAGGAGTTGGGCGTGGTGACCGAGGAGCCCGTTCACCCCCGCCTGGTCGGTGAGCTCGTCGGACCGCAGCACGGAGAAGAGCAACTCACGCAGCACGTAGCCGAGTTCCGGCAGTAACCCCGGATCGAACCGCTCGCCGCCGGCGTGCACCTCCGCGAGCGTGGCCCGCAGCACGCGCAGCACCGGATTCTGGGCGGCGATGCGGCGCCCCACGCGTTCCCTGCTGGCCGGCAGGACCCGTGCCACGTCCGCACGAGGCAGCGTCAGCACCAGGTGGTGGGCGCGCTCGGCGGCGCTCAGCTGGAAGGGCGCCGTGCTGTCCAGCAGGACCGCGTCCCCGCGACCCAGCTGGGACTGGACGTCTCCACAGTGCGACGCGCTGTCCTCCAGGGCCATCGAGAGCAGGTAGAAGTCGTCCTGGTTGCCGACGAGCATCCTGGGCGCGCGCACCACCCGCACCGGGTCGGAGCCGACGTCGGTCAGCGTCAGGCATCCCAGGTCGAGCTGGCGCAGCCAGCCCGTGTAGCCGTCGCCGTCCCCCGTGCCGCCGATCGGGATCGCGTCGAGTCTGATCAGGCAGTCGCGCAGCATCCCTCGCCAGGCGTCGACGTCGGGTGACGTGCCACCGACCAGTTGGGTCCGCTTCGGCGCGGCGGCCGCGTCGGACGGCGTTCCGTGGGACGTGCTCATCGCACGGTCCTTCCTTCGTGGGGGTCGGACGATCCAGAAATGTACAGAGCGGGTGCGCGGATGGTCGGTTCAGGTGAGGGCCGAAAGTTCACCATGTTCTCCGCCGCTCCCCTTCCGGGGCGGTCGCAGCGGCAGTGCGCGGAAGCCGCTAACAGGAGGTGGAGATGCGCAGGGCCGCCGTACTCGGGGGCAGCATCGCGGGGCTGTTGGCCGCGCGGGTGCTCAGCGACCACGCGGACGAGGTGGTCGTCCTCGAACGGGACGACGTCGCCCTCGCCGGCGCGTTCGGGGGCGGCCGGGATCCTCGGCCTGGTGTCCCGCAAGGCACCCAGATGCACGCGCTGTTGGACGCGGGCCGCCGGCGGATCGACCAGTGGTTCCCCGGATTCTCCGCCGAACTCGTCGCCGGGGGAGCCGCGCTCGCGGACACCGGGACGGACGTGCACAGTTACCTCGACGGCCGGCGCAAGGTGCTGGTCGGCGGCGTGGAGATGGTCAGCGCCACCCGTCCCTTCCTTGAGGCGCACCTCCGCCGCCGCACGCTGGCGCTCGACAACCTGCGGCTGGTCAACGGCCGCGTGCGGGGGCTGACCTTCACCGGCGACCGGGTGAGCGGGGTGCGGTACGCGGGCGCGGGCGGCGAGGACGTCCTGGCCGCCGACCTGGTCGTCGACGCGACCGGCCGCGCCAGCCGGATCGGCGCCTGGCTGACCGAGGCGGGCTGGCCCGAGCCGCCGATGCGGCGCATGCACGTGGACCTCGGCTACGCCACCGCGCTGTTCCGCCGCCCCGAGGGGCCGCACGGCGCGACGCTGGCGCAGTCCCTCGCGGCCATGCCGGACGGCCGGTTGCGGCTCGGCACCCTCGGCCGGGTCGAGGGAGACCTGTGGATCGTCCTGGTGGCCGGGTACGCGGACGACCGCCCGGCACACGGCATCGACGAGTTCCTGCTGCGCTGCGCGCAGGACCCGGCGGCACCGTTCCGTCAACTCGCCGAGGACGCCGAGCCGATCGGCGAGCCGGTGACCTACCGGCACCCGGACAACCGACGGCGCGACTTCCACCTGCTCGACCGGTTCCCCGCCGGACTCGTCGCGGTCGGCGACACCATGGCCTCGTTCAACCCCATCTACGGCCAGGGCATGTCATCGGCCACGATGCACGCCTCGTGCCTGGAGTCCTACCTCGGGTCCGGACGCTCCCCGCGCGATCCGGCCTGGTCGTACTTCAAACAGGTCCGCGCCGTCGTGGATGACGCGTGGCAGACGTCCGCCCTCAACGACCTGAAACTGCCGCACGTCACCGGACCACGCCCCCGGGGATTCAAGGTCGCCTCCCGCCTCAGCGACCTCATCGTCCGGGCCTCGGTGACCGACCCGGTGATACACCGCCGCTTCCTCGCGGTGGCGCACATGCGGTCCCCGGCGAGGACGCTGATGCGCCCCGGAACCCTCCTCCGCTCCGCCCGCGCGGTCCGCAGACAGACCACCACACCGGCCGAAGCACGGCTCGACGCGGCGGTGTGACAGCGGGCCGTGGGCGCCGGGCGGGCCGCCGCCGCGTGGGCGCCCGACCACACGCGGCCGGAGTGACGTGGCTTCATCACCTTCACACCATGGGCGCACCACGTCGGGTCAGGTTGAGCGGAATCTCGGCCGAAAGGCGCCGAAGTGGTCGATGCGCGACACGGCCGGACAGCAGTGTGCAACTGCCGGGCAAGACGCCGACCGCGGAGGGGAAGGTTGGAGTACCTGCGGCTGTCGTTGGCCGACGCGTCCGGTGAGAGTCTGCTCGCTTCGGCAGCGACGACATCGACTCGGTGAGCGTGGTCATTCGTGGAGCTGTACCGCCGTGGCGAGGCGTGGGAGTTTCGCGCGATCAGGCAGGGCTATGACAGTGGCCTCGCCGGCCTGGCGACGGACTTCGGTGTCGACATCGAGGACGACTCGGAGGAAGCGGGGGAGCGGTCACTCGCCGCACTCGTAGCGGCTCCCCGGAGCGAGGAACTGTCGAGTTACCCGCCCCGTCCCGGCGGACGAACCGCCCCCTCCTCTGGCTCTCGCCGCCGTGAGCGTGCCCGCCCCGCACGCCGGCGACGATGCTGTCACCGCTCCGAAGAAGCAGACGACGTGCCCAGGACCGCGCGAGAAGGCCACTCTCCCCAAGCTGGCCGAGAAGTCCCTGGCGGAGGACCGGCCGGACGAGCCGCCCGCACTCACTCCCCGGACCGTTCAACCTGATGCCAGGGCCGTCACCAGGCAGGCCGCGCCGAGGGCCCAGGCGGTGAGGCCGGCGCGGATGCAGCGGTGTTTGGCGGTGATGATGGCGCTGGTGTTGTCGAGGGCGATGGTGAGGCCGGCGAGCGGGTCGGCCTCGGTGTTCCGAAGGGCCTCAGGCAGCTGGCCGGTCCGCGCGGCGCGGCGGACGTCGAGGAAGTAGGTGACGGGCTGGTCACGCTGCCATCGGCTCCGCCGGTAGCGGGGGAAGGTGGCCACCAGCAGGAAGGCCAGGGCGACCACCCAGCCGGCGCAGCCGGCCCACCACAGGAAGGCGGCCCAGGCCGCGCCGGGCACATGAGCGCCGCTCGCGATCACGCCGCTACACACCCCGACCGCGCCGATGAGAATCGACGCCTTGTTGTCCGACCGACCGATCTCCTCACGCATCTCGGCCAGCAGGCGTTCGCCGGCCATCACCCCGGGCACGGACGACGGTTGAGCGGCGGTCGGCTCGGGTCGGGGCTCTCGTGTCTCCATGGGGCCGCATCCCTTCCCGCTCCGGGGTTCGCGTGCCCGGAGCCTCTCGTGGTGGCGCGCCGTCCCGCCCGGGAGGCCGCGGGGCGTCTCCCGCCGGCTGGCTACGATGAGCCGGGACTGGCGGCGTTAGGTCGAACGGGCGGGCGGGTAAACGAGTGGCGTGCACATGACCTTCTGGTCGTTGCTGGAACGGCCGGCGCGAGAGAGCCTGGCGCGTGTCGGCGGGCGCGAGGGATTCGACGTGGGGGCGACGCTGCTCAAGGAGTACGACGTCACCGATCATCTGCTGGTGATCGAGCGAGGATGCGTGAAGGTCACGGCATCTACCAGCGACGGTTACGAGGCCGTGCTGGCCCTGCGCGGCGTCGGTGACCTGCTGGGCGAACAGGCCGGAGCTGATGGCCGACCGCGTTCGGCGTCCGTGGTCGCGCTCACCTACGTCAGCGCACTGTCTCTGCCGCTGCGGGCGTTCGAGGGCCTGATGAAGACCGACCCGTCGATCGCCCGAGCGCTGCGGCGCGTTCAGTCGGAGCGGCTGCGCCAGGCAGACCGGCGTGGCGTCGCAGCCGGGGGCGAGGACACCAGGCGGCGACTGGCGGCCCTGCTGCTCGACCTCGGCCACCGGTACGGGCGGGCCGCCGCGGCGGGCGGGGTGGAGATCACGTTGCCGCTCTCCCAGGACGACTTGGCCGGCCTCGTGCTCTCCTCGCGGCGCACCGTCAGTCGGATCCTGGAGCAGTGGCGTGGCCAGGGGTGGCTGGCGACGGGGCGGTTGCGCCTGCTGGTCCACGAGCCGGACGCGCTCAAGCGAGAGGCGGGCGAAGGGCCGGCCTGACGAATCGCCGGAAGGCGTCATCACACGTCGTCCCAGGAGAGGACGGTCAGGTCGTACTCCTCGGCGATGGGGCTCCACGCCTCGACGAACTCCGTCTTGGCCGCGGTGGCCCGCTCGTTGGCCTCCTCGGCCTCCGCCCAGTGAGGGGAGGCGGTCAGGGCCTGATCGCACGACGCCTCGTCGGCGAGCCGAGCATACGCTCGGTCGGCTTCGGCCGATGCGCCCCATGCCTCGCGGAGGGCGCGCTCCAACCCGTCGCCGTCGGCAAGCTCGTCGAGGGCGAGCGCGTCGAGGGACTCCAGGCGCGTCGTTCGGTCGTCGGCAGCTTCCATGAAGGTCTCCTTCGCCTCCGCCAACTGGTCAGGCGGGACGTCGGGGCAGGCCAGCAAGGACTGGACGGCCTCGGCGACCGTGTCGCGGGTTCCGGTGTTCCAGGTCAGCAGTGCGTCCAGGTCCTCCGCCTGCCCCCGCGCAGTGGTGGGCGGCGTGTAGTCGGCGCCCACCACCTCGTTGTCTGTGCCCGAGAGGAACGAGCCCAGAGCGTCGCCGACGCTGCGCCACGAGGAGGACACAACATGGAAGACGATGTACAGCGTCGCCAGGAGCAGCGCCAGCGTCGCGACCACCCCGGCGCACGTCGCCCGTGGGCCTTGGGCGGGCTGCGGCCCGGCGATCGGCCTGACTGGGGTAGCCGGGCGGGGCGGCGGCGTCGGTG
>NZ_SMKC01000016.1 GCF_004348315.1 Streptomyces sp. 8K308 | reverse complement strand
CACCCCGGACGCCGCCCCCTACGGCATCGCGGCCGGCCCCGACGGCGCGCTGTGGTTCACCGAGCTCAACGCCGACCGCGTCGGCCGCGTCACGGCGGACGGCGCGGTGACCGAGTTCCCGCTGCCCGTCACCGGCGCCTACCCCTCGATGATCACGGCGGGCTCGGACGGCGCGCTGTGGTTCACCCTGAACCAGGCCAACGCGATCGGCCGGATCACCGTCGCCGGCGAGGTCACGGCGCACCCGCTGCCGACCGAGGCCGCCGGCCCGGTGGGCATCACGGCGGGCCCCGACGGCGCGCTCTGGTTAGTCGAGATCGCCGCGGGACAGGTCGGCCGCGTCACGGTGGACGGCGCGGTGACGGAGTTCCCGTTGCCCGACCGCGCCTGCCGCCCGCAGGCCATCGCCCCGGGCGCCGACCGCCTCTGGATCACCGAGTGGGGCACCGGCCGACTGGCCGCCGTCACGCCTGACGGTGCCGTCGAGGAGCACGAGCTGCCCGCCCCGCCGGCTCCGGAGCCGCACGGCCTGACCGTGGCCCCGGACGGTACGGTCTACGCGGCGCTTGAGATCGGCGCCATCGCCCGGCTGCGGCAGGAGGACCGGTGAACGACGAGGCGACCCGGCGCAGTTACGACACGGTGGCCGAGGAGTACGCCGCCCGGCTGCACGACGAGCTCGCCGCCAAGCCCCTGGACCGGGCGCTGCTGGCCACGCTGCTTGAGCAGACGGCGGCCGGCGCGGCCGTCGCCGACCTGGGCTGCGGCCCGGGCCATGTGGCGGCCTGGCTCGCCGAGCACGGCGCGAAGGCGGTCGGGATCGACCTGTCAGCCGGCATGGTGGCGGTGGCCGGGGCCCGCTATCCGCAGGTCGAGTTCCGCCAGGGCGACCTGCGGGGACTGCCGGCGGCCGACGGAGAGTTCGGGGCCGTGGTCGCCCTCTACTCGATCATCCACCTGGCCTCGGAGGACCTCCCACGAGCCCTGGCCGAGATCCGGCGGGTGCTGCGCCCCTCCTCCGGACTGCTGCTCCTCTCCTTCCACGTCGGCGACGAGATCCGGCACCTGGACGAGTGGTGGGGCCACGAGGTGGACGTGGACTTCCACTTCCTCGACCCGGACCGGATCACCTCGCTGGTCGAGGCGGCCGGTCTCACCGTGGAGGCCCGTCTCGAACGTGCCCCGTACCCGCACGAGGCGGAGACCCGACGGGCCTACCTCTTCGCTCGTCGCCTGTGACCGGTCAGGCCCTGACCGTGATCGCGCGGCGGGGGAGCGGGCTCGAATAGACGACGCTGGTGGTGACGGAGCCGAGCCCGGCGATGCGGCCCATCGTCGCCTCCAGGTCGCGCATGGAACGGGCGACGACCTTGAGCACGAAGCAGTCCTCGCCGGTCACGTGGTGGGCCTCCAGGATCTCGGGCGTGACCGCGACCAGATCGTGGAAGGGCTTGTAGTTGGGCGTCGGATAGCGGAGGCGGACGAGGGCCAGGATGCCGTACCCGAGCCGCTCCGGGTCCACCACGGCCGAGTATCCCTGGATCACTCCGCTCTCCTCCAGGCGCCGCACCCGCTCGGTCACGGCGCTGGCGGACATGGACACGGTCCGGGCCAACTCGGCGTAGCTGGCCCGGCCGTCGCGCTGGAGGGCCTCCAGGATGCGCATATCGGTCTCGTCGAAAGAATCATCGGTCACAGACGATTCCTACCACGGAATCCCCGGGATGTGCCGCAGAATCCCGGGGATTGACTGTTCCGCCGTCTGGCTGCGGCTCGTAGCGTCCTTCCCATGACCACTCAGACCCCAGCGAGCCCCGCGCTGCGCACGCCGCCGGCGGCCCCCGCCGAAGCCGCGGCCTTCTTCGCCGCCCGCCTCGCCTTCCAGGCCGACGTCTCCGACGTCCACGCCTCGCTCGACTCGGGCGCACCCGGCTTCGTCCTCCTCGACTCGCGTGGCGACGCCGGCTGGCGGCAGGGCCACGTGCCGGGCGCGATCCACCTGCCCACCGCCGACATCCCGGCCAGGGCCGGGAGCCTGCTCGACCCGGCGGTCCCGGTCGTCACCTACTGCTGGGGCCCCGGCTGCGACGGCGCCACCCGCGCGGCGCTCGCGCTCGCCCAACTCGGCTACCGCGTCAAGGAGATGATCGGCGGCATCGAGTACTGGATCCGCGAGGGCTTCCCGGTCGAGACCGTGGCCGGCACTGAGCGGCGCGCCGCGGATCCGTTGACCGTCCCGGTCGGCTCCGTCAGCTGCGCCTGCTGACGCCCGCGTCGGCGTCCCGCCACCAGACGAAGACCTCGGTGCTCGGCTGGCGTTCGGAGAACCGCCCCGAGGGCGAGGCCTCGCTCAGGAGTCGGCGCAGGTCGGCCTCGAAGCCGTCTCGGCCCGTGCCGAACAGGTGCGGAGCCGAGAACGACATCGAGAAGACCGCGGCGACGACGTCGTCGACCGTGCGCTCCAGCGCCTGACCGCCGGGCACGACATGGCGATCGGGCCCCGAGAACCCCGCCCGCCGGAAGACCTCGGCCTCCCCGCCGGGCGTTCCGTTCGTCAGCACCCCGCGCCCGGCACGCCTGACCGGACCCAGGTACCGCCTGACCAGCGCGTCGATCGCCGGATAGGGCGCGACCGGGTGGGGGAGTCCGTCGGCCGAGCGGGTCTCCGTCTTGAGGTCCGAGACGTGCGCCAGCGCCCCGCCGGGCCCGAGCATGTCCCGGACGGTGGCCGCCACCGGGTCGCGGTCCATCCAGTGGAAGGACTGGGCGAAGGTCGCGACGGTGAAGGTGCCGAGCCCGGCGGGCAGTTCCTCGGCCCGGGCCCGCACCCACCGCGCCTTCCCGGCCACCCCCGCCTCAGCGGCGCCGCGCTCGGCCTCGGCGATCATCCCGCCGTCCGGATCCACTCCGACGACCTCGGCGAACAGGTGCGCCAGGCTCAGGGCGACGGTGCCTGGCCCGCACCCCACGTCGATGAGCCGCCCTCGCCCGTCAAGACCCAGGGCGTCCGCGAGCGCGTCGGCCAGGCCGGGCGCGTAAGGCAGCCTCCCCTGGCGGTAGTAGGCGGCCGAGCCCGCGAACAACGTCTCGTCCCACTCCCAGCCGGCCACCATGCCGCCACCGTCCTCACGTAGATCATCCGCCTGACCGGCGGCCGATGATCCCACGCCCGCTCGCCCGGCGCAGCCTCCCCGGTATCGCCGCCACCTCGGCCTCGTCCTGGACGGTGCGGGCCGTGAACGGCTGAGCCGGCTGGGTCGACTGAGCCGTGTTCGGGCGGGGCACGATGACCGCGTGCTGATTCCCAGAGCGGTCGCGGTGGTCGTCGACGGTCGGCGAGCGTTGGTCATCAAGCGTTTCCTCAGGCGGGAGTCGTCCGAGTCCTGCGCGATGTGCGCGAACCCGGGCCGGGCGGGAGCGGTGTGTCCTGGACACCACTACGCGGTCCTTCCGGGCGGGCACGTCGAGGAGGGGGAGAGCGCCGAGACGGCGGCCCTGCGCGAACTGCGTGAGGAGACCACGCTCGCGGCGAGGATCGATCGGCTGCTGTGGACGGGTCGGCACAACGGCCGGCCGGCCTCGTACTTCCTGATGACGGACGTCACCGGCGCGCCGGTCCTGTCCGGACCCGAGGCCGAGGCGCACGGCCCGAACGACAGCTACGAACTCAGGTGGGCCGCCGCCGACGAGTTCGAGCCCCTGAACCTTCATCCGGCCGACATCCGCGAACCTCTCGCCGCACTGCTGCGACGCCGCCGGTCGGGTTAGGGCGCTCCGGCGGGCCACGCCGCCGAGCTTCGGAACGGAAAGAGACCTGCTGGTACGGCGCGAGATCTCGCCGTTCACCCGCCGGTTGCTTCGAGACCCCTCCCGAACCCCCGGCTGTAGCCTCCCCCGGTTCACAGGAGCCCCCGACGGGCTCGGAGCGACATCAGGCAGGCGGTGACGGCCGTGGGCGGATTCAGCGGCAGGGGGCGACGAGCGTACGCCGGGGCGGTGCTGGTGGCCGGGCTCGCGGTCACGGTGGGATGTGATCCGGGGTACGAGGGGGAGCTACGGCGGAGTGCGTCGGTGATCGAGGCGCTGGAGGAGGTGCGGTACGCCGGCGATCCGCCCCCGTTCGTCACGGTGGTGGATCCGGAGCAGGCCGACGAACTGCTGGCCGTGGACGAGCGCCGCTTCTGGATGGTCGCCAACCTCAACACGCCGCTGCTGGCCGCTTCGTCCCGGTCGGAGCTCCGCTTCGGGATCGATCGCGCCGACGTCGAGACCGCGGTGACCGTCATGGCCGGTGACGAGGACGGCATGCGCGAGTACGGCGTCTGGACCGGCGACTTCGACGCGACGGCGATCACCGCCGAGCTCGCGGCCGATGGCTTCACCGAGCACCAGGCGGACGGCGGCGCGCTCTGGGCGAACGCGTCGGGCGACGAGTTCCTGCGGGTGTCGGACGAGGAACTCGTCTGGGGCGGGCAGGGCTTCGACCCGGCCATGCTGACGGAGGGCCGGCCGCTGAGCGAGGAGCCGCGCTACCGCGAGCTGAGCGCGTGCGTCGATGGCGCCTACCGGGTGGACTTCACCCACCGCGACTCGGACGAGGAGGGGGTGACGGCCTACGCCGTGGGACAGGTCGCGGAGTTCACCGACGACGCCTCGGATGTGGCGACCTCCGAGGTGCTGTGCCTGGGGACGCGCGACGCGGCGGAGGCCGAGCGGGCCACCGACGCGCTGGAGCAGACGGTGGCGGACAACGAGGACCGTTACGGCGGCAGCGAGGTCACCCTGCTGGAGGGCGAGCCGAGCGTGGTCCGGGTGACCGTTCCGCACCTCCACGAGGGACAGGAACCGGGCTGGCTGATCCGGGAGGACGCGGGCCTGATCACCCGAGGTCTCGGCTAGGGCGCCGTGCGCGGGTCGCAGCCGCCATCGGTCAGGGCAGGGACGCGGCGCCTTCGGCCGGCGGGTCGACCGGTCGTCCTTCGCGCCACAACTCGTCGGCGTGCGAGGCGAAGCGGTCGAACATCCCGTCGTCCTGGAGGCGGCGCAGGTGCAGCATGGGGGAGTCGTGACCGACCAGCCTGGCCAGGTGTGGCGTGACCAGCATCTGGTCGTCGAACCGGAAGACGGAGAGCGAGACGTGTGACTCCGCGTCGCTGAACCGTGCCTCGACCCGCTCGGTGCCGCCGAGCCGGGCCAGGTGTTCCAGGGTGATCCGGATCCGGGTGGAGACCGTCAGCGCCGTGGCCTCGACGGCCTCGCGCCGCCGCGTCACCTCGGAGTCCGGATCCCCGAGGAGGAACCGGACGGTGGCTCCGGCACGCGCCTTCTTCCGCAGTGCGGTGGCCAGGTTGGGGTGATCGAGCCAGAGGAAGTAGTTGGTGTACCCGGCGAAGGTCAACTGCTCCCGGGCATCCGTGATCAGGCTCCGCCAGACGGAGGAGGGGCAGACCGAGCGGTACGGGTACACCGCGACGACCTCACGGTCCGCCCCCGTCTTGACGACCGCCCTGGCGGCGGCGGGCCACAACACGTGCTCCTCAACTCCCAGCACCTCGGCTACGGTCACGCGGGTCCGAGGGCGCGGCACGCGCCCCTCGTACAACCACCTGTCCACGGTACGGTCCTCGACCCCACACGCCAGGGCCAGTTGATGTGCCGTTCGTCCGGACTCCGAGATCGCGCGCCGCAGCAGCTCGTTCATGGTCAGCCTCCCTGCCATTGGCGACACTGCAAGAGGCTATGTGGCAATGGCGATTATGGCGCCGTCTCGCCGGTGTCGCTGCCCGAAATGGTGAACCACTCTCGGTGATCGGTCGACTACGACGGTTGCGGGAGGTCTTCGGTGCGGGACGAGTCGGACGCCATGTACGTGCCCGAGGTGGGGGAGCCCGCCTGGGATGCCAGGACGGGGCGTGGTGGCATCGTGATGGGCCGGGTCGGCCCGTGCGTGCAGCTCCGGCCGGTCGGAGGCGGCCGGGAGTGGGACGTGCGGCCTGATGACCTGCGGTCGATCGGACTCGCCGAGTTGTTGCGCGCGCCGGTTCGGGAGGCGAACCGCCGCAGTCGCGGCGAGGCGCTGTAGCCCGCTCATGCCAGCGCGAGCGATCCCGCTTTACCGCTTATTGACGCGCCCTTGGCCCGTTGCCATACTCGCGGTTCAGCAAGCGCTTTCCCGGCCGGTGTGCCGTATCGCGCGCCGGTCTCGCCAGCCAATTCCGTGGCGCCGCTCGATCTCCCTGGGTTCTTCTCGCTCCCCGGTCGAGGACAGGCCGGGTCGTGAATCGATTCAGGTTTTTGACGAGGTGGCGCGCGGTGCCTCCATCCCCCACCTCAGGAGTGAACGATGGGACGCAGAGCCGCAACCCCCATCAGGAAGCGCAAGGTCACCCTTCTCCTCTCGGCCGTCGTGGCCCTCGTCACGGCCGGCGCCACGATGAGCGGTCCGGCGGTCGCCGACGAGATCGGCGCCGCGGCCTGCGGCGACGGCTCGTACCAGGCCCAGGCCGTGCGGAACGGGAACACCTGGACGGCGCCCGGCTATACCGGCACCGACATGCTCTCCGCGATGCGGGCCGCCGTGAACAGCCTGACGCCCGGCCGGACCTCCAAGCAGCGCGTGGTGGTGCGCGGTTCCGGTTCGGTGCCGGCCAACCAGTCGCTCGACCTGCCCAGTTACACCGTCCTCGACGTCTGCGGGACGATCAACTACACCGGCAGCATGGCCGCCAACCAGGCGCCCATCCGCACCCAGAACACCACCGACGTCGAGGTCCAGAACGTCTCCATCACCGGCGCGCCGTACTTCGGCATCTTCGTGCGCAACGGCACCAACATCACGCTGGGCCAGATCAACATGCAACTCTCCGGCGGCCTCGGCATCCGGATCGACAACCACGCCAACCGCAACGTCCGCACCCGCAACGTGCGGATCGACAACGTCTTCGTCTCCGGCGCCGGCAGCCACGCGGTGGAGACCTACGGGGTCGACGGGATCACCATCGGCACGGTCACGGCCCGCAACGTCGGCGAGTCGGGGCTGCTGCTCAACGACACGATCAACGCCAACATCACCCGGGTCGACGCCGAGAACGCCGGCACCGGCACCGGCTACGCGGCCTTCCGGATGGCCAACCGCAACGGTCGGATCGGCAGCAGCTACCCGGTGAACATCCGGGTCGGCGAGGTGATCGCCCGGGGCGGCGGTCGCGGCATCTTCTGCGTCTCGGAGAGCGGCGGCGCGGTCATCGACCGGGTGACGATCTCCAACACCGGGAACAACGCCATCCTGATCGAGAACTGCTACGGCGTGAACATCGCCGCCCAGGGCGGCACGATCAGCGGCGGCGGCGGGGTGCGGATCGCGGCCCGCAGCGAGTTCCCGAACACCAGCGACATCACGCTGCAGAACCTCACGCTCACCAACAACTCGCTGACCGAGAACCCCTGCGGCGTCCGGATCACCTACCGCAACCTCACGCTGAACAACAGCAGCCGCAACACCTGCAGTTGAGCAGGTGGCCCGGCTCCGTCCCGGCGGCGCGGCGGAGCGTCGCCGCCGGGACGGCAAGCGATTTCTGTCAGAACCGTTGACGTGGCCGCGGACCGGACCTACGTTCGTCCGCGGCACACGTCATACGCCGTATGCCATACATGAGACCTCATATACGAGATACGAGATACCAGTCGCGTGAACGCTCCGCTGTCCGGCGCCGCGCCGGTCCCGATACCGTCCCGCACCCAGTTCGTCCTCGAGCACCTGACCAGGGCGATCCTGACCGGTGTCCTCGAACCCGGCTCGCCGCTGGTCGAGAACGAACTCGCCGCGCGGTTCGGGGTCTCCAAGACGCCGGTCAGGGAGGCGCTGAAGACGCTGGCCGGGCGCGGGCTCGTGGTGATGAGCGAGTACCGGGGCGCCTCGGTGCGGACCGTGGACGCCGTCATGGCCCGCTCGGTCTACGACGTCCGGCTGCTGCTCGAGCCCGAGGCGCTCAGCCGCACCGTGGCCTCCGGCGCCGACCTGGCGGTGGCGCACGCCGCGCTCGACCGCGCGGACGCCTCGGCCGACACGGCGGAGCGTTCCCTGGCCAACCGGGACTTCCACCGGGCGCTCTACGTGCCCTGCGGCAACCCGCTGCTGGTCAGGATGCTGGACGACCTGCGCGACCAGGCGGCGCTCGTCTCCTCCTTCGCCTGGCAGACGCGGCCCACCTGGGACCGGGAGGCCGACGAGCACCGGGCGATCCTGGCCCGAGCCGAGGAGGGCGACGCGCCGGGCGCCGCCGAGCTGCTGCGCGAACACATCGTGGCCTTCGTCCGCCGCGCCTTCCCCGGGGAGGCGCCGGCGGCGGACGGCCGACCGCAGGAACCTGAGCACGACCGACAGGAAGAGGCGTGATGTACGACTTCGCGGCGCAGCGGGCCGCACTCGCGGATGTGGTGGCCATCACCGTCAGCCCCTTCGACGCCGAGGGCCGGTTCGACGGGGACGTCTACCGGACCCTCGTGCGCCGTCTGGTGGACGGCGGGGTGCGCACCCTCACCGCCAACGGCAACACCAGCGAGTTCTACTCCCTGACGCTCGAGGAGCGGCGCGTCGAGACGGAGCTGACGGTCGCCGAGGCCGGCTCCGCGGCGCAGGTCGTCGTCGGCGTCGGCCACGACGCGGTGACGGCCGCGGCGGCGGCCCGGCACGCGGCCGAGTCCGGCGCCTCGATGGTGATGGTGCACCAGCCGGTGCACCCGTACGTCTCGCAGGACGGCTGGGTCGAGTACCACCGGATCATCGCCGAGGCGGTGCCCGAGCTCGGCGTCGTCCCCTACATCCGCAACCCGGCGATCGAGGGCGCCTCGCTGGCGCGGCTCGGCGAGGCGTGCCCGAACGTCATCGGCGTGAAGTACGCGGTGCCCGACCCGGTGCGGTTCTCGACGGTCGCACGGGACGCCGGCCTCGACCGCTTCGTGTGGGTCGCCGGCCTCGCCGAGCTGTACGCGCCGTCGTACTTCGCGTGCGGCGCGACCGGCTTCACCTCCGGCCTGGTCGGGGTCGCGCCGGCGGTCTCCCTCGAGATGCTGCGCGCGCTGCGCGCCGGAGACTACCCGGCGGCGATGAAGGTGTGGGATCGCATCCGCGCCTTCGAGGAGCTGCGCGCGGCCCGCCAGTCGGCGAACAACGTGACGGTCGTCAAGGAGGCCCTGGCGGCGCTCGGCCTGTGCCGGCGCGACATTCGCCCGCCGAGCGCGGTCCTGCCGGAGGCGGAACGGGCGGCGGTCGCGGCGATAGTCGAGGGGTGGGAGGTCGCGTGACCACCGACGACGACGCGCCGCGCGGCCGGCGACCGGAGGAACTGCGCAGCCACCAGTGGTTCGGAACGGAAGGGCTTCGGACGTTCAGCCACCGGGCGCGGACCCGGCAGCTCGGGTACCTGCCGGAGGAGCACCTCGGCAAGCCGGTGATCGCGATCCTCAACACCTGGTCGGATATCAACCCCTGCCACCAGCACCTGCGGGAGCGCGCGCAGGCCGTGAAGCGCGGGGTGTGGCAGGCCGGCGGCTATCCGCTGGAGTTCCCGGTGGCGACGCTGTCGGAGACGTTCCAGAAGCCGACGCCGATGCTCTACCGCAACCTCCTGGCCATGGAGACCGAGGAGCTGCTGCGCTCCTACCCCGTGGACGGCGTCGTGCTGATGGGCGGCTGCGACAAGACGACGCCCGCGCTGATGATGGGCGCGGCGAGCGCTGACCTGCCGACCGTGTTCGTGCCGGCCGGGCCGATGCTGCGCGGCCACTGGCGTCGCGAGACGCTCGGCTCGGGCACGGACATGTGGAAGTACTGGGACGAGAAGCGCGCCGGCCGCATCGGTGACCGCGAGATGGCGGAGCTGGAGAACGGGCTCGCCCGCTCGCCCGGCACCTGCATGACCATGGGCACCGCCTCCACCATGACCTCGGCCGTCGAGGCGCTCGGCCTGACCATCCCGGGCGCGGCCGCCATCCCGGCCGTGGACTCCGGGCACGAGCGGATGGCGGCGGGGGCCGGGCTGCGGATCGTGGAGCTGGTGAACGAGGGCGCCACCCTCTCCCGCTTCCTGACCCGCGAGGCCTACGAGGACGCCATCACCACCGTGCTGTCGCTCGGCGGCTCGACCAACGCCGTGATCCACCTGATCGCGATGGCCGGCCGCTCCCAGGTGCCCATCGACCTCGACGACTTCGACCGCATCGCGCGCAAGGTGCCGGTGCTCGCCGACGTCCGTCCCGGCGGCCGGTTCCTGATGGAGGACTTCTACTACGCGGGCGGCCTGCCGGGGCTGCTGGCCAGGCTCGGCGAGGCCGGTCTGCTGCACCTTGACCGGCCCACGATCACGCACGCCACCATGCGCGAGCAGCTGGCGGGCGCGCTGGTCCACGACGACGAGGTGATCCGCCCGCTGGACAACCCGGCGGCCGAGCAGGGCGGCCTGGCCGTGCTGCGCGGCAACCTGGCCCCCGACGGCGCCGTGATCAAGCACATCTCGGCCGAGCCGCAGCTGCTCCGGCACACCGGCCCCGCCGTCGTCTTCGACGACTACCGCACGATGCAGCGCACCATCAACGACCCCGAGCTGAACATCACCAGGGACCACGTGCTGGTGCTGCGCGGCTCGGGCCCGCTCGGCGGCCCCGGCATGCCCGAGTACGGCATGCTGCCGATCCCCGACTACCTGCTGAAGGAGGGCGTCACCGACATGGTGCGGCTCTCCGACGCCCGGATGAGCGGCACCAGCTACGGCGCGTGCGTGCTGCACATCGCGCCCGAGTCGCACGTCGGCGGCCCGCTCGCGCTGGTGCGGAACGGCGACCTGATCACGCTGGACGTCGAGGCCCGGGTGCTGCGCCTCGAGGTGGACGACGAGGAGCTGGCCCGCCGCCGCGCCGAGTGGACCCCGCCGCCTCAGCGCTACGGCCGCGGCTACGGGGCCATCTACCAGGAGCACATCACCCAGGCCGACACCGGCTGCGACTTCACGTTCCTGTCCCGACCCGGGGAGGTGCCCGAGCCCTACGCCGGCTGAAGGCCGGGGAAGGCCACGACAGCTAGAAGGCTTCGAGAGGTATCGATGGCAATCGCGCACCAAGAACGGCCGGTAAGGCCCAAGCGCCGCCGCCGCACCGGAAGCACGTCTCGCTCTCTGCCCTACCTGCTGATCGCTCCCGCCGGGCTGCTGATGCTGGGCTTCATCGCCTACCCGATGCTCAGCGTCCTGTACTACAGCCTGCGGGACTACAACGTCACCAAGCCCTGGCGCAACGGATTCGCCGGCCTCGACAACTTCCGGGAGATCTTCACCGACGACCCGTTCTTCTGGGACACCCTGGCGTTCAGCGCCCGTTGGGTGTTCGTCGAGGTCGGCCTCCAGCTGGTCTTCGGCCTGGTGCTGGCCCTGCTGATCAACCAGACCTTCGTCGGGCGCGGCCTGGCCCGCGCCCTGGTCTTCTCGCCGTGGGCCGTCTCCGGCGTGCTGACCAGCACCATCTGGCTGCTGATCTACAACCCCTCAACGGGCATCAGCCGCTACCTGGCCGACGCCGGCATCGGCGAGTACGGGACCTCCGTGCTCGCCGACACCGGCACCGTGTTCTGGGGCGCCGTGGTCGCCGAACTCTGGCGCGGCGTACCGTTCTTCGCCATCCTGATCCTCGCCGACCTGCAGTCCGTCTCCAAGGACCTCTACGAGGCCGCGAGCGTCGACGGCGCCGGCCGGCTGCGCCGCTTCTGGCACATCACCCTGCCGCACCTGCGGGACGCCATCGTGCTGTCCACGCTGCTGCGCGCGGTCTGGGAGTTCAACAACGTCGACCTGCTCTACACCCTGACCAACGGCGGACCGGCCGGACAGACCACCACCCTCCCGCTCTACGTCGCCCAGACCGGCATCGACGGCAACGAGTTCGGCTACGCCGCCGCGCTGACCACGGTCGCCTTCGTGATCCTGCTGTTCTGCTCGATCCTCTACCTGCGCCTGAGCAAGTTCGGAGGTGACGACAAGTGACCACCGTCAGCCTCGGCCGCGACACGCCGACCGTGACCGAAGAGCCGCCGCCCGGACCGCCCGCCGGGCGTCCACCCGTGTCACGCCGCCGCCCCCACGACCAGCCGCCGCGCTGGCAGGTCTTCCTGCCGCTCGGCCTCTACCTGCTCTTCACCCTGATCCCGTTCTACTGGATGCTGCTGTTCGCGCTCCGCGAGCCCGGATCCGACTCGCTGGTGCCCTGGCCCGTCACCACCGAGCACTTCGAGAAGGTGTGGAACGAGCGCAGCTTCGACACCTACTTCGCCAACAGCGTCCAGGTGGGCGTCGCCACCATGCTGATGACGATGCTGGTGGCGCTCTCCGGCGGCTACGCGCTGGCCCGGTTCAGGTTCCGGCTGCGGATGCCGTTCATGCTGGCGCTGCTGTGCTCGCAGTTCATCCCCGGCGCGCTGATGCTGGTGCCGCTCTTCGAGGTGTTCCGCGAGCTCTCGCTGCTCAACTCGCTGTGGAGCGTGATCCTCGCCGAGACCGTCTTCCAACTCCCGCTGTCGATGATCCTCATCAGCGGCTTCATCAGGAACGTGCCGCCCTCCCTTGAGGAGGCCGCCTGGGTGGACGGCTGCTCCCGGCTGCGGGGCTTCCTCGCCATCGTGCTGCCGCTGCTGCGGCCGGGACTCGTGGCGGTCGGCTCCTTCGCCTTCGTCCACAGCTGGAACCACTTCCTGTTCGCCCTCATGTTCCTCAACTCGCAGGACCGCCAGACCATCCCGGTCGGCCTCAACACGCTGATCGGCTCCGACAGCGTGGACCTCGGCGCGCTCGCCGCCGGGGGCGTGGTGGCGGCCGTGCCCGTCGTCATCGTCTTCGCCTTCATCCAGCGCTGGCTGATCACCGGCTTCAGCGCCGGGGCGGTGAAGGGGTGACCGACTCCGAGACACCCAGAAAGAGAGTGCGCACCGCACGATGAACGACAGCATCCTGACCGACGGAGAACTGGCCGAACCGCTGCCCCTGGTGCTCGCCGGCGCCCGGGGCCACGGACGGTGGCACCTGCGCAACATCTCCCGACTCGCCGAGCGCGGCGTGGTGCGGCTCGCCGGGATCTGCGAGCTCGCGCCGCTCGAGCCGGCCGAGTTCGACCTGCCCGGGCTCGACCCGGCGAGGGTCGAGCAGTCCGCCGACCTGGGGGAGCTCCTCGCCGGCACAGGCGCCCGGGTCGCCGTGGTCTGCACCCCGATCCAGACGCACGAGGAACTCGGCCTGCTGGCCGCCAGGCACGGCGTCCACCTGCTGCTCGAGAAGCCGCCCACGCCCTCGATGGCGGCCTTCGAGCAGCTGGCGGCCGGCGTCGCCAAGGCCGGCACCGCCTGCCAGATCGGCTTCCAGTCCCTCGGCTCGCACGCCGTCGAGGCCATCCGCGGCCTGGTCGCGGACGGCGCCATCGGCGCGGTGCGCGGGTTCGGCGCCGCCGGCGCCTGGGTGCGCGACGAGGCGTACTGGCGCCGCGCGCCCTGGGGCGGGCACCGCACCCTGGACGGCCGGGACGTCGTCGACGGCGTGCTCACCAACGCGTTGGCGCACGCCACCGCCACCGCGCTGCGCATCGAGGGATCCGACCGGGTCGAGGACATCGCCGGCGTCGACCTCGAGCTGTACCGCGTCAACGACATCGCCGCCGACGACACCTCGGCCGCCCGCATCCGCACCACCGCGGGCGGCCTGATCGTGACCACCGTGACGCTGTGCGCCGAACGCCCGGGCGAGCCCTATGTCGTGGTGCACGGCGAGCGCGGTCGGATCACCTTCTGGTACAAGGCCGACGAGGTGCGGATCGAGCGCGACGGGCACGAGCCGGAGACCGTCCGGCACGGCCGCACCGACCTGTTGGAGAACCTCGTCGCCCATCTGCGGGACGGCGAACCGCTGTTGGTGCCGCTGGAGCGCACCGGCGCCTTCACCCGCCTGGTGGAGGCGGTGCGCACCGCGCCGGAACCGGTCGAGCTGCCGGCCGACGCCTGGCGCGGCGAGCCGGGCGAGAACGGCCCGCGCCGCCTCATCCCCGGCATCGACGAACTCACCGCGCGCGGCGCCGCCGAACTGGCCGGCTACGCCGAACTCGGCGCGCCGTGGGCCGGCAAGGGCTGGGGGAGCGCGTGACGGACCCCCACGGCGGCGGCACCTACCGCAACCCGGTGCTCGCGGCCGACTGGTCGGACCCCGACGTCATCCGGGTCGGCGAGGACTTCTACCTCACCGCCTCCAGCTTCGGCCGGGTGCCTGGGCTGCCGCTGCTCCACTCCCGCGACCTGGTCAACTGGCGGTTCGTCGGGCACGCGCTGCGCCGCCTGGAGCCGGCCGAGAGGTTCACGGTGCCGCGGCCCGACGGGGGCGTGTGGGCGCCGGCGATCCGGCACCACGCCGGCCGGTTCTGGATCTTCTGGGGCGACCCCGACCTCGGCATCCAGCAGGTCAACGCGCCCGCGATCCGCGGGCCCTGGACGGAGCCGCGGCTGGTGAAGGAGGGCAGGGGCCTGATCGACCCCTGCCCGCTGTGGGACGAGGACGGCGCCGCCTACCTGGTGCACGGCTGGGCCAGATCGCGCTCCGGCGTCAAGAACCGGCTGACCTGCCATCGGATGAGCCCGGACGGCGCGCGGGTGCTCGACGAGGGCCGGGTGGTCGTGGACGGCGACGCGCTGCCCGGCTGGTTCACGCTGGAGGGCCCCAAGTTCTACCGCCGCGACGGCTGGTACTGGATCCTCGCGCCGGCCGGCTCGGTGGAGACCGGCTGGCAGGGCGCCTTCCGCTCCCGCTCGGTCTTCGGCCCCTACGAGGAGCGGGTGGTGCTGGCCCAGGGCGAGTCCGACGTCAACGGCCCCCACCAGGGGGCCTGGGTGACCACGGCCGCCGGCGCCGACTGGTTCCTGCACTTCCAGCAGCGCGGCGCGTTCGGCCGGGTGGTGCACCTCCAGCCGATGCGCTGGGACGCGGACGGCTGGCCGGTGATCGGCGCCTACGGCCAGCCGGTGTCCGGCGGGCCGCTGCCGGTCGGCGGCTTCCCCACCCAACGGCCCGCCACTGACGACGACTTCCCCGAGGGGAGCTTCGGCCCGCAGTGGTCGTGGCTGGCCAACCCGGCCCCCGGCTGGGCGCGTTCCCACCGGGGCGCGGGGCTGCGGCTCGCCTGCCCGCCCACCGCCGACGCGCACGACCTGCGGCTGCTGCCGAACGTGCTGGCGCAGCGGCTGCCGGTCGGCCCGCGCCGGGTCACCGTCGAGTTGACGCTCGACACCGGGGCCCCGGGCGCCAGGGCCGGCCTCGCGGTGCTCGGCGACGCGTACTCCTGGATCGGCCTGGAACGCGGCGGCGACGGCGAGGTCCGGCTCGTCCACCGCTTCGCCGAACGGGTCGCGGAGCGCGAGCGGGACGCCGCGACGCCCAGGCCGGCGCCCGAGGGACGCGCCCTGCTGCGGGTGGACGTGTTGGCCGACGGCCGCTGCCGGTTCGCCGCGCGCCCCGGCGACGCGGCGGCGCCGGCCCCGTCGGGCTTCGACTTCGCCGCCGTGGGCTGGGGGTGGACGGGCGCCCAACTCGGCCTGTTCGCCGCCGCCCTCGACGGCGCCGAGGACGCGGCAACGGCCACCTTCACGCGGTTCCGCGTGACCTGAGACCACGACACACATCCCCACCTCACCCACACCGAACGAGAGAGCACAGCGCAGCGCACATCAGAGGGGCACAGCACAGCGACCACCTTCCCCGACCCACGGAGCCGCACGATGAGCACACACCTGACCCGCGGCGTAGCCGCAGCTCTCACCGCGCTCGTGTTGGCCGCCACGGCCACCGCCTGTGGTGACTCAGGACAGTCGGCCGGCGCGGAGGGCGACGGCACCGGCGAGATCGTGTTCTGGGACAACAACGGCGGCGTTCGCACCGACGTGTGGAACGAGATCATCGACGCCTTCGAGGAGGCCAACCCCGACATCCAGGTCGAGTACGTGGGTGTGCCGATCGGCGAGGTCCAGTCCAAGTACGACGCGGCGATCCAGGGCGGCGAGGGGCTGCCGGACGTCGGCGGCGTCTCCACGTCCTACCTCGCCAACCTCGTCGCCCAGGAGGCCCTGGAGCCGGTCGGGGACCGGGTCGCCGAGAGCGGCCTGACGGAGAGCCTGATGCCGGCGATGGTGGAGAGCGTTCGGGCCACCACCGGCGAGGGTGAGGAGATGTACTCGGTGCCCACCTCCGCCAACCAGGGTGTCCTGTGGTACCGCACCGACCTGTTCGAGGCGGCCGGACTCGAACCCCCCACCACCTGGGACGCGTTCTACACCGCCGCCGAGGAGCTGACGGACCGGGGCTCGGGCGAGTTCGGCTTCACCATCCGCGGCGGCGAGGGATCGGTCGCCCAGGCGCTCGACATGATGTACGCGCAGTCCGGCATCGACTCCTTCTGGGACGGCGCGGAGACCACCGTCAACGACCCGGCGAACGTCGAGGAGTTGGAGCGCTACGTTGGCCTGTACAACACGGTCACCCCGGAGGCCGACCTGAGCAACGACTTCACCAACATGGTCGCCACCTTCACCGGCGGCACGGTCGGCATGCTCCAGCACAACCTCGGCTCCTACCCCGACCACGTGGCCGCCTTCGGCGCCGACCGGGTGGCTGGCGTGCCGATGCCGGCGGACACCGCGGACGGCTCGCACACCTTCGTCTCCAACCCGGTCGACGGCCTGGGGCTCTTCCGGGCCAGCGAGAACAAGGAGGCCGCCTGGCGGTTCATCGAGTTCGCCGCCTCGCAAGAGATGAACAGCCTCTGGAACGAGTCGGCCGGCCAGATCCCCGCCAACACCGAGGCGCTGGCCGACCCATGGCTCGCCGAGGCCCCGCCCACCGCGGCCGCCGTCGAGGCCCTGAGCGACGAGGCCACTACCATCGTCCAGCTGCCCTACTACCTGCCGGACTGGAACAACATCACCAAGGCAGACACCGAGCCCAACTTCCAGCGGCTGCTGCTGGGCGAGATCACCGCCCAGGAGTTCGCCGACGACCTCGCCCAGCGGCTCAACGAGGCCCAGGCCGAGTGGGAGGAGTACCGGGGATGACCACCGTCACCACCATCGTCAGACGCGTCGCCGTGCTGGGCTGCGCGCTCGGCTGCGCCGTCTTCGGCCTCGGCCCGCTGCCGGCCGCCGCCTCCGGCGCGCCGGCGTCGGACGCGGCCCGCGCCGCGCTGCGGGACGGCGACGGCTGGGGCTCGGCCGAGGGTCCCGTCACCGGGGGCGCGGCCGCCGACGCCGAGCACGACTACACCGTCACCACCAGGGCGGAGCTGGCCGCCGCCCTCGCCGACGACCCGGGGGTGCCGCGGATCATCCGGGTCCGCGGCACCATCGACGCCAACACCGATGCCGAGGGCGCCCCGCTCGACTGCGCGGACTACGCCACGGACGGCTACAGCCTGGACGCCTACCTGGCCGCCTACCACCCCGACACCTGGGGCGACGCCGATCCCTCCGGACCGCTCGAGGAGGCCCGCGCCGCCTCCGAGGCCCGCCAGCGGGCCCGCGTCGTGCTGTCCGTCCCCTCGGACACCACCATCATCGGCGAGGGGCGCGGCGCCCGGCTGCTCGGCGCCACCCTCGACGTCCGGCGCCGGGAGAACGTCATCGTGCGCAACCTCACCCTCGAGGACACCTTCGACTGCTTCCTGCGGTGGGACCCGACCGACGGCGACCTCGGCGCGTGGAACTCGGAGTACGACAGCCTGGTGCTGTACGGCTCGCGGCGCGTCTGGGTGAACCACAACACCTTCACCGACGGCCGCCGCCCGGACGCCGACCAGCCGAGCTACTTCGGCCGCCCCTTCCAGCAGCACGACGGCCAGCTGGACGTGGTGCGCGGCTCCGACCTGGTGACGGTCAGCTGGAACGTGTTCACCGAGCACGACAAGACGCTGCTGATCGGCAACGGCGACGGCGCGGGCGCCGACGACCGGGGCAGGCTGCGGGTCACCCTGCACCACAACCTGTTCCACAACGTCAACTCCCGCACGCCGCGCGTCAGGTTCGGCCAGGTCGACGCCTACAACAACCACTTCAGGCACGACCCGGGCGCCGCGTACAGCTACTACTGGGGGATCGGCCTCGAGTCGGCGCTGGTCGCCGAGTACAACGCCGTCACGCTGCCCGGGGAGATCACCCCGGCCGAGGTCATCCGGCGCTGGAACCCCGGCACCGCGATGACCGAGCATGGCAACCGGGTCAACGGCCGTCCCGTCGACCTGTTGGCCGCCCATAACGCCGCCAACCCGGACGCCCCGATCGGCGCGGGCGCCGGCTGGACACCGACGCTGCGCACCCGGGTCGACCACCCGCTGGCGGTCCCGGCGCTCGTGGGCGTCCGGGCGGGGGCCGGGCGGCTACCCAACACCATGTGAGGGGAAGCGAGATGACGATCGAAACCGCCGAGGAGATCGCCGGGGCGACGGCCGTCCGGGGCACGGTCGCCGCCGGATACGAGCCGGTGCGCGAGGAGTTCGCGGCGCTGCTGGCCGCGGAGCCCGGGCTCGCCGCCCAGGTGGCCGCGCGGGTCGACGGCCGGCAGGTGGTCGACCTGTGGGGCGGCCCCGGCCTGGCGGGGGACTCGCTGCTCGGCGTCTTCTCCTCCACCAAGGGGATCGCCTTCCTCGCGGTCGCGCTGCTCGTCCAAGACGGCGCGCTCGACCTGGACCGCGAGGTCCGGGCCTACTGGCCGGAGTTCGCGGCCGCGGGCAAGGCAGGCGTCACCGTGCGGGAACTGCTCGGCCACCGGGCCGGCCTGATCGGCGTCGACGACGGCTTCTCGCCGGCCGAGCTGGCCGACGACGCGGCCATCGCCGAGCGTCTCGCCGCGCAGCGGCCCTACTGGCGGCCGGGCGCCGCCTTCGGCTACCACTCGCTGACCGTCGGCGCGCTCGCCGGCGAACTGGTGCGGCGGGTCTCGGGCGCCGGCCTGCGGGACCACTACCGGAGCCGGTTGGTCGAGCCGCACGGCGTCGACTTCCACCTCGGTGTGCCGGACGGCGAACTGGCGCGCGTGGTGGACGTTTTGCCGCCGCGGCCGCCGGCCGAGCCGGCGGAGCCCATCGAGCCGGAGAGCATCGCGGGCATCGCCTACAACCTCCAGCACCCCACGCAGATCGAGCTCGCGGCGCTGCCCAACCACCCCGAGTTCAGGGCCGGCGGCCCCGCCTCGGTGGGCGGCTTCGGCTCGGCCCGTGGCCTGGCCGCGCTCTACGCCGCCGCGCTCGAGCTGTTGACGCCGGAGACGGCGGCCGAGTGCGCGCAGCCGTACTCGGTCGGCCGCGACCTGGTGCTCGACATGGAGCGCGCGTACGGGCTCGGCTTCATGGTGGCGGTGCCGTACCTCGGCGCGCGCGCCTTCGGCCACGACGGCGCCGGCGGCTCGATGGCCTTCGCCGATCCCGCGGCGGGCCTGGCCTTCGGCTACACCCGCCGCCGCGTCCCCACCCCCGGCGGCGCCGGCCAGGACGCGGCCCGCCTGGCCACATCGGTCCGCACCTGCGCACGCCGCCTCCGCTGAGCCCAGCGGTGCGTCGCCACGCCACGCCGCGACCGACCGGCCGCGCCGGCCCTGACCGCGCCTCCGGCGCGGTCAGGCGCCTCAGTGGGGCCAGATGGGGGGCTCGGTCACGAAGTGGCCGCCCAGGCGCGCCTGTTCGGGGCGGGTGAGGTCGAGTTCGCCGTGCTCGGCGAGCAGCTTCTCGGCGAACCGCTCGGAGTCGTCGCGCGGTTCGTAGCCGATGGCCCTGGCCGTCGAGAGGTCCCACACCGAGCGGGTGTTGGCCGAAGAACCGTAGACCACGGTGTGGCCCACGCCGGGGGCGCTCAGCGCCGCGTCGAAGAGGCGCGCGCCGTCGGCCGGACTGAGCCAGACCGAGAGCATCCGGACCGAGGTCGGCTCGGGGAAGCAGGAGCCGATGCGGACCGAGACCGTCTCGAGGCCGTGCCTGTCCCAGTAGAGCTGGGCCAGGTCCTCGCCGAAGCACTTGGAGAGCCCGTAGAAGGTGTCGGGCCGGCGCGGGGTGTCGACCGGCACCGGCGGTTCGCCGGGCGCCGGCCAGGGGGTGAAGCCGACGGCGTGGTTGCTCGAGGCGAACACCACCCGCCGCACGCCCTCCTCGCGGGCCGCCTCGTAAAGGTTGTACGTGCCCTCGATGTTGGCCCGGAGGATCTTGTCGAAGGTCGACTCGAGGGAGATGCCGGCGAGATGGAGCACCGCGTCGACGCCGCGCACCGCCTCCCGCAGGGCCTCCCGGTCGCCGAGGTCGGCGACGATCGCGTCGGGGGCACCGGGCACCGGCACCAGGTCGAGGCTCCGCAGCCGGTAACCGAACCGCGGCAGCAGCTCACGCATCAGCGTGCCGACGCCCCCCGCGGCGCCGGTGAGGAGAACGGTGCGTTCAGCGTGCTCGGCCGCGACCATCGTCAGCTCCGTCCCGATTGTTATCGTTCATATATGGGGACAACCTAGGGGGTGGCTCCGCCCTCGTCAACGACATCTTGACCTGCTCATTGCCGCTCATCTAGCCTGTTCGTTCAGCTATGTGGACACCCGTCACAAACGTGCACCGGCGGGAAGGCTCGCGCAGAGACTCGCAGGGAGAATCGCATGACGGATGCCGGGCTGGCGGCCCGCCTCGACGGGCTGCTCTTCTTCCCCGTGACCCCCTTCGACGCGGCGGGAGCGCTCAACCTCGACGCCTACCGCGCGCACCTGCGCGCCGGTCTCGACGCCGGCCCCGGCGCCGTGTTCGCCGCCTGCGGCACGGGGGAGTTCCACGCGCTCACCCCCGATGAGTACCAGCGCTGCGTCGCCACCGCCGTCGAAGTCGCCGCGGGCGCCGTCCCGGTGATCGCCGGGGTGGGTTACGGCACCGCCATCGCCGCCGACTTCGCCCGCCGCGCGGAGGCCGCCGGCGCCGACGGCCTGCTGGTCCTGCCGCCCTACCTGGTGAAGGCCGGCCAGCGCGGCCTGTCGCGCCACTACACCGAGCTCGCCGCCGCCACCCGCCTCCCGCTCGTCGTCTACCAGCGGGACAACGCCGTCCTCACCCCGGAGACCGTCGCCCGGCTCGCCGGCGATCCGCGGATCATCGGCCTCAAGGACGGCATCGGCGACCTCGACCTGCTCCAGCGCGTCATCTCAGCCGTCCGCACCGCCCACCCCGAACGTCCCGATTTCCGCTACTTCAACGGCCTGCCGACCGCCGAACTCACCGGCCCCGCCTACCGTGGGCTCGGCGTCACCCTCTACTCGTCGGCCGTCTTCTGCTTCGTCCCCGAGATCGCCCTCGCCTTCCACGCCGCGCTCGGCCGGGATGACCACACCACCGTCCGCCGCCTGCTCGACGGCTTCTACCGCCCGCTGGTCGAGCTGCGCGACCGGGGCAGCGGCTACGCCGTCTCGCTCGTGAAGGCCGGCGTCCGGCTGCGCGGACTCGACGTCGGCGAGGTGCGCGCCCCGCTCGCCGAGCCGGAGCCGGCGCACGTCGCCGAGCTCGCCGCCCTGATAGACACCGGACTGAAGCTGATCGACGACGAGGTGACCCCCTGATGCGCGCCGGAGCCTTCCTCTACCCCTGGGACGTCGCGGCCGACCCGCGGGCCGCCGACCGGATCGCCGAAATCGGCGTCGCCCAGGTCACGCTCGCCTCGGCCTACCACTCCACCCGCGCCCTGACCCCGCGCCACCCCGGCCACCGGATCGTGACGGCCCGGCACTCCGCCGTCTACTACCCCCCGGACGAGGCCCGGTGGGCCGGCCGGCGGCTGCGCCCGCACCGCCAGGACTGGGTGCCCTTCGAGGACGCCTTCGGCGAGGCGGCCGAGCGGCTCGCGGCGGCCGGCGTCGAAACGCACAGCTGGGTGATCCTGGCCCACAACGGCCGGCTCGGCGCCGAACACCCCGGGTCCACCGTGGTCAGCGCGCACGGCGACCGCTACCCGTGGGCGCTCTGCGTCGCTCGGCCCGAGGTCCGCGAGTACGCCGCCACCCTGGCCGCCGAGGCCGCCGTGCGCCCCGGCGCCGCCGGCACCGAGCTGGAGTCCTGCGGCTGGTACGGGCTCGACCACCTGCACGCCCACGACAAGATCGGCGGCGCCGCGCTCGGCCCGGTCGGCGGCCAGCTGATGTCGCTCTGCTTCTGCGGGGTCTGCCGCGACGGCTACGCCGAGCACGGCGCCGACCCCATGGAGCTGCGGCAGGCCGTGGCGCGCGCCCTGGTGCCTTTCTGGACCGGTCGGGACCGCCCCGAGCCGCCGGCCAGGGACGCCGAGTGGGCGGCCGTCGTCGAGCTGATCGGCGAGGAGCTGGCGGCCGCGGCCGCCAGCTGGCGCACCACGGTCGCCCGCGCCTTCCAGCGCGAGACCGTCGCCGCCGTGCGGGCCGCGGCGCCCGCCGGCTTCCGGGTGTTGCTGCACGCCGAGCCCGACTGGTACCGGCTGGGGGCCAACGTGGGCGTCGACCCGGCCGACGTGCTCGCGCACGCCGACGGCGTCGTGGTGCCGGCCACCGGCGACGACGCGGCGCGGTCGGCGACGCTCGGGCCCTTCGTCCCGCACCTTGGTCCCGACGCTACGCTGGCCGCGAACTTCCAGGTGGTCGCCGGCATGGGCGGACGGCCCCAGGCGCTGGCCGGCGACGCGGCGCACGCCGCCGCGCTCGGCGCCACCGAGCTGCGGCTTTACCACGCGGGCCTGGCCAGCGACGACGACCTGGCGGCGGTCAGGGAGGCGCTGACCAAGCTCTGACGACCGCGGGGCGCCCGCTGGGCGGCGATTCGGTAACGGTGCGGCATCGTGTTACACGTGGAAAACCCACGAACCTCACTGAGCGGGCACAATCCCTCAGTCCCCACCCGTCAGTCGTTTAGGATTCAACGATGTCGCCACCGCCGCTCTCCCGCCTGGACTCGTACTTCCAGATCACCGAGCGGGGCTCCACCATCGGCCGGGAGATACGCGGCGGCTTCGCCACGTTCTTCACCATGGCCTACATCCTGGTGCTGAACCCGATCATCCTGGGCGGCGCGACCGACATCAACGGCGACCAGCTCTCCTTCCCCCAGCTGGTCACGGTCACCGCGCTGGTCGCCGCCGTGATGACCGTTCTGATGGGCATCACCGCCAACCTCCCCCTCGCGCTCGCCGCCGGCCTCGGCATCAACGCCATGGTCGCCTTCCAGATCGCGCCCCGGATGACCTGGTCGGAGGCCATGGGCCTGGTGGTGCTCGAGGGCATCATCCTGTGCCTGCTCTCCGCGACCGGCTTCCGCGAGTCCGTGATGAACGCCATCCCCATGGCGCTCAAGCAGGCCATCGGCGTCGGCATCGGCCTGTTCATCGCGCTGATCGGCTTCGTCGACGCCGGCTTCGTCACCGGCCACGAAGGGGCCCCGCCGCTCTCCCTCGGCGCCGGCGGCGAGCTCGCGGGCTGGCCGGCCCTCGTCTTCTGCTTCGGCGTGCTGCTGACCCTCGCGCTGCTGGCCCGCAGGACCAAGGGCGCCATCCTGATCAGCATCCTGGCCACCACCGTGCTGGCCATGATCATCAACGCCGTCGCCGACATCGACGAGGCCGCCTGGGGCCTGTCGGTGCCCAGTTTTCCCGACGACATCGTCGCCAGCCCCGACTTCGGCCTGCTCGGCCAGTTCAGCCTGTTCGGCGCGTTCGGCGAGATCAGCCTCATCACCGTGGTGCTGCTGGTCTTCACGCTCTTCCTGACCGACTTCTTCGACACCATGGGCACCGCCGTCGCCGTCAGTGGCGAGGCCGGGCTGCTCGACGAGCGCGGCCGGGTGCCGCGGCTCGGCCGCATGCTGTTCGTGGACGGCCTGGCCGCCGCGGCCGGCGGCGCCGCGTCCGCGTCCTCCAACACCTCCTACATCGAGTCGGCCGCCGGCGTCGGCGAGGGCGCGCGCACCGGCTTCGCCAACCTGGTGACCGGCGGCCTGTTCGCGCTGGCGCTGTTCTTCTCGCCGCTGGCCGCCGTCGTCCCCTCGCAGGCCGCGGCCCCCGCGCTGGTGGCGGTCGGCTTCCTGATGATGCTGCAGGTCGGCGCCATCAACTGGGCCGACCACACGCTGGCCATCCCGGCCTTCGTCACCATCGTCGTGATGCCGTTCACCTACTCCATCACCAACGGCATCGGCGCCGGCTTCATCGCCTACGTGCTGATGAAGGTGGTCACCGGCCGCGTCCGCGAGGTCAACTGGCTGGTGTGGATCACGGCCGCGCTCTTCGCCGTCTACTTCGCGATCGACCCGGTCAGGCAGCTCTTCGGCGTCAGCTGACCCCGTGCGGCCGGCCGGCTATGCGTCCCCGCTCACAGATGCCGGGTCGCCATCGCCAGCCGGTCGCGCGCGTCGGACAGGGCCTCCTTGACCAGCTGTTCGTGTGCCGGGGTCAGCCTGGCCACGGGCACCGAGCAGCTGACCGCGTCCCTGGCCGGGGTCCGGTAGGGGATGGCGACGCCGAAGCAGCTCAGGCCAAGCGTGTTCTCCTCGCGGTCCACCGCGTAGCCGCGCTCCCGCACCTCGTGCAGCTCCTCGATCAGCCGCTCCCGGTCGGTGATGGTGTGCTCGGTCAGCCGCTCGAGCGTCTCGGGCAGCAGCTTGCGCACCTGTTCGTCGGTGTGCGTGGCCAGCAGCGCCTTGCCGAGCGAGGTGGAGTGCGCCGGCAGCCGGCGGCCGACCCGGGTGAAGGGGCGGAGGTAGTGCTCGGAGGCGCGGGTGGCGAGGTAGACGACGCTGGTGCCGTCCAGCCTGGCCAGGTGGATGGTTTCGGTGGTGTCGTCGGAGAGCCGGTCGAGCGTCGGGCGGGCCGCCGCCACCACCTCGTCGCCGTCGATGTACGAGGTGCCGACGAGCAGCGCGCGCACCCCGATCCCGTAGCGGGTGCCGGTGGCGTCCGTCTCGATCCAGCCGAGGTCGACCAGGGTGCGCAGCAGCATGTACAGGCTGGACTTGGGGTACCCGACCGCCGCCTGCACGTCCGCCAGGGAGTGCATGCCCGGGCGTCCGGCGAAGAACTCGAGCAGTTCCACCGTGCGCACGGCCGACTTGACCTGGGGCGCCCCCGCCGTCTCACTCGCTGACACCGACCTTGACCCCCTTGTTCGAGCCGCTATAGAGTCCCCAAGGATATTCACATACAGGGACGATGTTCAGAATCTCGAACACTAGCATGTGCCCGGCAGGAGGAGCGATTCCGGTGGCAGTACCAGTGTGGAGCGTGGACCCGCGAACCGGAAAGCAGCGTGAGCAGGTGGCGACCGAGGCGACCGCGGCGGAGGTCGACGCCGCCGTCCGGGCCGCCCACGCCACCAGAGCCGCGCTCGCCGACCGCGACACCCGGATCGCGCTGCTGCGCGCCGCAGCCGACCAACTGGAGGCCGACGGCGAGGCGATCATCGCCGCCGCCGACGCCGAGACCGCCCTGGGCACGGCCCGCCTCGCCGGCGAACTCGCCCGCACCACCGGCCAGTTGCGCGCCTTCGCGGACGAGGTCGCGGACGGCGGCTACCTGGACGTGATCATCGACCACGCCGACGGCTCGCTCACCCCGCCCCGCCCCGACCTGCGCCGCTACAAGATCCCGCTGGGCGTCGCCGCCGTCTACTCGGCCTCCAACTTCCCGCTCGCCTTCTCCGTCCCCGGCGGCGACACCGCGAGCGCGCTGGCCGCCGGCTGCCCGGTCGTCGTCAAGGCGCACCCCGACCACCCCGCGACCTCCGAGCTCGCCGGCGCCGCGCTGCGCCGCGCGGCGGCCCAGGTCGGCCTGCCGGAGGACGTGCTCACCGTCGTGCACGGCTTCGAGGCCGGGGTCGAGCTGATCAAGCACCCGCTGGTCAGCGCCGCCGGCTTCACCGGCTCCATCCGCGGCGGCCGGGCGCTGTTCGACGCCGCCGCCGCCCGCCCCACGCCCATCCCGTTCTACGGCGAGCTCGGCAGCCTCAACCCGGTGGTCGTCACCGAGGCGGCGGCCGGCGAGCGCGCCGGCGACATCGGCGGTGGCCTCGCTGGCTCCATGACCATGGGCGTCGGCCAGTTCTGCACCAAGCCGGGCCTCGTCTTCGCGCCCGCCGGCGGCGCCGGTGACGAGCTGCTCGCCGCCCTCACCAAGAAGGTCGGCGAGGCCGCCCCCGGCGTGCTGCTCGACGGCCGCATGCGGGAGGCGTTCCTGGGGGGCGTCCGCGAGCGCGCCGCGCTCGACGGGGTCGAGGCCCCGGTCGCCGCGGGCCCGGGCGAGGCCAACACCGTGGCCGCCGGCTTCCTCACGGTGGACGCCGCCAGGCTCGCCGCCGACGGACCGCACGACCTGCTGCTCGAGGAGTGCTTCGGCCCGGTGACGGTCATCGTCCGCTACGCCGACGCCGACCAGGTCACCGCCGTGCTCTCCCGCCTTCCAGGCAACCTCACCGCCACCCTCCACATCGGCGAGGCGGAGGGCGCGGGCGAGGGCGGTCAGGGCGGCCGGCTGCTCACCGAGCTCACCCCGATCGCCGGCCGGATCCTGGTCAACGGCTGGCCCACCGGCGTGGCCGTCACCCCGGCCCAGCACCACGGCGGCCCCTACCCGGCCACCACCTCCACCTCCACCTCGGTCGGCGCCACCGCCATCGAGCGCTGGCTGCGCCCGGTCACCTACCAGAGCGCCCCGCCCGCCCTGCTGCCGCCCGAGCTGCGCGACGACAACCCGCTCGGGCTGCCGCGCCGGGTTGACGGCCGCCGCGAGCACTGACCCCGGCCGGCCCGACACGCGGGCGGCTCGACCACCGTCATACAAACAGCGGAGTTCACCATTGCGGTGAATAGGCCGTATGTATGACGGTGGTCTTGTGTTCACCTTCAGGGCTTTTCGATGCCACCGGCCGCCCCTAGCCTCGCGTCACCGACCCCCCAAGACGCATCAGACGCGTGAGAAACGCATCAGGACGTGAGGACTCGCGATGTCAGCACAACGCCCGGTCTTTCCCGAGGTCGACCCGGACGAGGTGAGCTCCAACCCCTCCGGCAACCGCACCTTCGGAGAGGTCGTCGAGAAGCGGATGTCCCGCCGCGCGGCCCTGAAGGGCGGAACGGCCGCCGCCGCCGGCTTCCTGGTCGCCACCCAACTCGGCGGCTCGACCGCGGTCGCCGCCGAGCCCGCGCAGGCCCCCGCCTCCCGGGGCGGCCGTCGCCCGCTGCTCGGCTTCGACCCCGTACCGACCCACAGCGACGACACGCTCACCGTCCCGGAGGGCTACCAGACCCAGGTCCTGATCCCCTGGGGCACCCCCATCCGCCCCAGCGGCCCGCGCTGGCGCAAGGACGCCTCCAACTCCGCCGCCGACCAGGCCAAGCAGGTCGGCATGAACCACGACGGCATGCACTTCTTCCCGCTCGGCGGCGGACGCGAGGGCAGCCGGCGCGGCATGCTCGTGGTCAACCACGAGTACGTCGACCAGCAGCTCCTGTTCACCGACGGCGACGACGAGATGACCTCGGAGAAGGTCGACAAGGCGCTGGCCGCGCACGGCGTCAGCGTCGTCGAGATCGAGCGGCGCGACGGTATCTGGCGGGTCGCCGAGTCGCGCCGCGCCCGCCGCGTCACCGGCGACACCTCCGTTGACTTCTCCGGCCCCGTCCGCGCCTCGCACCCCAGCCTGCGCGCCGCCGACTCCCCGGCCGGCACGCTCAACAACTGCTCCAACGGCCACACCCCCTGGGGCACGTACCTCACGTGCGAGGAGAACTGGAACAACTACTTCGGCACCGAGGACGCCGACTGGCGGCCGACCACCAGCCAGGCGCGCTACGGCGTCTCCAGGACCGGCGGCGGCTACCGCTGGCACGAGGCCGACTCCCGCTTCGACCTGGCCGCCAACCCCAACGAGATCAACCGCTTCGGCTGGGTCGTCGAGATCGACCCGATGAAGCCGGACGCCAAGCCGGTCAAGCGCACCGCGCTCGGCCGTATCAAGCACGAGGGCTGCACGGTCACCGAGTCCCGCGGCCGCGTCGTCGCCTACACCGGTGACGACCAGGACGGCGACTACATCTACAAGTTCGTCGGCGACGGCAGCTGGCGCGTGCAGCGCGCCCTCGGCCGCAGCCCGCTCGACCACGGCACCCTCTACGTCGCCCGCTTCGAGGACGACGGCACCGGCGAGTGGCTGCCCCTGGTCCACGGCCGCGGCCCGCTGACCCGCGCCAACGGCTGGGCCGACCAGGCCGACGTGCTGTTGCGCACCCGCGAGGCCGCCGACGCGGTCGGCGCCACCAAGATGGACCGTCCCGAGTGGATCGCGGTCAACCCCCGCAACCAGGACGTCTACTGCACGCTGACCAACGGCAGCGGCTGGAACAGCGCGGTCAGCCCGCGCAAGCCCAACCCATACGGCCACATCGTCCGGTGGACCGAGAGGCGGGGCGACAACACCGCCACCACCTTCGAGTGGGACATCTTCGTACTCGCCGGCGACCCCGCCTACGACTCGTCCGTCGAACTCGACGAGACCAACATCTTCGGCTCCCCCGACGGCCTCGCGTTCGACGACGACGGCCGTCTCTGGATCCTCACCGACGTCTCCAACTCCTCGCAGAACCTGGCCTCCAGGGGATACGACAACATCGGCAACAACCAGCTGCTGGTCGCCGACCCCGACACCGGGGAGATCCGCCGCTTCCTCGTCGGCCCGCGCGGCGCCGAGATCACCGGCGTGGCCTTCACGCCCGACCAGAAGACCCTCTTCGTCAACGTCCAGCACCCCGGCGAGGCCACCGCCGCCTATGGCGAGCCGACCCCGGAGAACCCCCGCGTGGTCAGCAACTGGCCGGACTTCGACCCCGAGGGCCGTCCCCGGTCCGCCACCGTCGTCATCACCCGCACCGACGGCGGCGTGGTCGGCGCGTAGCCCCCACCGGGCCGCCGCGGCAGGCCGACCGGTCCGTGCCCCACGCCGTGGGGCGCGGACCGGCGCCGGCGTCTCCTGAGCCGCCGTGCTACATCGTGGCCCCGGCCGGCTGCCGGAGGGTGACGTTGATCCGGTTCCAGGCGTTGATGGCCGCGATGGCCATGACCAGCCCGGCCAGCTGCTCCTCGTCGTAGTGCCTGGCCGCCTCGTCCCACACCTCGGTGGGCACGCCCGCCGCGTTGTCGGCGATGCGGGTCGCCGCCTCGGCGAGGGCCAGGGCGGCCCGCTCGGCGTCGGTGAAGTACGGCGCCTCCCGCCAGGCCGCGACGGCGAAGAGGCGCTCATCGGTCTCGCCGCCCTTCTTGGCGTCCCTGGCGTGCATGTCCACGCAGAAGCCGCAGCCGTTGATCTGGCTGACCCGCAGCTTCACCAACTCCTTGACGGCGTACGGCAACGGGCTGGCGGAGACGTACGCCTCGAGCGCCATCATCGCCCGCATCCCCTGTGCCGCCGGCTTCCTGATGCTCATCCGTGCCTGCATGCTCCCGCTCTCCTCTGGTTCTCTCTTGCTCGTTTTCTGGATTTCCTGGGTGTTAGATGTCCAGATTTCACCCGCGCGGCGAGACGGGCTCGCCGCGGTGGTGGGCCCTACCCCCGGCGGCTCGCGAACCAGTCGCGGGTCCGCTGGGGGGTTCGCGGATGGCGCCGCTCGACCGTCGCCCTGATGTCGGCCAGCGTCTGGCCGGCCAGCTCCCTGCGCCAGGCCAGCTCGGCCCGCCGCATGGCCTGCGAGACGGCGCACGACAACCGGTAGTCGACGTCCTCCCGCCCGTCGGGCCCCCTGCGCAGCACCTGCTCGCACCGGAACGCCTCGCCCGGCCCCTCGATCGCCGTCACCACGTCCAACAGCGTGATCCGCTCCAGCTCCCGCGCCAGCCGGAAGCCGCCGCGCGGCCCGGGCGTCGACGTGACGATCCCGGCCCTGGCCAACGCCTGGAGCTGCTTGTTCAGATATGCGGGCGGAAGCTCGTAGAACGCCGCGAGCCGCTTCGCCGTCATCGCCTCGCCCGGCTCCGCCCAGGCCAGGTTCAGGCAGCTGTGCAGCGCCCACTCGACGCCCTCGCTCATCCGCATATCCTGGACTCTAAGCATCCAGAATTGGTTTCGCAACCCCGGCCCGTGTGCGATCAGCAGGCAGGGGGAGAAGGGCGAGACCGATGACGATCACCGTGGGACAGGGTGAGTACCGGTTCGTTCCCCAGGAGTCCTGGGCGCGGCTGCCGGACGACGTCGTGCTCGGCGAGGTCGCGGGCATCACCGTCGACGACCGCGACCGGGTCTACCTCTTCAACCGCGGACCGCGCCCCGTCGTGGTACTCGAACGCGACGGCTCACTCGTCACCACCTGGGGCGCGGGACTCTTCGACAGGCCGCACGGCGCCAGCCCGGGGCCCGACGGCACGATCCTCCTCACCGACAGCGGCGACCACACGGTGCGACAGTTCACCCTCGCCGGCGAGCCGTTGCTCGAGATCGGCCTGCCGGGCGCGCCCGCGCCCTTCCTGAGCGGCACCCCCTTCAACCGCTGGCCTGGGCGAGCGCGTAGGCGTGCGGCACGCCGTACGCGCGGGTGCCGTGGTCGCTGGCGCGGTGACGGTCACGCGGGGGGTCCCTTCGGGCTGGACGACGGTGGTCACCGTCCGTCGTGTCCCGGCGGAGCGCCCGACGGTCGGCGCCGCAGGGCCGGTTCACCCGATGGGCGGATGTCGGCGAAACGCGGGCGGGTGCCCACGCGCGTCCCTAGACTGTGGAGCTCACCTTGGGGGAGGACCGATGCACCCACGTCCGCCGCGCACCCGCAGGTCGTGCGCCTGGCTGCTGGATTTCGCCGCCGTCGTCGGGGTCGCCACCCTGCTCGGCTGGCTGACGTTCAACCGGATCAGCGCCCAGCTGACCGACGTGACCAGTCTGGCGGGCACGACCGCCTGGGAGGTCATCACCTCCGACGGCGACCTGGTGGGGGCGGGCCAGGACGCCGGGGAGTCGGTGTGGCGCTCGGCGGTGAACGCCGTCTGGCAGGCGTTCGCCGCGCTGGTGGCCTTCACCTTCCTCTACCACTTCGCCTCGCTCGCGCTCATGGGTCGCACGCTCGGGCAGGCGTTGACCAACCTGCGTGTCCAGCGGCGGCACGAGGGGGCGGGCCGACCGGGGCGTGGTCGCTGGGCGGCCCGCGCCGCGGTGCTCACGATGGTCGACGTCGGCTGGTACGCGCTCGCCTGCTGCCTGCTGGTCGGTGGCGCGTTCGGGCTCTCGGTGCTGTGCTGGGTCGTCGCCGTGGCGGTCTTCGCCCTCAACGTGCTGCTGGCGCTGGTGGGTTCGCGGCGGTCGCTGGCGGACCGGCTGACCGGGACGACGGTCGCCAACGCCTGGCAGGTCGGCGCGGCCCTCGGCCGTCTTGGCGGGGCGCTGCGGCGCCGGGGCGCCGCGGACGGCGAGGTGCCGGCTGAGCCGCTCAGCCCCGCCTGACCTCCCGCCGGCTCCGGCGGCGGATCCTGACGGCTCGCAGGTCGGTGACCGCGACGCGCAGGATCCGGTGCGGGAAGCCGTGCGCCTCCAGGGCGGCGATGGCGCGGGCCGTGGCATCGGCCTCGCCGTCGCGCTCGTCCTCGGCCGGCACCTGGCAGCGGAACGAGAACGCGGTCATCGTCCGGTCGCAGGTGAAGGCGCCGTGCTCGGTGTAGGCGGGCCCCAGCAGGCCGGGCTCGGTGGCGAGCCGGGCGCGGTCGGCGTCGCTCAGGCCCTCGAAGGCGCCGCGGACGGTGACGCGGAACACGGTCACTCCTCTCGGGTGTCTCGGGTGGCGTAGGTGAGGATCGGCTCGCCGAGGATCTCCTCGGCGGCGTCGAGCAGCGCGAGCACGGCCTCGGCGATCGCGTCCGGGTGCTGCCCGGCGCTGATCAGCCGGCCGATCTCGGAGTAGACGAGGGCGTGCAACGAGCCCAGCTGGGTGGCGACCACGCGGGGGAGCGGGGCGTCGGGCGCGGCGCCGGTCTCCTCCGCCAGCACCACGGCGAGCGCGGCGGTCATCCGCTGCCCCAGCTGTTCGAGACGGGCGGTCAGGGTCGGGGCGGCCCGCATCATCGCGTAGACGCGGGCGAAGCCCTCGGTGAGGCCCAGGCTCGGGTCGCGCCGGTGCACCTCGTCGCGGAGCCGGCCGAGCACGGCCCGCGCGGCCGACTCGCCTGGTGCGCGCTCCATGACGAAGTCGGCGAGGCGCTGGGCGAACTCCTGGTCGCGCGGCAGGACGAGGTCCTCCTTGGCCTCGATGTAGTTGTACAGCGTGTTCACGGACACCTCGGCGGCCTCCGCGACCTCGGCGATCGTGACCTCGTCGAAGCCACGGGCCACGAACAGCTCGGTGGCCGCCTGGTGGATGCGCTGGCGGGTCTGGCGCTTCTTCCGCTCCCGCAGACCGTCGGTGCTTGGCGTCATGGGCGCAGTCTAGCCCGAAAAGTCGAAGCGCATGGCAAAACCTAAGTCGATTGCATCTTTGCAGCGCGCTATGTTTTCATCGGCCGCATGTCATCCCCCGTCATCACGACCCGGGGGCTCGCCCGGACCTTCCGGCTCAGGACCGGCCCCGTGCACGCGGTGCGCGGTGTCGACCTGACCGTCGAACGCGGCGAGATCCTCGGCTTTCTCGGCCCCAACGGCGCCGGCAAGACCACGACCCTGCGCATGCTCACCACCCTGCTGCCGCCGACCGGCGGCCAGGCCGAGGTCGCCGGCCACGACCTGCGGCGCGACCCGGCCGCCGTCCGCCGGCGGATCGGCTACGTGGCGCAGTCCGGCGGTCTCGACCCCGCCTGCCCCGGCCGCGAGGAACTGGTCACCCAGGGCAGGCTGCACCGGCTCGGCCGGGCCGAGGCCGCGGCCCGGGCGGAGGAGCTGGCCGACGACCTCGGGCTCGGCGAGCTGCTCGAACGGCCCACCGCCGCGCTCTCCGGCGGCCAGCGCCGCCGCCTGGAGATCGCGCTCGGCCTGGTCAACCGCCCCGAGGTGCTGTTCCTCGACGAGCCGACCACGGGCCTCGACCCGGCCAGCCGCGCGGACCTCTGGCGGCTCGTCCGGCGGATCCGCGACCGGCACGGCACCACGGTCTTCCTCACCACCCACTACCTGGACGAGGCCGACGCGCTCGCCGACCGCATCGTCGTCGTGGACGGCGGCACCGTCGCCGCCGAGGGCACCGCGGCCGAGCTCAAGCGCCACCACGCCGGCGACCCGGCCGCCAGCCTCCAGGACGCCTTCCTCGCCATCACCGGCCGCACCGCGACCGACGAACCCCTCGCCGTCTAGGAAACGCTCGTCAGGAACCCACCGTGACCCTGCTTACCGACACCGGAATCGTCTTCGGCCGCGCCCTGCGGGCCACCCTCCGCTCGCGGACCAACGTGGTCTTCGCCATGCTCCAGCCGCTGCTCTTCCTCGCCCTCTTCGGCCCGCTGCTGACCGAGCTCGACCTGGGCACCGGCGGCACGTCCTGGCAGGCGCTCGTCCCCGGCGTGCTCGTCCAACTCACCCTCCTCGGCGGCTCCTTCGTCGGACTCGGGCTGCTGATGGACCGCAACCTGGGGGTGTACGACCGGCTGCGGGTCACCCCGGTGAGCCCGCTGGCCCTGCTGCTCGGCCGCACCCTGCGCGACGTCGTCCAACTCCTGACCCAGGCCGTCGCCCTGGTGCTGCTCGGCCTCGCCCTCGGGCTGCGCGCGCCGTTCGCCGGGGTGCTGATCGGCCTGTTCCTGGTGGGCGTGCTGGCGGCGGCACTTTCCGCCCTCTCCTACGGGCTCGCCACGCGGACGCGCACCGCCCCGGAGTTCGCCGCCGTGGCCAACACGGCGGCGATACCGCTGATGCTGCTCTCCGGACTGCTGCTGCCGATGACCCTGGCCCCGGCCTGGCTGGACGGCGCGTCCCGGGTCGTGCCGATCCGCTACACCGTGGACGCCGTGCGGGAGGCGTTCCTCGGCCACTACGCCAACGGCACACTGGCCGCCGGCGCCGCCGTCACCGTCGCCCTGGCCGGGCTCTGCCTGTTCGCGGGCGCCCGGGCCTTCCGACGACAGCCGGCCTGAGCCGGCGCGCGGTCAGCCGGTCTGCTGCGCGGCGCCGCGCCAGACCGTGAGGTCGATGGTCACGTACTCGGTCGTGTAGTCCTTGACCGTGATGAGGCCGATGTCCCCCGCGGTGGTGGTCAGGCAGATCTCCGAGCCGGGCGGGGCCTCCTCCTCGATGACGAGCGTGTCGGTGTACCGGGTCACCGAGCGGCAGGTGTCGAGCGAGCCGGTCTCGTCACGCCGGAGCAGGGCGAGTGTGTTGTCGTCGGTGGTCAGCAGACGAGGCTCGAGGATGAAGTCCGATCCGGAGTATCCGAGGTCACCCTCGTAGCCGGGGCCGGCCTCCGCGCGTACCGGCCGCGGCGGGTCCTGCCACAGCGAGATGACGTAGTAGTCGGAGATCGAGAGGTCCTCGTAGACGACCGGCTCCGGATCGGCCGGCGGCTCGGCGGTGGGTGCCTCCGACTCCTCCTCGGTCGGCTCCCCGCTCTCCTCCTCTTCCGGGGCCGGCTCCGAGTCTGTCGGCGTCTGCGACGTCGCGTCACCCGCCGCGTCGTTGTTGCCCGCCTTCTCGTCGCCGCCTCCGCCCAGCAACGTGGCGCCGACGACCACGCCGGCGACCACAGCGCAGACGGCAACGGCCGCCAGCAGGGCGTTCCGTCCGCGACGGGGCCGCTGTGGCGCCGGACCGGCCGGCGGGACGTGCGTCGGCGTGCCAGGCGCGGTGGCGTGGAACCCCGCAGGAGGCGGGGGCGTGGGAAACGGCGTGGCCGGCGGAGCGGCGGGGAACGACGCCGGGGGCGTCGCCGGCGGAGCCGGCTGGGCGGCCAGCGAGGTGACCGTCGCCGCGTGGTGGTCGATCTCGGCGCTCACGGCGGGCGGCAGCCAACCCTCCGCCGGGAGCGGGGTGCCGCCCGTCAACGGCCGGCACATCTCCACGACCTCGGCCGGAGCCGGCCGGTCGGCCGGGGCCTTGGCCAGGCACCGGGTCACGAGCTCACGCAACTCCGCCGGCACGCCCGACAGGTCGGGCTCCTCGTGCACGATGCGGTACAGCACGGCCGGCGACGAACCGTCCCCGAACGGCGGGGAGCCGGCGGTGACGAAGACCCCGATCAGGCCGAGGGCGAAGACGTCGGCCGCCGGCGTGACCGGTTGGGCCATCGCCTGCTCGGGTGCCATGAACGCCGGGGTGCCGGCGGCGACGCCGGTGCGGGTCAGCGAGGTGGCGTCGGCCGCCCGCGCGATGCCGAAGTCGATCACCCGCGGGCCGTCGGCGGCGAGCAGGACGTTGGACGGCTTGAGGTCGCGATGGATGACGCCCGCACCGTGGATGACCTGCAACGCCTCGGCGACGCCGGCCAGCACGCGCGCCGCCGCCCGGAGCGGCAGCGGGCCGTGTTCCCGGACGGCGCTGTGCAGGGAGGGGCCAGGGACGTAGGCGGTGGCCAGCCACGGCTGGGGCCCGTCCGCGTCGCTGTCGATGACGGGCGCGGTGTACAGGCCCTGTACCCGCTCGGCCGCCTGTACCTCCTGCCGGAACCGTCGCCGGAACTCGGGGTCGCTGGCGACTTCCGGCCGGATCACCTTGAGGGCGATCGGCCGACCGCCGGGCGTGTGTGACAGGTACACCTTTCCCATCCCGCCCTCGCCGAGGCGGGCGGTGAGCCGGTATCCGGCGATGGTGGTGGGGTCTTCGGCATTCAGAGGCGCAGGCACGGCGTTCAATCTAGCGAGGGACGGGAACCGGTCAATCTTGCGAATGAATCAGTTCCGCTACAGCACCGGCACGTTGGGTGGGCCAGGGCCGCGCGGCTCAGGCCGACTCGCGGCGGACCAGCTCCGTGGGGAGGATCACCGCCGAGGAGTCCTGGCCCTCGATCTGGGCGAGCAGCAGCCGGACCATCTCGGCGCTGATCCGGTCCCAGGGCTGACGGACGGTGGTCAGCGCTGGCGAGGCGGAGACGGCTGCCGCCGAGTCGTCGAAGCCGCCGACCGCGACATCGTCCGGGACCCGCCGGCCGGCGTCCGACAGGGCGGAGAGCGCGCCTTGGGCCATCAGGTCGGAGGCGACGAACAGGGCGTCCAGGTCCGGGCGGCGGGCGAGGAGTTCGGCGGCGGCGCGGGCGCCGCTGTCCCGGCTGTAGTCGCCGGCGGCGACCAGCTCAGGATCGAACGGCACCCCGGCCCCGGCCAGGACCTCGCGGTAGCCCGCGAGCCGCTCCACGCCGCCCGGCGTGTCCAACGGACCCGTGACGATGCCGATCCGGCGCCGGCCGATGCCCAGCAGGTGCCGGACCATGGTGCGGGCACCGTCCCGGTCGTCCGCCGCCACGTGCGCCAGCCGGATGCCGGTGACCTGCGGGGTGCCGCAGACCACCACGGGCACGCCGGCCCTCACCAGCTGCTCGGCCACCGGGCTGCCGGCACGGCTGGAGATCAGCAGCACCCCGTCCACGTGGCCCGAGCCCACGTAGCGGACGATCCGGCGCTGCTCGTCGACCGTGCCGGCCAGCATCAGCAGCAGCGGGATGTCGTGGGCGGCCAGCGCCTCGGTGCAACCCCGCAGCAGCACGTTGAAGTTGGGGTCCTCGAAGAACTTCTCCTGCGGCTCGGTGAGCAGGAAGGCGGCGGAGCCGGTGCGGCCGGTGATCAACGAGCGGGCGTGCCGGTTGACGACGTAACCGGTCTTGCGGATGGCCGCGTTGACCGCCTCGGCCGCGGCCGGGCTGACGTGGTGGCCGCCGTTGAGCACCCGAGAGACCGTGCCCCGGGAGACGCCGGCCACCCGCGCCACGTCGTGGATCGTCGGCCGCCGGCGTCGCTCTCCCGGTTTCACGCTCACCTGGAACCTCCGAGGAAACCCCCGCCGTCAGGCGGGGGAGGAATCGGATTCCTGCGGAGCAGGACAACGTGCTGCGATTCGCCACCGGGGCGGGTCGCGGTGCTCTGACCCGCGGGTTTGGTCTTCAACTGTGGCCATACTAGTTTGTGAGCATGACCGTGGCGTGTGCGAGGCGGGCGTTCAAGTACCGCTTCTATCCGACCGATGCGCAGGCGGCCGAGCTGTCGCGCACGTTCGGGTGTGTGCGCAAGGTCTACAACCTGGCACTTGCCGCCCGCACGGAGGCGTGGGCGCGGCAGGAGCGGGTGAACTACAACGCCACCTCCGCGATGCTGACGGCGTGGAAGAAGACCGAGGAGTTGGCTTTCCTGAACGACGTGTCGTCGGTGCCGCTCCAGCAGACGCTGCGGCACCTGCAGACGGCATTCACGAACTTCTTCGGCAAGCGCGCCAGATACCCGCGGTTCAAGTCGCGGAAGAAGTCGCGGAAGTCCGCCGAGTACACCACCTCCGCGTTTCGCTTCCGGGACGGTGAGTTGCGGCTGGCGAAGATGGACCAGCCGCTGGCCATCGTGTGGTCGAGGCCGCTTCCGGAAGGCGCCGTGCCGTCCACGGTGACGGTCTCCCAGGACAGCGCGGATCGCTGGTTCGTCTCGATGCTGTGCGAAGACCCCAGTGTCCAACCATTGCCCGCCGCCGATGCGGCGGTCGGCATCGATGTGGGCCTTGACCATCTGCTGACGCTTTCCACCGGTGAGAAGATCGCCAATCCCCGGCACGAACGTAAGGACCGTGCCCGGCTCGCTCTGGCGCAGCGCCGCCTGGCGAAGAAGGCCAAGGGCGACGGGGCGAACCGGGCCAAGGCCCGGCGGAAGGTCGCCCGGCTCCACGCCCGCGTCACCGACCGCCGCCGTGATGGCCTGCACAAGCTGACCACTCGACTCGTGCGTGAGAACCAAACGCTCGTGATCGAGGACCTGACCGTGCGCAACATGGTCAAGAACCGGAGCCTCGCCCGCGCCACTCGGACGCGGCGTGGTCGGAGTTCCGGAACATGCTGGAGTACAAAGCGGTCTGGTATGGGCGGAACGTGGTCGTGGTCGACCGCTTCTTCCCCTCCTCCAAGCTGTGCTCCGCCTGCGGCAAGCTTGCCGAGAGCATGCCGCCGCACGTCCGCGCCTGGACGTGTGAGGGCTGCGGCACGGCCCATGACCGGGACGTGAACGCGGCGCGCAACCTCAAGGCCGCCGGGCTGGCGGTGACGGTCTGTGGAGCCGGTGTAAGACCTCAACGGAGAACTCCGGGCGGGCAGTCGGCGGCGAAGCAGAAAACCCCACGGCGCGAGCCGTAGGAACTCCCGCCTCCAGGCGGGGGAGGAAGTCAAGGTCACGACTTTACGGCGCCCGAGAGCAGGTCAAGACTCCAGAACCGCTGGATGACCAGGAACAGCGCGATCAGCGGGATGATCGCCAGCATCGCCCCGGTGATCACCAGCGTGTAGAGGGCCGGGGAGTTGGAGCCCTGGTTGAGCAGCGTGAACAGGCCGAGGGTGATCGGGAACTTCTCGTCGTCGCTCAACATCACGTACGGCAGCAGGAAGTTGTTCCAGATCGCCACGAACTGGAAGAGGAAGATCGTCACCAGGCCTGGCAGCATCATCGGCAGCGCGATCGTGCGGAAGATCCGCCACTCGCCCGAGCCGTCCACCCTGGCGGCCTCGAGCAGCTCGGCGGGCACGGCCGCCGCCGCGTAGACCCGGGCCAGGTAGATGCCGTAGGGGGAGAGGATCAGCGGCAGCAGCACCGACGGATAGCTGTCGGTGAGCTCCACCTCGGCCAGCATCAGGTACTGCGGGACGGCCAGGATCACCGGCGGCATCAGCACCCCGGCGAGCAGCACGGAGAAGACGGCCTCCCGGCCGCGGAAGCGGTAGACGGCGAGGCCGTAGCCGGCCAGCGCGGAGACCGCGCAGGACAGCAGGGCGCCGACGCCGGCGTACAGGCCTGAGTTGGCCATCCACCGCCAGTAGACGCCGTCCCGGTAGTCGTTGAGGTCCGCGATGTTGTCGAGCAGACCGGTGCCCGGCGTGAAGGTGAAGGTGGAGAACAGCTCGTCGCCGGCCTTGGTCGCGGCGATCAACACCCAGGCGACGGGCAGCAGGCAGTAGACGGCGCCCAGCAGCAGCGCGGCGGTGGGCAGCAGTGCGATCCGGCGGGTCATCGGCCGGCCTCCTCCTGGCGGTTACGGGAGTTGGCCACGCGCAGGAAGCTGAAGGACAGCACCAGCGTGACCACGGCGATGATCACGGCGGTGGCGGCGGCTGAGTGGATGTCGCCGCCCCTGAAGGCGTCCTGGTAGACCTTCATCATCGGACTCCAGGTGGTGGGGATGGCGTTGGTGAGCGGCCTGAGGGTGGTCGGCTCGTTGAACACCTGGAGGGTGGCGATGACCGAGAAGAAGAAGGTGAGCACCAGCGCGGGCGCCACCATCGGGATCTTGATGCGCCACGCGATCTGCGCCTGCGAGCAGCCGTCGAGGCGGGCCGCCTCGTAGATCTCGGTGGGGATGGCGCGCAGCGACGTGTAGATCACGATCATGTTGAAGCCGGTGCCGCCCCAGACCGCGATGTTGGCCATCGCGACATAGAGCGGGCCGCCACCGAGCAGGTCGGGGGCCGGCAGGCCGAACCGGTCGAGCAGGTCGTGCAACGGGCTGACCGACGGCAGGTAGAGGAAGCCCCACAGCATGCCGGCGATCACACCGGGCACCGCGTAGGGCAGGAAGATCACCAGCCGGCCGAAACGCCGGCCGCGCACCCGCTCGGCGTCAAGCAGCAGCGCGAACAGCAGGGCGAGACCCAGCATCACCGGGATCACGATCAGGCCGTAGCCGAGCACCCGCAGGGCGCTGGCCAGCAGCTCGGAGTCGCCCAGCGCGTCCGCGTAGTTGGAGAGCCCGGTCCACACCTCGGAGCGGGCGCCGCTGCCGAGGCCGAGACCCTGGACCTCGATCCGGTGCAGGCTGAGCCAGATCGCGTAGCCGATGGGCAGCGCGAAGAACAGCAGGAAGAGCACGACCGCGGGGGCGAGGAAGGCGTACGGGGCGCGCCGCCGCGCCCCGTACGCCTGGCGGCGGGTCCTGCTCACCGAGCCACCTGGAAGCCGTGGGACTCCATGTCCTCGACGGTGGCCTGCTGCATGGTGGTCAGCGCGGCGGCGAAGTCGCCCCGGCTCTCGGCGGCCTGTCCGAAGGCGTCGTTGAAGGTGGAGTAGGCGACGTTGACGTTGGGGCCCCAGGCGGCGGGCGCGGTGCCGGCGGCTATCTCGGCGGCCAGCGAGTAGAAGTCGGGCTGGTTGGCGAAGTAGGCCGGCGGCTCGGCGAGCGCGTCGCCGGTCTGGGCCGCGGTGGCGGCCGGGTAGACGCCGCCCTCGCGGACCAGCGCGGCCAGGGCCTCGGGGTCGGTGTTGAGCCAGGTGGCGAACTCGGCGGCGGCCGCCCGGTCCTCGGCGTCGTTGGTCACGGCCGTGCTCGAACCGCCCCAGCTGCCCGTCGCGTTCTCGCCCGCGTTCCACTGGGGGAGCGGGGCCATCGCCCACTGGCCCTCGGTGTCGGGAGCCGCGGTGGTGAGGGTGCCGGGTGCCCAGACGGCGCTGACCCAGGCGATCTGGGTGCCGTCGTTGAGCGCCTGGTTCCAGGCGGGGGTGTACATCGGCTCGTTGCTGATGACGTCCTCGGCGACCAGGCCGCCCCAGAAGTCGGCGACCCGCCGGGTGGCCTCGTCGTCGATGGCGACCCGCCAGGTCTCGCCCTCGGTGGTCCACCACTGGGCGCCGGCCTGCTGGGCGAGGCCGGCGAAGAGTCCGGCGTCGTTGGCGGAGAAGGTGGTCAGGTACCGGTTCGGGTCGGCCTCGCGCAGCGCGCGGGCGGTGTCGGCGAACTCGTCCCAGGTAGTGGGGACTTCGAGGCCGAACTCCTCGAAGAGGTCCTGGCGGTAGTAGAACATCATCGGCCCGGAGTCCTGGGGCACGGCGTAGACCGCCTCGCCGCCGAGGGTGACCTGCTGCCAGACGCCGGGCGCGAACGCGTCGGCCACCTCGTCGCCGAGCTCGCCGGAGATGTCGGCGAGCACGTCGTTGCTGACCAGGGTCGGGATCGCCTGGTACTCGGCCTGCACCAGGTCGGGCGCCTCGCCGGCCTGGGCGGCGGTGATCGTCCTGGTGACCAGGTCGTCGCCGCCGGCCTGCTCCCTGACGGTGACCTGGATGTCGGGGTTGGCCTCGTTCCAGATGTCGACGACGGCCTGCATGCCGGGCGCCCAGGCCCAGTAGGTGAGGTCGACCGGCCCGGACCCCGACGCGTCGCCGTCGTCCGAGCCGCCGCAGCCGGCCAGGGCCGCTGCGGAGAGCGTGGTCGCGAGGCAGGTCACAAGGGTGCGGTGGAGCTTCATCGCGTCCTCCGTGTGGTGAGGGCTCAGACTGTGAGCGTTCACAGTAGAGAAACCATTCGGACACTTGTCAATGGTTGTTGCTGTGCGCTTATGTTGGGGATATGCAGTCCGGCAGAGACTGTGTACGTTCCCAGACTGTGGCCCACAGGCGGCCCAAGGAGAGTGCCATGGACCGACTCGCGTTCGGCGGCGACTACAACCCGGAGCAGTGGCCGGAGGAGGTCTGGGCCGAGGACGTCGCGCTCATGCGGGAGGCCGGCGTGACCCTCGTCAGCCTCGGGATCTTCTCCTGGGCCAAGCTCGAACCCACCCCCGGCACCTACGACTTCGGCTGGCTCGACCGGATCATCGGCCTGCTGCACGACGCCGGCATCGCCGTCGACCTGGCCACCCCCACCGTGGTGCCGCCCGCCTGGTTCTACCGCGCCCACCCCGAGGCACTGCCCGTCAGCCGCGAGGGCGTGCGCTGGGCCTTCGGCTCACGCGGCGCCATCTGCCACAGCTCGCCCGCCTACCAGCAGGCCGCCGCCCGCGTCACCACCGCGCTCGGCGAGCGCTACGGCCGCCACCCCGCCGTGCGGATGTGGCACGTGCACAACGAGTACGGGGTGCCGGTCCTCGAGTGCTACTGCGACACCTCGGCAGCCGACTTCCGCCGCTGGCTGCGCGAGCGCTACGCCGACCTCGACGCCGTCAACGCCGCCTGGGGCACCGCGTTCTGGGGCCAGAGCTACGGCGACTGGGAGGAGATCCAGCCGCCCAGGCTCACCCCCACCGTCGCCAACCCGGCCATGCGCCTCGACTTCGCCCGCTTCGCCAGCGACAGCGCCCTGGCCAACTTCGTCCGTGAGCGCGACATCCTGCACGAGCTCTCGCCAGGCGTCCCCGTCACCACCAACTTCATGGTCTCGCCCACCCAGTGCGACACCATCGACTACTGGAAGTGGGGCCGCGAGGTCGACCTCGTCACCAACGACCACTACCTGGTGGCCGAGGAGGACCGCAACCACATCAACCTCGCCATGGCCGCCGACCTCACCCGCTCCGTCGCCGGCGGCCGCCCCTGGCTCCTCCTCGAACACTCCACCAGCGCCGTCAACTGGCAGACCCGCGGCATCGCCAAGCGCGCGGGCGAGATGGCCCGCAACAGCCTGGGCCACGTGGCCCGCGGCTCGGAGGGCGCCATGTTCTTCCAGTGGCGCGCCTCCCGCTTCGGCGCCGAGAAGTTCCACTCCGCGATGGTCCCGCATGCCGGCACCGACAGCCGCATCTGGCGCGAGGTCGTCCAACTCGGCGCCGACATCGGTGCGTTGGCGCCCCTGAGGGGCAGCCGTACGGTCGCCGACGTCGCCATGGTCTGGGACTGGGAGTCCTGGTGGGCGCAGCGCCTCGAGTGGCGGCCGAGCGAGGACCTGGACACCAGGGAGCGCGCCGAGGCATACTACGCGGCGCTCTACGACCGCCACCTCACTGTCGACTTCGTCCATCCCGAAGGCGAGTTGACCGGCCACCCGCTGGCCGTCGTGCCCGCCCTCTACCTCGCCACCGCCACCGCGGGCGCCAACCTCCGCAGCTACGTCGAGGACGGCGGCACCCTGCTCGTCTCCTACTTCTCCGGCATCGTCGACGAGCACGACGCCGTCCACCCGGGCCCGCACCCCGGCGCGCTGCGCGACGTACTGGGCCTAACCGTCGAGGAGTTCCAGCCGCTGCGGGCCGGCGAGTGGGTGAGCCTGACCTCGGCCGACGGCATGCAACGCCCCGGCCTGGCCGGCGACGTCTGGGCCGAGACCCTGGTCACCAGGGGCGCCGAGCCCGTCTGGCACTACGCCGACGGGCCGGCCGCCGGCGGCCCGGCCGTCACCCGGCACGCACTGGGCGCGGGCACCGCCTGGTACGTCTCCTCGCGCATCGGCCGGGACGGGCTCGACGCCGTGCTGGCCGCCGCCACCGTCGACGCCGGCATCGCCCCGCGTGACGAACTCCAGCGCGACGTCGAGCTGGTGCGGCGCCGCGGCGACGGCGGCGACTACGTCTTCGCCATCAACCACACCGCCACCGAGGCCAAGGTCGACCTGGCGGCGCACGGCACCGAACTGCTCACCGGGGAACGCGTGGCGGGCCGCCTCGTCGTCCCCGCCGGGACCGTGCGGGTGGTGCACGTCAGTGGCGAGAGAAGTACCGACTGTGACGGACGGGGGGAAATCGGCTAGATTCTTCACCGTCTTCGGACCTACCGCCGGGCTGGCGGGAAGTCACGTCTGTGGAGCTGGTGTAAGACCTCGGCTCGTGGTACGCCCACGGGGGCTGTCGGCGGTGAAGCAGAAAGTCCGACCCGCGAGGGTCGGGATCCCCTCGAGAAGGAGGGGATGAGGTCAAGGAAGGGACCCATGATGCAGATGCGCAGAAGAGCCCTCCTCCGCGCGGGCGCGGCGACACTCGCCGCGCCCGTCGCGTTATCCGCCTTCACCGCCGGCGTGGCCCAGGCCGCCCCGGTGCGGATCCAGGGCGTCGACCTGTCCTCCGTCCCCAAGGGCGAGGCCCGCGGCGGCGTCTGGCGGTACGCCAACGGCACCGCCGGCGACCCCGTCCGCATCCTCCAGGAGGGCGGCGCCAACTACGTCCGGCTGAAGGTCTGGGTGAACTCGCCCGACGGCTACCACGGCAAACCGCAGATCCTCGCCATGGCCAGGCGCGCCCAGGCCCTCGGCATGCGCACCCTGATCGACTTCCACTACTCCGACTCCTGGGCCGACCCCGGCCAGCAGACCAAGCCGGCCGCCTGGCGCAACCTCGGCTTCAACGACCTGGAGCGCGCGGTCTACGACCACACCTACGACATCCTCGACGGGCTGCGCGCGCAGGGCACCCCGGCGGCGATGGCGCAGATCGGCAACGAGATCAACGGCGGCATGCTGTGGCCCGACGGTCGCTACACCAACTGGCCGCAGCTCGGCCGTCTGCTCAACTCCGGCGTGCGGGCGGCCCGCGCCGCGTCCCCCGGCGTCCAGGTCGCGCTCCACCTGGCCGAGGGCGGCAACAACTCCGGCACCGTCTGGTGGTTCGACAACGCGCTGGCCCAGGGCGTCTCGTTCGACGTCATCGCGCTGTCCTTCTACGGCTACTGGCACGGCACGCTCGACGACCTGCGGTTCAACCTCAACGACGTCTCGGCGCGCTACGGGAAGGACGTGCTGGTCGCCGAGACCGCCTACCCCTTCCGCATCGACAGCAAGGACAGCCACCCGCAGATCATCACCGCGCGGGAACCGGTCGCCGGCATCCCGGCCATCCCCGAGGGCCAGTTGCAGTGGATGCAGTCGATCACCACGGTGATCTCCCGGGTCCCGAACAACCGGGGCCTCGGCGTCTTCTACTGGGAACCGGCCTGGACGGCCGTACCGGGCAACGGCTGGGACCCGTACGACCCCAACTCAGGCAACGCCTGGGAGAACCAGGCCCTCTTCGACTACGACAACCGCGCACTGCCGGCGGCGATCTGGCGCTGACCGGCCGCTACGCACTCGGCGCGCGGCCCGCAGGGCCCGGGCCACCGGCGCGCTCCACGCGCCCGGTGCCCCGGCCTTGCGGTCGTGCCGCGCCACCCACCCGCCCTCCGGGGCGGGTCGTCGCGCGGCAGGTGCCGCGTGGCCCGGCGGCGAAGCCGCCACGGGGCCGAGCGCGGGAGCACCACCCCCTCGCGCGCAGCGCGAGAAGGGGCGGGGGGCGGGGGCGAACCCGGCATGGGGCGCCGCCACCTACCGGGCGGCGAAGCCCCCCGCAG